>NZ_JBFACU010000031.1:0-105585 GCF_040641015.1 Streptomyces sp. NPDC021356 | reverse complement strand
CGTCGACGCGCTGAGGATGGCCGCCGGCCGAGGCGGGCTGAAGGAGGACTGCATCGCGCACTCGGATCGCGGTTCGGAATACACCTCACGCGAATATCCCACTCTCATAAGGGAGTTGGGTCCTCGGCAGAGCATGGGCAGAACGGGCTCATGTTACGACAACGCCGCAGCTGAGAGCTTTTTCGGGCTGTTGAAAGCGGAGATCGGTACCACGATCTGGGCATCCCGCGAGGCGGCTCGCGCCGATGTCTTTCGCTTCATCGAGGTCGAGTACAACCGCACCCGCCTGCGGAAGCATCCCGTCTACGGATACGTCACCCCGATCGAAACCAGGGCCCTGACAGCACAAGACCTCGCCCCCGCAGCGTAACCATCCGCTGTCCACGATCACGGGGGAACCTCACCTGTGCCCAGGTCACGACCCTGGCGAGCAGGTCATCGGCTTCCGCCGGGGTGCACTGGTGCTCCTGGAACACGGCCAGTCCCGTGGCGCTGTCCGCTCCCACGGTTATGGTCACGCGCGGCCCGGCCGTTTCTGGGCGGGCCAGGGCGTGGCGGCTGCTGAACTCGAACGGCGTCGCCACGCCCGCGTACGACTATAGGGCGAGCAGTACCAGGCGTCGGAACGCTTGCGTGTGCCGAACGGGGGTGCCGCTGCTGTACCAGGTGCTGCCGCACTCGGGCAGCAGAAACCGGGGCCGGGGATGCGGACGGCTTTCCAGCCTCCCCCCGTCTCGCCCCCGGCCTCGATCGTCGCCCACCGGCGTGTGCCTGCCACCAGGCCCTCGTCCGGCACGCGGCCCCGCGGTAGCGGCTGGCTCGCCCTGCACCCGTCCGGCAGACGCGTCCCGCACTGCCGGCATCGAAGGGCATTTCTGCTTGGAGGCCGGGTGATGGCGGAGGGGTGGGTCCGGGGATGCGGCCGCCCGCGGTGGCCGGCTGCCGAGGGGCGGGGCCGGGGCCCGGAGCGGCCAGAACAATGCGATGGCCACGAACCGGTGTACAGAACCGATACACAGAATGAACGCGAGAGGAGAAACACCTTCCATGAGAGTCATGGGGCAGTCGATACTGTGGGGGGGCGCAAGGCCCCGCCGGATGCCCCGCCTTGCCACGCACCCGGTGTCAGCACGAGCCCGGAAAGGACACCGGTGGGTAGTAACACTGCTTTCGGCAACCGTACGAGGCAGCCGGCTGTTCCACGGCCCCGGCCCCTCATACGCGGCGCGGAGAATCTGGCGGGGGCGCCGGACCGCCACAGCATCGGACCGATGATGGGGTCCATACAGGCGCTCGCCGGCAACAAGGCCGCGTCCGCCGTCGTCCAGCGTCTCGCGGGGAACGACGAGACGGCGAAGCCCGCCGACGAGCAGGCCAAGCCGGAAGCGAAGAAGAAGTCCCGTACCGGGCTGAACATCCGGGAGCGGATCGCCAGCGCGCTGGAGCGGGCCAACAAACACCTCGACGTCCTCGACACCTTCGTCCTGCGCGGCATGGTCCCGGCCAACGCGGAGATGAACTGGAAGTCGTCCCAGAACGCCGACACGCACTTTTCGGAGCAGGCCGGCGCGTCCACCGCCGCGGCCGGTGCCGAGATGGGGCTCACCGACGGGGTCACGGCGGTCAACAACATCATCGACGCCACCAAGGCGTACAAGGAGTCCAAGGAGAACCCGACGGGTCCCTCTTCCCACGCCCCGCGCAAGAAGTACCCCTCCAAGATGCTCGACGCGATCCAGAACACGGCGACCGACGCCTCCGACTTCATCGGCGTCGCCAAGAACGCTCTGCACGCGGAGGGTCTCGTGACGGCGGCGAGTGTCGCCGAGGCCGGGAGCGGGATGGTCGGCGCCGTCGCGGGCGTCAAGAGCGTCCGTGCGGCGCGCCGGTTCGGGCTGACGACGCGCAAGTACCAGAACGTCAAGAAGATCGACGTGCCCGCGCCGCCGGTGCAGGAGCCCGAAATCAACCGGCTCCGTAAGGCGGAGGTGGACAGCCACTGGGCGCTCGCGCGGGCGTATGTCGCGCTGGAGCGTGCCCATGACGGCGACGACGAGGGCCTCGCGGACCGGCTGGGCGCCGCGCTGGACCAGACCAGTGCGGCCTTCACGAGCATCGAGAAGGCCGCCGACGACGTCAAGAAGGCACAGGACACCACCGCCCTCAACACCGCCCGGGACTACGCGCTGGCGAAGCAGCGCAACAAGCTCTGGAAGCAGGGGGTCGGCGCGGTCGGGGACGGCGTGAGGTCGGCCGGCGGCGCGGTGGCGATCGCAGCGGCTGCCACGGGGACGCTGGCGAGCAACCCGGTCGGCTGGGCGCTGGCCGCGACAGCGGCGGGGCTCCTGCTCTCGGTCACCGCGTACAAGGCCGGGCGCGCCGGCAAGAAGCGTTACGACGGCGCCCGCCACCCCGAGCGCTGGGCCCCGCCCACGGAGGAGGGCGAGCAGACGACAGCCGAGCCCGCCTCCCGCCAGGACGCCCTCAAGGAAGCGCTGAAGTTCTGGAAGAAGGCCGAACACAGCAAGCGCGACGCCATGGCGCGCACCCTCTACGACCTCGCCGCGGGCCCCGAAGTCCCGGCCGGCAAGGGCACCTCGCCCGAACTGCGCACCTCGGCCCGGGAACTGCTCGTCGCGCTGAAGTCGGGCCCCGGGAACCTGCACATGACGGAGGAGGCGTGGGCGGCGTCCCTGAACGACCCCGCCGACGCCGAGAAGTGGCACAAGGAGATCGCCAACCAGCTGGCTTCTAGCTGAGGTTGGCCGGATGCCCGGCTGTCCGGGTGTCCGCCCGGTTGCCCCGCTGACGGTCTCCGGCGAGAGGCACCGCCCCAGCGGCGCCTCTCGCCGACCCCGGGGCGCGGACCGAAAATCCGGAGGGAGCCGGGCGGCATTCGGGTCCGTAAACGAAGGGTGCTCAGCTTGTCACTTAGAGCTTGTCTCACGTGGTTTGAGGCTGATGCGGCATGATGCCGTGTCATGGGTGTAGGTCTGTCGCAGCGGTTGGTTCCTGACGAACTCTGGACGCTCGTCGCACCGTTGCTACCTTCGTTTGCTTCCCGTCCGCAGGGCGGAGGCACGGCCCCGGTTGATGAGCGAGCGGTGTTCACGGCCTTGGTGTATGTGCTGACCAGCGGCTGTGCCTGGCGGCACCTGCCGGAGACGTTCGGTGTCTCGCCGGCGACCGCGCACCGGCGGTTCTCCGCATGGACCCGGGACGGGCTGTGGCGGCGGCTGCACCGTGCCGTCCTGGATGAACTCGGAGCCCGCGGCGAGGTGGACTGGACCTCGGTGATCGTGGATGCCGCCTCCGTCCGTGCGAAAAAGGGGGATCGCTGACCGGGCGCAATCCGGTCGGCCGGGGCAAGAAGGGCAGCAAGCTGCACATCCTGTCCGACGCGCAGGGCTTACCGCTCGCGCTCGGCGTCTTTGGCGCGAACGTCCACGACAGCCAGGCGCTGCTGCCGCTGGTCCTGGGCATACCCGCCGTCCGTTCCCGGCGCGGCCCCCGCAGACGCCGTCCCGGCAGGCTCCGCGCCGACAAGGCGTACCACTCCGCCGAGAGGCTGAAGTGGCTGCGCGAGCGGCGCATCGTCCCGCGCATCGCCCGACCCGGCATCGAGTCCGGCGAGCGCCTCGGCCGGCACCGCTGGAAGATCGAGCGGTCCATCTCGTAGCTGTTCGGCTACCGCCGCCTGACCGTCCGGTACGAGCGAAAGGGCAGTCACTTCCTGGCCTTCCTCGGACTCGCGGCAGCTCTGACCTGCTACAAGAAGCTCGCCAAACCCACCACGTGAGACAAGCTCTTATGGTCCGGCGTCGAACATGGCTCGAACTTCGTCTCTGAATGGGTCGGCGGCTTGGAGACCGTGACCGTGTTCGCGACGTACGCCTCGGTGAGGCTCGGAATCATCCAGCGCGCTACACCCCGCGGCTGGTGGCGAGCATGAACCAGGGCTCCCCCGTCTTCGGTCCCGTCGCATACAAGCTGAAGCTGTCGGACGCGATCCGCGTGGGGTGGGTGGCCCCGTATCAGGTGCTGTGCCTGGACATCCGGGACCCCGGCCTGTGGGCGGCGTTCCAGGCCGGGGACGTGGCCTCGGACGCGGTACGCGGAGCGCGGCTGTCCGCGATCACGGCGGGGTTGATGCGGGCCGCGTCAGCGGAACGCTACCGGCGGCTATTGCCTTTCCACTCCCGGGTGGGAGAGGCTGAGGCTATCCCGCACTATTCCCAGCGTAGCGCTGCGATTGGCCGAGGACGACCCCGAGGAATCGGCCTCCCAGATGCGGGCCGTGGCGGTCATGCACACCCGTCCCGCCCGCAGAGCGGGTATGGGCTGACTGGCATTACGGCGAGCGCCCACGCTCACCGGCGGAAGGTGCTCCATGAATTCGCCACCGATTTCCTCGGTGGTGATGAATTCACGAGTCGTGATGTGCCCGCCAAATTGCGGGTGCCTTCCTCAGTCCGTGTACTCGGTGAAGGAGCCGACACCGCCGAGTGTGACT
The DNA here is from genome assembly GCF_040641015.1 of Streptomyces sp. NPDC021356. NCBI lineage: Bacteria > Bacillati > Actinomycetota > Actinomycetes > Kitasatosporales > Streptomycetaceae > Streptomyces > Streptomyces sp. NPDC021356. Next base: position 101,072 of record NZ_JBFACU010000031.1, on the reverse strand, counting down.
CGGTTCTTTTCGCGGACGCCTGGGGGCTCCATGGTGGACATCGTGCAAATGGTCGGGCGCGGGCGCCGATCGGCGCCCGCCCGGTCTGAGCTGCCGTGCCGCACGTATCCGGTCCCGCTGACCCTCGGGCCGACAAGCTGTCCGGAGGGGCGCGGAAGGGGACCGCCCCGTTCGCGCCCACGCCCCACCACCTCACCGAGCCGTCCATCCGCCACTCGTGGCCGCCGGACGCGACGGGTAAAGGGACACGCCACCGCGACACCCCCACCCGCAACCGCCGGGGCGCCCCGGACGGACTGACCTCGATGATGTCCGCACCGCGGTACATCCCGTCCGAGGCGAAGAGTAAGGGGCAGATCGCGGTCCCTCTGTCCCCGGACCGCCGGTGTGCGGGACGCCACCACGTTTCTTGAACGCTAGATCCAGATACGCTATGATGAAGTCATGGCGAGAACCCGGGAATTCGACACCGAGGCGGCGGTCAGCCGCGCCATGAACCTGTTCTGGGTGCGCGGCTACGAGGCGACTTCGGTACGTGACCTGACCCAGGAACTGGGCATCGGACAGGGCTCCTTGTACGCCGCGTTCGGCGACAAGGAGGGCCTGTACCGGGCGGCCCTGGAGCATTACCGCACCACCCTCGCGGCGGACGCCCTGCGCAGCCTGAAGGAGGGGGCCGACACCCGGTCGGCCATTCGCGGGATGCTGCTCGACCGGATCCGACTCGGGGCGGAAAGCGGCGGCCGGGGCTGCCTTGCCGTCAACGCCGCCTGTGAGCGTCTGCCGCAGGACCCGTCGGTCAGACGCGTCGTGCGGGACATGCAGGACGCCGGCCGCGACGCGCTCGCCGAGGTGCTGCGGGTCGCGGTGGAGCGGGGCGAGATCGCGGCGCGACAGGACCCGTACACCCTGGCGAGATTCCTCGTCACGTTCCTCAACGGACTCCTGGTCTCCTCCAAGATCACCCCGGATGTCCGCACTCTCGAACCCCTCGTGGAGGTCGCCCTGGCCGCCCTCGGCTGATTTTTTCACGTCCGCAAACTGTATCGTCCGATCCACAAAAAGGCAGGGCTGGCAAGACTTGGAGTCCTACGACGCCTCTCCCCGGCAATCACCGAAAGAACGCACACCGTTCCACGGCCTGCCCGGACAACCCCGGGGCCGCCGGGCCCCTTTCCGCCCGATGACTCTCGTCGGGTCTCCGCAGACCACTGCTCTCCACACCCATCGCGATCTGCAACCGAAAGGCAGGCGAACATGATCCTCGATCACCAGGGAACGCCCGTCCGTACGGGTCGAGCCGCCGTCAACGGCACGAGTCTGCACTACCGCACAGCCGGGTCAGGCCCCGCGGTGGTGCTCCTGCACGGTGTGCCCAAGACCAGCTACCACTGGCGCCACCTCGTCCCGACACTGACTCCGCGCTACACCGTCGTCGTGCCCGACCTCCGCGGTCTGGGCGACTCCGCCCGACCGTCGGACGGCTACGACTGCGCGACGATGAGCGACGACATCGCCGCCCTGATGGCCCACCTCGGGCACGAGACGTACGCCGTGGTCGGTGAGGACTGGGGAGCGGTGATCGGCTACCAACTCGCCGCCCGCCACCGCGACCACGTCACCGCCCTCGTGTTCGCCGAGGCTCTGTTCCCCGGCTTCGGTTTCGAGGACCACACTGCTCTCACCCCCGAGAACGTCTCCAGCGGCATGCACCTGTGGCACCTGGGCTTCTACTTCCAGCCCGACGTTCCCGAGATGCTGATCACCGGGCACGAGCGCGAACTCATCACCTACATGATCAAGAACGAGCGCAGCCACCCCGACACCGCCACCCCCGACGCGATCGACGAATACGTGCGCTGCTACTCCATGCCCGGCGGCATCCGCGCGATGCTCTCCATCTACCGGGCGATGCTCGTCGACGCCGAACAGAACCGGCAGGCCGCACAGAAGAAGCTGGACATCCCGGTCCTGGCGCTCGGCGGATCCGCGTTCATCGGCGACCGCAACGAGTCCCAGATGCGGCTCATGGCCCACGATGTCACCGGACACGTCTTCGACGCGGGCCACGACCTGGCGGAGGAAGTACCCGACGAGATGGCCGAGGTCGTCCTTCCGTTCCTGGCCGCGCATCTGTGACCCGGCTGCCGGGCTGAAGCGGCCCGCTGGCCACGGGCCTGCTGGCACGGCGGGCCGGCCAGTCCTGCGCCGCCGGAAGGCCCGTGGCTCAGGACGCCCAGGTCGATGTACGCACAGTCTTCGCGGGCGCACAAGGCCGGTCCACGGTGGGTGCTTCCGGCCGGGGGTGCAGAGGGTGTCGTGACAGTTCGCCGCCGGACTTGCCGCACATCGGCGATCCGGCCTGCATATCGGTACAGACAGGTGTCCCGGATATGCCAGGTGCGCGGCGGCCGTCCCGCCCCTTGGCCTCAGGGGCTCTCTCGGGGCGTCGTCGGCCTGTGGCGCTTTCGGAGCAGGCCGCCCGGCGCCGGGAACTCATAGGACGCTCGGCCGGGTCGGTTGCCCTGGCGACGGGGAACCGCTGCCGCGGCTGCGAACCCCCTGCGGGGTCCATGCTCCTGGCTAGGGTGTGGCTGTGATCGATGACTGGAATACCGACAGAGTGCGTCGCTTCCGCGCCGAGGCGGCGTCCCGTGGTCTGCCGTCGGAGGAGGTCGAGGAGTGGATACGGGCCGCTGTGCCGGGCACGTTCTTCACCCAGGGCGGTGACGGTCCGCTCGCGGTGCGGATGGGTGGTGATCCGGTATTGCCGGAAGGCGTCCCGGATCCCTGTCACCTCCTGATCGCCCGCGCCGATTGCGCGCTGATACCTCAGGGCGCCACCGGACTCCCCCTGCCGTCAGCCGGCCACCTGCTGTTCTTCGCCGACATGGAGCTGGGCCTGCATGGCCCGATGAGTGACGCGGTGTGCCATGTCCCCGCCGGGACACCGGCGGCCGCCCGGCGTGTGGACACCGGGTACGGGCCGTTCGAGTCGCAGGACATGCGCACGATGTGGCACCACTTGTCCCCGCCGATGCCGGAGAGCTTCGCGGAGGCCAGGTGGGACGCCCCCGACGACGAGGAGTACGAACTCGCCGAGGAGCTGCAGAGCGCCTGGACACACGTGGGGGGCTCCTGGCCGACCTGGACGTTCGCACTCGGCGCCCACCCTGTCGTCCTCAACGACGACCCTCTTCTCCTCGCCAGGGACGACGACTCGGAGACCGGCGACGCCGCGGCGGACACCGACGACTGGGTCCTGCTGGCCACCTGGCGTGGCGGTGAACAGATCCGCGAGCTGGACTCGTACGTCGTCAGCTGGATGATCCGCCGCCAGGACCTGGCGTTGCTGCGCTTCGACCGCGTGTACGTCCACGTCGACAGGGCATGACGCCCGGCCTTGCCCATGGGGTGGTGCGCCCCGCGGGGAACACGGTATTTCGTCAGCGCGGGCGGTGACCGCCAGTTGGTGCTTCGGTGTTTCGGTGCTTCGTCAAGCCGTTCTCGCCGCGGCACGCGGAGGCCTGTTCACTCGCGAGGCGCAAGATCCTCTCGTTCCTGAGCGACAACAGGCTCGGCAACCAGGGTCCGTCTTCGGAGATCATTAGGTGGTGGATCATGGTGTGGTGATACGTCGTCACGAACTCACCGACGTGAAGGGTGAGTTGCTCGCTGCGCGCCTCGCTGGGTCTTGGCGCGGGCGTGGAGTCGTCCTCGGCATTCAGTTGACGCGACCGGTGATCCCTGACGTTCTGCATGCGTGGCTGACTTGTTTCGACGAGAGGCGGTCCGGCAGGCCGTCACAGCCAGGACTGCCTCACGCGCGGGCGGCTCGCGGCGCATAGCTGAGGAGTGGGGGGAGAATGCGCGCAGTGGGGGTGTCGGGCTCGACCGTGTAGATGGCCAGCTTTTGGTCGGGGCACTGGGGAAGTGCCGCCGCTTCGACGCCGAACTCGAGCGGGCCGCCTACCGGGTGCGCGATGCGCTTGGTGACGGATGTGCGGTCGGTGACACCCTGGTCGTCCCACCACCGGTCGACATGGGGTTCTCGGACACGCAGGTCTTCGATGAGCGCGGCGAGTGCACGGTCGTGCGGGTATCGGCCGCTCTCGTAGCGCAGCGCTCCTACGGCGGCGCGGGCGTAGTCGGCCCAGTCGACGATGCGCGCGCGGGCGGCCTCGGCCAGCAGGAGCCACCGCACGAAAGAGGATCCCGGTTTGAACGCCGTCCCCAGGACCTCGACGAGCAGCGCGTTGGTGGCCAGTACTTCCGAGCGGCGTCCCAGCAGGAGTGGCGGCAGGTGCTTCAGGGCCGTCATCACGCGCAGGAGTCCTGGCTCCGGTTGTTTAGGTCTGGCTGGATCTCTTCGACCGTCTCGCCGTTCGCGCGGCGGCGGAGCACGGCGTGCGGCATGTCGTCGGTGACGACCGGCGGCCGGCTGTCTTTTGCCGGTTCGGCAAGAGGAGTGGCATCACCGACGAGGGCGCAGCACTGTGTGCCGGATGAACACGGAAGAGATGCCGGAGGAGTTCGATGTCGTTGTCGTCGGCGGTGGAACCGCAGGTCTGTCGGGTGCGCTGACCCTGGCCCGGGCCAGGCGTTCGGTGTTGGTACTCGATTCCGGGCAACCACGCAATGCCCCCGCAGACGCGGCCCACGGCCTGTTGTCGCGCGACGGGGTGTCGCCACGGGATCTGCTGCGCACCGGTCGTATCGAAGTCGCCCTCTACGGAGGCACGCTGCTCCAGGAAGGCGCGACGTCGGCCCGCCGGACGGAGGGCGGGTTCGTCGTGGGCACGCAGAGCGGCCGCACCTTTCGTGCCCGCCGTCTGCTGGTGACGACGGGCCTGGTGGACGAGCTGCCGGAGGTGCCGGGTCTCTGGGCGCGGTGGGGGCGCGACGTGCTGCACTGCCCGTACTGCCACGGCTGGGAAGTGCGCGACAGGACGATCGGGGTGCTGGGCACCAGCGCCGCATCGGTGCACCAGGCGCTGCTGTTCCGCCAGTGGTCACCGCGTGTCACGCTTTTCCTTCACTCCGGCCCCGAGCCGAGCGAGGAGCAGTGGGAGCGCCTCGCGGCACGCGGCATCGAGGTCGTGCAGGGTGAGGTGTCCGGCCTGGATGTCACGGACGACGCCCTGAGCGGTGTCCGGTTGGCCTCGGGCCTGCGGGTCCCCGTGGACGCGCTGGTGGTGGCGCCACGGTTCGTGGCGCGCGGCGAGATCCTGTCCGGCCTGGGAGTCGACCCGGTGGAGCACCCCATGGGTGTGGGCACCTGTGTTCCCTCCGAGCCGGGCGGTGCGACCAAGGCTCCCGGGGTGTATGTGGCGGGCAACGTCACCGATTTGATGGGCGGTCTGCCCGCGGCGCAGGCGTCCGGTGTGGCGGCGGCTGCGGCGATCAACGCCGACCTGGTGAACGCCGACGCCGACGCGGCAGTGGCTCGCCGCCGGTCCGCCCAGGTTTTCAGCGCGGCCGATGAGGCACTCGTGTGCGAGCAGGTCCTGGGCGATCGCCGGCACGGCCTGGATTCGATGCTGCCCCCCGAATCCGGCCGGTGACGGGAGGGCATACGCCCGGGCGCGAGGGCGTCAGGGGGTGGGGCGGGCTCGCAGGTGGGCGCGTTCGCCCTGCTTGCCGAAGATGACCAGCAGCTCCACCGGCTGGTCGTTGTCGGGGCCCAGCCAGTGCGGGACGTGGGTATCGAATTCCGCGACTTCCCCCGGCGCCATGACCAGGATGCGGTCGCCGAGGTGAAGGCGGAACCTGCCGTTGAGGACGTAGATCCATTCATAGCCCTCGTGCGTCCGGAGCTCGGGCTCGCCGGCGGTGGGGCTCATGACGAGTTTGTGCGCGTGCAGGCCGCCCGGCCTGCGGGTCAGCGGCACGTACGTCATGCCGTCGCGCGTGACGGGGCGCAGATGAAGGCGGGGATCGCCCGTCTCCGGAGCGCCGACGAGCTCGTCGAGCGGGACGTTGTAGGCCCGGGCCAGGGGCAGCAGGAGTTCCAGGTTGGGTTTGCGGCCTCCGCCCTCCAGGCGGGAGAGAGTGCTTTCCGAGATCCCCGTGAGTTCGGCCAGCGCGGCCAGCGTGATGGCGTGCCGGCGGCGCAGGTCCCGCAGCCGGGGTCCGACGCCGGCCAGCACGTTCTTGAATTCGTCCATGCGTCGAATCTTGCTGAACCGGCATGACGGATTGCAACTGTTCGGGGCCTGGGCGCACTCTCCTGGCGACGTGAGCCACGCACCCGTAGCTCACACCGAGGCAATCCCGCCCCTCATCGCTCAGGAGAGCTGCCGATGTCTACTCCCGCTCGCACCGCCGGGAAGGTCCCGGATGCGGATGTGCCGGATCCGCGCCGGTGGATGGCGCTGATCGTCGCGTCGGTCGCCACCCTCATGGTCGTGCTGGATGTGTCCATCGTGAACATCGCGCTGCCGCAGGCGCAGAGCGACCTCGCGATGGGCGACGCGAACCGCCAGTGGATGATCACCGCCTACGCACTCGCCTTCGGAGGACTGCTGCTCCTCGGCGGGCGCATCGCCGACTTCGCCGGGCGCAAGCGCATCCTCGTCATCGGCCTGCTGGGTTTCGCAGCAGCCTCCATGCTCGGCGGTCTGGCGCCCGACCCGGGCACTCTGTTCACCGCACGCGCCCTGCAGGGTGCTTTCGCCGCGCTCCTGGCACCCGCGGCGCTCTCCCTCATCACCGTTGCCTTCACCGACCCCAATGAACGCGCCAAGGCATTCGGGATCTTCGGCGCGTTCCAGGGCGGCGGAGGAGCCGTCGGGCTCCTCCTGGGCGGCGTCCTCACCGAGTACGCGGGTTGGCGCTGGTGCATGTACGTCAACGTCCCCATCGCCCTGACCGTCGCTCTCGCCACCCGGCCCTTCGTCCGGGAGAGCCGCGCCGCCGGAAACCGGCACTACGACCTTCCCGGCACTTTGCTGGTGACCGGTGGACTGGTCGCCCTTGTCTACGGCTTCACCCAGGCCGCCGACGGCGGAGGCTGGACAGCTCCCGCCACCGTGATCCTCCTGGCGGCCGCCGTCCTGCTGCTGACCGCGTTCGTGCTCGTGGAACGCCGCACCGCCCACCCCCTGCTGCCGCTGCGGGTAGTCATGGAACGCAACCGTGCCGGAGTGTTCCTGGCCAACCTCCTCATCGGCGCCGGCATGTTCGGCATGAACCTCTTCATGACGTACTTCCTCCAGGTCAACCTCCACTACACCCCGCTGCAGGCCGGCATCGCCTTCTTGCCCTTCAGCGCCGGGATCATCGCCACCACCACACTCGGTGCACCCCTCGTCACCCGCTTCGGCCTCAAGCCCCTGATGGTCGCCGGCACCGCCCTGGCCACCGCAGGGCTGCTGTGGCTCACCCGCCTGGACAGCGTCTCCGGCTACACCGGGGAGGTCCTGCCGACCCAGATCCTCGTGAGTGTGGGCGTGGGCCTGTTCTTCCTGGCAGGCCCCAACGTCGCGCTGTCCGGCGTCGATCCGCGCGACGCCGGAGTGGCCAGCGCCGCGCTCACCACCAGCCAGCAGATCGGCGCGGCCCTCGGCCCGGCACTCCTCAATACCCTCTACCTCGCCGCCGTCACCGGCTACCTCGACCCCCGCACCCCGGCCGGCGGCGAAGCATCCCGCGCCCTGCAGCTTCAGGGCTTCCTGCACGGCTACCGCATCGCGTTCATCGTCGCCGGTGCCCTCCTGGCCGCAGCCGTCCTCGCCCTGGCCGTCCTGGTGAAAACATCCAAGACCCCCGCAGACGCACAGCCCACCGCCCCCGTGCCCACCCACTGACCGGAAAGGCGCACCCCGATGAACGACCCCACCCGAGGAGCTCAGGCCCCTGCCGAGGCGGCACGGTTCTGGGAGAACCTCTACCGCGGCAAGGACGCCGTGTGGAAGGGTGACCCCAACCCGGTGCTCGCCGAGACCGCCGCACAGTTCACCCCGCCCGGACGGGCCCTGGACCTGGGCTGCGGCGAAGGCGGCGACACCGTCTGGCTCGCGACCCACGGCTGGCAAGTCACCGCCGTCGACATCGCCCCCACCGCACTGCGACGCGTCACCCAGCACTCAGCCCGCGCAGGCGTCGCCGACCGCGTGAGCCCCCAGCAGCACGACCTCGCCGAAACCTTCCCCGCCGGGACGTTCGACCTAGTCTCCGCCCAGTATCTCCAGACCCCCTACAACCTGCCCCGCGCCGACGTTCTGCGCCGGGCCGCCCACGCCCTCACCCCCGGTGGGCTCCTCCTCATCGTCGACCACGGCTCGGTGCGCCCCTGGGCCTGGAACACCGACCCCGACACCCGCTTCCCCCGCCCGAGGGAAATCTTCGACGAACTCGCCCTCGACCCCGATCGGTTCGCTGCCGCCCGCCTGGCATCCCCCGAGCGCGAGGCGACCGGCCCGGACGGCCAGAAAGCAACCGTGACCGACACTGTCGTCGCCGTCCGGCGCATCTGAAACCCCCCGACCGCACCCCGGCTGACCCTCGTCACGACGCGCGCAGCCTCGTTCTTTCCAGGAGACCCCCCATGGCAGACCTCTTCGAGCCGGTGACCGTCGGCAAGTGGACACTGAACAACCGCATCGTCATGGCACCCATGACCCGCAATCGCGCCACCCCCGACGGCGTACCGACCGACCTCATGGCCACCTACTACGGCCAGCGAGCCACCGCCGGGCTGATCATCACCGAAGGCGTGCAACCCAGCACCGTGGGCCAGGGGTACATGAACTCACCCGGCCTGCACACCCCCGCCCAGACCGCCGCCTGGCGCACTGTCGCCGACGCTGTCCACCAGCACGGCGGGCGCATCGTCGCGCAGATCATGCACGCCGGACGCATCTCACACCCCGACAACAAGCACCACGCCGAAACCGTCGCCCCCAGCGCCATCGCCGCACCCGGCGAGATATTCACCGCCACCGGACCTCAGCCCCACCCCACCCCCCGCGCACTGGGCACTGACGAAATACCCTCCGTCATCGACGAATACGCCCACGCCGCACGGGCCGCCGTCGACGCCGGACTCGACGGCATCGAGCTCCACGCCGCCAATGGCTACCTGCTCCACCAGTTCCTCGCCCCCAACACCAACCAGCGCACCGACTCCTACGGCGGCACCCCCGAGGCACGCGCCCGCTTCGTCATCGAGGTCGCCCAGGCCGTCTCCGACGCCATCGGCAGCGAACGCGTCGGCATCCGCATCTCACCCGCCATCAACCTCCACGGGGCCATCGAGGACAACGCGGACGACACCGCCGCCACCTACCGCACGCTCGTGGACGCCCTCTCCGCTAGGGGGCTGGCCTACCTGCACACCATCGGAGACCCCACCACGCCTCTCATCGAGGACCTCTCCCACCGCTTCGGCGGCCCTCGCATCGTCAGCAACGGCTGGTCCCCGGTCACGGACGCCACCATCGCCCAGTCACTACTCGACAACGACCAGGCCGACCTCGTCGCTGTCGGCCGCGCCTTCATCGCGAACCCCGACCTCGTGCGGCGCTGGCAGACCCAGGCACCCCTGAACCAGCCCGACGCGAACACGTTCTACGGTGGTGACCAACGCGGTTACACCGACTACCAGTCCATGTAACGAGGGCCCGGGGGCCGAGAAGTCACCCTCGCCGCCCTGGAATCTGGCCAACCGTCACCCGACCGGAAACCTGGGTACCTCGCGACGGGCGACGTCCGCCGGCACGGCCCGCCGCGGACGGGGAGCACATCGCCGTGCCGCACTTCCCCAGCGGAGAAGACGGACGAGATGCTCGGCGCGGCACCCGCGGACTCCGCGCCCGCGAGTGGGTGGATGACGTTGCGGAGGACGCCCTCCAACGGCATGGCGTGGGTCCGTACCCAGGCGGCTGTTCTGCGGGGGCCGAGGGCCAGCTCATCGGGCCGGCGCAGCGTGCGCAGCGCGGAGCGGGCCGCGGCGATGAACTCGGCATGCTGATGACGAGGGCGTCACCGCCCTGTGCGGCGGTTCCCGTCCCTCGACGGACACCCGCCTCTGCGGGAAGGCGACCTCGCAATGGTGGGATCGGCTGACCACCACGGCGGCCCACCGCTGCCCGGTCTCAGCGGCCTGGCCCCGCTCAGCATCCGCCGCCCGCAACTGCCTCTACTCCCGCCACGGTGAACCGGCCGACGCTGGCATCTGCAAAACCCTTCCGTCAGCGCGACGATCACCCGCAGCGAGCTGAGCACACTCATCGACCAGGCTGGGGCCCCTGAGGCCGACGACCACGGAGTTCCCGTTCGTCGACCCGATGACATCGCCGAGCAGTACTGGGACATGTCCACCGGCGCGACCAGATCGAGCAGGTCTGCCCTCAGCTCTGGAACGGGCCCCGGGGCGAGGACGTCGTGGTCGGTGTACGGGCGACGGCGGCGAGGACCAGGTGGCTATGGAGGTCTGAGCCGGAGTCCTTTCGCAACGTGTCGGGGAGCCGATGGTGGGCTCTCGGCGTGACCGATCGCGATGAGTTCTGATGTCACTTGCCGCCGCTGATTCGGCCCGTCGGTGCTTGCCCCGGTGGCTTGAGGCCAGGCCGTTTCCTGCGGAGCATCCGATTGTTGGTTGATGTGTGTCGTCGACCGATGCGCGGTGGGCGCGGATGGAGAGCCGTACGGCCCTGGGAGTACGGTCCCATGCCCGGCCCCGCCCCGGAGCACGGTCCCGGGTACGGATTCGTCCTCTGCGCGGACGGATTGACGGTCCGTCGGATGGTCCTCTTGGAGGGCGCCGAGAAGAGCTCCGGCGCCCTACCCAGAGGGGCTTTCCTGTGAACGAACACGCACCGCAGCACCACCGTCCGAACCGCCTCCCCGGTCGCCGACGCGGGGTGGCGGTGACCGTGACCGCGGTGGCCGCCGCCGTGGTGGCCGGCATCCTGGCACCGGCCACGGCCTCGGCCGGACCGCGGCCGGACGTCGTGCAGCAGCGCCTCGACGCCCTGGTCCAGAAGGACCGGGTACCCGCCGCCCTCGCCACCGTCAAGGACCGCGACGGCCGTACCCGCACCTACACCGCCGGGGTCGGCGACGCGGCCACCAGGTCCAAGGTCCCGGGGGACGGGCAGGTGCGTATCGGCAGCAACACCAAGGCGTTCACCGCCGTCGTCGCCCTGCAACTGGTCGCCGAGGGCAAGGTCGGCCTGGACGCGAGCGTGGACACCTACCTGCCCGGCCTGCTGCGCGGCGACGGCATCGACGGCCGGAACATCACGGTCCGCCAGCTGCTCCAGCAAACCAGCGGCCTGCCCGATTACGTCAACCAAGAGGCAATCCTCAACGACCCCAAGCGCTACTTCGAACCGCGCGAACTCCTCGACGCCGCGCTGGCCCAGAAGGCCCACTTCGCGCCCGGCGCCCAGTGGGAGTACAGCAACACCAACTACCTGCTGGCGGGCATGATCGTCCAGAAGGTCACCGGACGCCCTATCGGCGAGGAGATCACCAAGCGCGTCATCGACCGGATCGGCCTGCGCCACACCTACTTCCCCGTCCCCGGGGACATGACGATCCACGAGGCCCACCCCAAGGGCTACCAGCGTGCCGCGGACGGGTCGCTGCGCGACTACACGGAGCTGGACCCGTCCTGGGGCTGGGCGGCCGGCGCGATGGTCTCGACCAACACCGACCTCACCCGGTTCTACGAAGCGCTGCTCGGCGGCCGTCTGCTGCCCGCGGCCCAGCTCGCCCAGATGCGCACCACCGTCCCCGCCGACGCGGTCGGCCCCGGGGTCCGCTACGGCCTCGGCCTGATCAGCCGCCCGCTCTCCTGCGGCGGGCTCTCCTGGGGGCACGGCGGGGGGATCCCGGGCTACTCGACCTTCGGCGGCACCACCGAGGACGGCCGCGCCGTGAACGTCACCCTGACCACGGTCACGGGCAACGCCGACGCCGACAAGCACGCGGACCAGGCCGTGGACGAGGCGCTCTGCCGCTGATCGTCCCCTGGGTGGCCCGCGCCGGTCCTCGGCGCCGGCCACCCCGCCGCACCGCCTCGCACCTCCCCCTCTTTTTCCCACCACTGGAGCCCCGATGAACGAACACACCCCGCAGCGCACGGCGCGCCGCGTCCGCATGGCGCGGTACGCCACGACGGCCACGGCCGCCGCCGGGCTCGCGCTGACCGCCATCGCCCCGACCGCGGCCTCCGCCGCACCGCGCCCGGACGTCGTGCAGCAGCGCCTCGACGCGCTGGTCAAGGACGACGGGATGCCCGCCGCCCTCGCCACCGTCAAGGGCCGCGACGGCCGCAGCCGCACGTACACCGCCGGCGTCGGCGACCTGGCCACCGGGGCCAAGGTCCCGGTCGACGGGCAGATCCGGGCCGGGAGCAACACCAAGGCGTTCACCGCCGTCGTCGTCCTGCAACTGGTCGCCGAGGGCAAGGTCGGCCTGGACGCGAGCGTGGACACCTACCTGCCCGGCCTGCTGCGCGGCGACGGCATCGACGGCCGGAACATCACGGTCCGCCAGCTGCTCCAGCAAACCAGCGGCCTGCCCGAATACATGGACGCCCCCGCGCTGACCGACTTCACCACCATCCAGTACCGCTACTTCGAGCCGCGTGAACTCCTCGACGGGGCACTGGCCCAGAAGGCCCACTTCGCGCCCGGCGCCCAGTGGGAGTACAGCAACACCAACTACCTGGTGGCCGGCCTGCTGATCCAGAAGGTCACCGGCCGCCCCTTCGGCGAGGAGGTCACCAAGCGCGTCATCGACCGGATCGGCCTGCGCCACACCTACGTCCCTGCCACCGGGGAGACCGCCCTCCGCGAGCCCCACCCGCACGGCTACCTGAACACCGGCCCGGACGCGCCGCTGATCGACTACACCGAGATGGACTCCTCGATGGCCTGGTCCGCGGGGGCGGTCGTCTCCACCAACACCGACCTCAACACCTTCTACAGCGCGCTCCTGACGGGCCGTCTGCTGCCCGCCGCCCAGCTCGCCCAGATGCGCACCACCGTCCCTGCCGAGCTCCTGGGCCCTGGCGTCCGCTACGGCCTGGGCATCCAGAGCAGGCCACTGACCTGCGGCGGCCTCGTCTGGGGCCACGGCGGCACCTCCGTGGGCTACCGGACCCGGGGCGGCGTCACGGAGGACGGCCGTGCCGTCAACATCGCCGTCACCACCATCCCGGACGCGCCCACCGCCGAGCGCATGACCGACGCGGTCGACGCGGCCCTCTGCCGCTGACTTCCGCCCGGACCCGCAGCGCAGAGCCTGTCTCCTCGGCCATCCGGGCTGGGCCGTGGCTGTCGGTTCGACGATCGTGCGTGCGCACCGGCACGCGGCCGGGGCCTGTGACAAGGGGCCCCGGCCGGCGAACCGCACGACCATGCCGCCCGGACACTCCCCCGGCGGGCTGACCACGAAGATCGGCCTCGCCGCGGACGGCCGCTGCCGCCCGCAGGCGTTCGTCCCCACGGCCCCGGCCGGTCCGACGACGCCCCCGCGTGGTGCGGTCCGTGAACGCAGCCGACGGCCTTCGTCCTCCAGGCCGCAGCGGTCGACCATCTCGTTGAGCTCGGCCGACCCGGTGGGGGCGCGGTACGGCCGGTGGGGCGGCGGGCGGCGGCGGGGGCTGGGTACCTCGCGGCTGCGCGGCAGTTCTTCGAGAGGGAGGGACACCTCCGGGCCACGCAAGGCGGCGGAAGCCCTGCCGGACGGGACCGAGATCAAGCCCCGTGCCGTCGTCGACGACACCCGGCGCCGGGCCGACAAGCTGTCCGATGAGCAGCGGGCGGAGTGGACCGCTCTGGGGATACGGTGGTGGGCGATGGTGGGCGGATAGCGTCACGGGCAGGCGTCACACGGTAATGCCTGCTGAACGCGAATGCCGGCGCCAGGCCCGGGTACGGCAGGGCGCATCGTCCGGATCGGTACCATCAGCCGCTACAACAGCCAGGACGCGCCCCCGCCACACGTAAACCACTCGGACATCGTTCAGAAGAGCCTCCGCATGGAGGGCTTCCTGGTCAGCAACTACCGCGACCTGCAGGACGAGCTGTATGAGGTCGCGGTCCCCCATTTGCAGAGCGGCCGGCTGGCGCTGGACCAGACGGTGGCGGACGGGTTCGCACACATTGTGGACGCGTTCCTGGGAATGCTGCACGGCAAGAACACCGGAAAGATCATCGTGCGGGGCCACGCGTAGGTCTGGTCCGGCCGCCGCTCGCGTGCGCATCGCTTCGGCGGCCGCTCGCCGAAGCCTGGAATGCCAGGTCAGGTCAGGTCAGAGCGGAACCACCGGCCCTGGTGGCGGGGGTTCGTCGACGGTCGCCTTCTTCTCGACGCGCCGGGAGCCGACCCTCGTACTGGACGGCAGCGGTGCTGGGCGGGGCCGCCGCCGCGGGACTGTCCTTCTTCCTCCCCACCGGGCCGGCCGGTCCCGGTGGGGCGCGGCCGGTCCCCGGGACACCGCCGGTTTGACGGGCGGCCCGGTCGGGATACCCATCGCACATGATCCCCTCCCGGGTCGAGGAGACCCTGCCGGAACTGGTCCCGTTCCTCCGCGCCGTGCAGGCGCGGCGACCCGACGACGGCACCTGGTGCGAGGCGTGGACGGTACGGGACATCCTGGTCCACCAGACGGGCAACGCCGAGGAACTGGCCCGGGTGCTCCAGGCGTGCCTCGCGGGAACACCTGTGGAGACCAGGGGCTTCGAGCGTGAGGCCCCGTACCGGCGGATGTCCGACCCGGAACTCTGGGCCGCCTTCCTGGGCCACTGCGAACAGCTCGCTGAGACCGCCGCTGCCGCCGCGCGGGACCTGTCCCCGCACACGGAGGTCGTGTGGACCGGCCGGACTGTGGAAGTGACGTTCTTCGCGGAACACATGCGCGAGGAGCTGATCCTGCACCGCTGGGACCTGACCGGCGACGACCCCACCGCCGTGCGGGCACTCGACGAACCATGGATGACCGAGCACAGTGTGGTGTCGGTCGGCCGCCCGCTGCTGGCCCGGGGCCGCGCCGGACTGGACCTGGGACCCGGCGGCGGACCGTTCGAAGGACGGTTGCGCACGCCGGGCACGGACGACGTCGTCGTGCGTGCCGACACCGACGACTACAGCGACGGCGACGGCGACGGATGCAGCATCCGCCTGGCCGCTCCCGAAGGTCCCGCCACGATCGAGAGCGACGCCGCCACCCGGGTGCTGCTGCTGTGGGGACGGCGTCCCGCCGACCCGTCACGCTGGCACAGCAGCGCCGATCCGCAGGCCCTGCGCAGGGTACGCGCCCTCCTGAGCGGCTACTGAGGGATGAGCGCTCGTGCGGCGGGGGCGCCAACAGCAAGGGCGCCCGCACGCGGTCCAACGTGGACGTCCTGGTGAACGACGCCGGGATCATGGACAGCATGTCGGCCCTGGCCGACGTGAGCGACCCCGAGTGGGAGCGGGTCATCAGGGTCGATCTGGCCCCCTTCCTCCTCGCCCGTGCCGTACTGCCGCACATGCCGGCAGCAGGCCGCGGCACCACGTGAACACCGCCTCCGAAGCCTCCCTGCGGCAGCACGGCGGGCGGCGTCCAAGCACGGTGTCGTGGGACTGACGAAGTCGCTGGCGGTGATGTACCGGAAGAACGGCATGCGCTCCAACCCCGTCTGCCCGGGCGGCACCGCGACCGCCATCGCGGTCGACGTCGACCAGAGGGCGCACGGCCCGACGGTGCCCGGACCGCACTTCGTCAACCTCGGCCGCGTGCCCCAGCCGGAGGAACAGGCCGCGGCGTTCCTGTTCCTCCCATCGGAGGCCGCGAGTAAGAGGCCGACTTCTCCCGTCGTTTCATCCAGACATCTGCGGCTGGTGTGCCTTTGCGGGGTCGTGCCAGGAGATGGTGTTCGCGCCGGTGAGGCGGCGGGCCATGAGGTCGGTCATGGCGAGGTGGATCACGGCCTCGGAGCGGGCGGACAGAGTCTCGTAGTCGTAGTCGCGGGCGCGTCGGTGCAGATCCGCCAGCCGTAGGTCCGCTCGACCGCCCACCGTTCCGGGATCGGGGTGAATCCCATGGCCCCAGGGGTGCGGTCGGTGATTTCCATGTCGATGCCGAGGGTGGCTGCGTGCTCGACGAGGTGCCGGCGGTAACCACCGTCCAGCCACACCTTGCGGATGCCGGGGTGGTCAGCGGCGACCTGGTCCAAGAGCCGAGCGCCGGCGACGCAGTCCTGCACGCTCGCCGCTCGCAGGCGAGGACCGACAGGATCACCATGCGCGACGAAGCCTCCCGCCGCCTTCGTGCGGCAGCCTCGGACGCTGCCGCACGGGTGAGCCGCTGGTGTCTACTGTCGGTGGCCGTAGCCTGTGCGGCGCAGGGCGATGACCGCGGCGTCGTCGTCGAGTCGGCCGCCGGCGTGCGCGATCAGGTCGTGCCGCAGAAGATGCACCAGTTCCTCGGGGCGGCGGGCCGCCCACTGACCGACCCGCTCGGCGAGTGGGTAGAAGGTGCCGTCGGCGTTGCGGGTCTCGATGACGCCGTCGGTGTAGAGCAGAAGTGTGTCGCCGGGTTCGAAGGAGAAGACGTCGACGGTGTCATCGGTCGGTCCCAGGCCGCCGACCCCGAGGGGGAGTGCCGGATGAAGCGCGACGGTGCCGGCGCCGTTGGAGCTGAGCAGCAGCGGTGGCGGGTGCCCGCAGCTGATGACCCGGGTGATGTTGTCCTCGTCGGAAATCTCCACCAGCAGCGCGGTGGCGAAGCGTTCCTCGGCTTCCGCGGTGGGCCCCAGGTGGGCCAGGTTCCGGGTGACGCTGCGTTCCAGGGCGGCAGCCAGCGTCGGCAGAGTGGCGTGCTGGTGAGTGGCTTCCCGGAAGGCACTGATGAGCAGGGCCGCCTCGCCGACGGCGGGCAGGCCTTTGCCTCGTACGTCGCCGATCATGACGCGGGTGCCGGCTTCGGTGGGGGTGGCGGCGTAAAGGTCGCCGCCGATCTGGGCATCGTCCTCGGCGGCCAGATAGAGCACGGCGATCTGCACGCAGCCGAGCCGGTCGGGCAGTGGCCACAGCAGTGCGTGCCGTGTGGCCTCGGCGATGGTCCGCATGCGTGCCAGCTGGTGGCTGCGGCGATCGCGTATCACGCAGAAGATGACGACCATGGCGGACAGCACCGCCAGGGCGAGGATCTGCACCAGGACGTTGCGTGTCGTGAGCACGTCGAAGTGCCAGCCGATGTACGCCTGCGCGCCCACGGCGAGCAATCCGATCAGCGCGGTCACCCCGGCATTGGCGAAGTAGGCGGTGACTGCGGGAGCGACGACCAGCAACGGACTGAGGTGGACGTCCTCCGGCACAAGCTGGTCCACCGCCGTGATCACCACGATGAGTGCGACAGGAATCGCCAGCAGCGCATGACTCTGCGTCCTTCGGTGCGGCAGGAAGTCTTGCTTGATCCGCACTTTCCCCATATTGCCACGGGCACGGCTGGCACGCGAGCGCTTCGCGCCTGCGGCACGGCGTGTTCGCGCGCCGCCTTCCCGGCCGCACCCCCCAGCAGCCGACAGCCGACCAAGGAAGGTCGTGGCGAAGCCCAGGACCATGACGAAGAGGCGAGGCCGGCGACGGCCGTCGGCATCTCGAGCCGCTGAGGTGCTTGTGCGAAGACTTGAGCAGGCAGAAGGAGCGAGCAGTTACGTAAGCGGGTCGTTACACACGCATGCTGGCCACAGACCTCACCGCGGGCATGCTCGCAAGCGGCGCAGCCGTTGAGCTTGTTCCGCTTTGACGGACACCATCGGTGTGATGGTCAGGCCCGCAAGGGCGGCCTCGTAGTCGGCGGGTGTGCGGTAGCCGAGGCTGCGGTGCAGCCGCTGCGAGTTGTACCAGCTCTCGATCCACTCGAAAATCGCGGTGCGGGCGGCTGCCCAGCTGGGCCAGGGGCGGGTGTCGGTCAGCTTGCCGAAGTTGGTCACCGCACACAGACAGGGCCGGAACTCCTGCGGCCGGTCTCCTCCGTAGAGCCGGATGAGCGGGGAGCCGGCGGCTGTCCCGGCCGCCCTCGCCCCGGCGGCCGCGCAGACCGTGACCACGAACAGCCAGAAGGTGTCCGCCTACGAAGCAGCTGGTGGCCAGCGCCTGGACAGTGAGCGTCACCGCGTGGACGCCGCGCGCGCCGTGCCGGTCCGCCAGATGACCGACGGTGACGCCCAGGACCAGCGCGGCCACACCGGCCGAGCCGAGTCCGAGCCCCACCTGACCTGCCGGAAGGTGGACCGCCTCGGTGAAGTGGAGCACCCCGGCCGTCAGATGGAGGCCGTAGCCCATGGTGCAGACGAAGTTTCGTGGCCGCGAGGACGCGCTGCGGCGGGGTGTCCGGTACCAGGCGGGGCATGCGGGACTCCACGTCACAGGTGGAGAAGCGGGGGCCCGGAAGGCCTGTGGCACGCCACTCGCATTATCAAGAGTGTCGCCACGGCCGCCCGGCCGCCCCGGCTGATCAGCCGATGGGCTCGGCCACGATGAGCTGGAACCGCTCGAAGGACAGCTTCAGGGTGTTGTGCCGAGCAGTGGCAGTTCCGAGTGACTTGCCGGTGAACGGGTCGGTCAGGCGGTACCGCGTGCGGCCCAGACCGCGCAGCTCGACCGTCCCGTCCCACTGGTCGGCGTAGAAGGCGTAGTGGAGGGTCCGCTTCTTGGCCACGACATGCGCCTCGGGCTTGTCGAAGCCGATGTCGTACAGCTCACCGCGGTACTCGCCGGTGGACAGCATGTTCTTCTCGTACAGGGACACCCACTTGCGCCAGAGGACCTCCTTCTCCGGGGTGAGGTCGGTCGCCTTGTCCGGGGCTCCGGTTCCGGGGAGGGTGAACTTGGTCGACAGGACGGCTCCGACCCCGTAGGAGGACGCGAAGTCGTTCCCGCCGTCGCTCAGCTCGACGTGGTCGCCGGCGTAGCTGCTGCCCGCGCCCATCAGCGCCTTCATCGACTTGCCCTTGCTCCGGACCTGGTAGGAGGACTCCGGGTCCGAGCTGGGGTACTGGTCGACGTAGGGCAGGTTGTGGAAGGCGAAGGCGGTGCCGCAGGGGCAGAGCTCGACGAGGGCGTCGGGGTTCGCCTCGTGCACGGCTTCGTGGATCGCCTTCCAGAACAGGGCCACGCCCTCGGTGGATTCCTCGGGGCGGGCGTGCCGGTGCTTCGGGTTGTGGCAGGGCGCGACGCTGTTGAGGTGCTGGCCGTCGATCTTGAGCCCCTCGTAACCCCAGTCGCCGATGAACCTCTTCGCCTGCTCGACGAAGTAGTCCACCGTCGGCTGGTAGGCCGGACAGAGGGTGTAGGCGTCCCACCAGGTGACGTCCTGCTTGTTGCCGTCGCGGTCCAGCAGCAGCATGTCGGGCCGGTCCCGGAACAGGTTGCTGTCGGGGTCCGCCGCCAGCGGGGCCCACCACAGGCGCGGCCGCAGACCGGCGTCCCGTATCTCCTTGGTGAAGGCCCGCATGTCCGCTTCGCCGCGCGGGAACTTCACCGTGTTGATGTCCCAGTCGCCCTCGTTGGTCTGCCAGCCGTCGTCGAGCGCGGCCCAGCGCAGACCGACCTCGTGCGCCTTCGGCAGCGCTCCGGTGACCTGCTCGGTGGCGAAGCCGCGCTCGTAGCCCCAGGCACACCAGATGGGCTCGAAGGCCGAGGCGGGGACCTTGGGGGCGCGCTGGCCGATGTCGCTCATGTAGTCGCGGTACCGCTGGAGCGGCACGAAGTGGTCGCCCGGGAGGGCGGTCAGGAACGTGGTGTCGGTGCTGAGCCGACGGCCCGGCTTCAGGGTGCGGGCGGTGTCGTCCTGGATGGCGATGCTCGCTCCGGCGGCCGTCTTGCGGACCGGCATGCGCAGGACCGTCGCCACGGGCTCGACATGCCCGACGGAGAGGCCCGCGCCCCGGCGCCAGACGGTCGCCAGCGGGGTGCCGCCGCCATAGTCGGAGGAGTCCATCCCCAACGAGTTCTCCTGGACATAGCCGTCCTTCACCGGCATCACCCAGTCGCGGCGGTCCGTGTGCGTGGTACCGGAGAAGGTGTAGAAGCCGCCGGGAGTCCCCAGGAGTTCGTGGGCTCCGTTGCGCCACCCGGTCACCTTCAGCACGGTGGAGGATCTGTTGGTGTAGGTCACCTTCATCACGATCATGCCGGTAAGACGCTCGAAGGAGGTAAGCACGACCGTCTTCTGTACGCCTTCCTTGGACGTGCCCTCGATCGTCACCCGGACGCCCGCGCCGTGGCGGGGGTGCCGGGTGTCGCGGGTCCGGTGCCCGCGGTAGGCGAACGCGTCGATGGCCTTACCGCCGACCAGCAGGGCTTCACCGGCGTCGAAGCGGGTGAGGTCGACGCCCTTGAGCGCCACCCGGCTGCGCAGTTGGTCGTCGAACTCCAGGGTGATGGAGGTGTCCCCGACTCCGACGAGGTCAGGATCCGAGTTCGGTGCGGCGGCCGCGGGTGAGGCGCCCATGGCCACGGCGGGGAAGGCGGCCAGGCCGGCACCCCCCAGCGCCACCTTCAGTACGCTTCGCCGGTTCATGTCCGTCATGTCGAACTCTCTTTCGGTCGTGCCTGCCCGACTGGGGCAGCCGCCTCTTGTCCGTCGTTGTGGATCGTCGAAGTCGAGCCGCACGCTCGCGACGAAGCGACCGTCCGTATGGCTGGTCGATGCCTGGTCTACTACCGGTCTACGCAGTGGGTCGGCTGAGGTCAGGGGACGGCGTATCGTGCGAACGGGAACCCCAGTGCGAGGTCACCTCCGGCGGTAGCGGGCGGGCATCCTCGGTGAGCTGCGCCAACGCTGCCTCGATCCCCGGCGGGTGCCCGGGGCACGGCGAAACGGAAGGTCGCTCACGGGCGACTTCTTCATCATCGGGTGGCCTGCTTCGAGAACGTAAGCGGTATTCGAGTGGCATGTCAACGGGTGGGCCTCCTGGTCGAGGGTTCGCACCGTCGATCGGATTGGTATGCTTCTGGTATGACAGATGTGAGAACATCGATGCCCAGAGGCCTGTTCGGTGACGACGTCCTCCCGTTGTACGAGCGCACAGCCAAGCAGTTGCTCGACGACCTGCGTGCCGCTGCCGCCCGCCCCGGTGACCGGCTGCCCTCCGAACGGGCTCTGGTCGACCGGTACGCCGTGTCGCGCGTGACGCTGCGAGCGGCCCTCGCGCAATTGGAGTCGCGGGGCATCGTGCGGCCGTCGTCGTCGCGGGGGTGGTTCGTCGCCGAGCTCGGTCTGCTCCCCGAGGCGACGATGACGTCCGCCTCGGCGGCCCCGCAGGTCCAGGGGTTCGCCGACTATGCGCAGGTCAACGGCTTGACGACGGCCGGCAAGGTGCTCTCCGCCACCGTTCGCCCGGCCACGGTGTCCGAGGCCGAGCAGCTCCGGATCGCTCCGGGCGCCGACCTCTTCGACCTCCACCGACTGCGCTTCCTCGACGGCCTGCTCGTCGTGCTCGAGCACAACCGGCTTCCGTTGGCGGCCTGCCCTGCCCTGGCCGAGACCGACTTCAATACGGCCTCGCTCTACGCCACCCTGCGCGCCGCCGACCCGCCGCAGCTGCCCCGCATCGCCGACTATTCGGTCGAGGCCCGCCACCCGACGCCACGGGAGATCGAGCTGTTCGAGATCGAGGAGACCATGCCGATGCTCGTCGCGACCCAGCTGACGTCGAACCAGGAATCACGCCCGATCGAACTGACCGTCCAGGTCTACCGGGGGGATCGCTACCGGTTCCGGGCCTCCATCACCAACCAGACTTAAACGATCACCAATCGGTTGGGACGATCACCGCGGACCTGTCGGCTCCTGTGCATACCAGATGCATACCAGAATAAGACTATTGACGACCCCCAATAAGACCAGTACTGTCCAAAATGAGCCGCAGGCCATGACGGCACATTGGCTTGCGATACACGTTGAGTAAGGGGTTGGCAATGCAGAGCCCATTGAGCGAGGTGGTCCGGCGTCAGAAGGCCGGACAGCCGCAGGGCATCACCTCGGTGTGTTCGGCTCATCCGCTGGTCATCGAGGCAGCCGTGGTGCAAGCACGGGAGACCGGCGGTCATGTACTGGTGGAGGCGACCTCGAACCAGGTCGACCAGTACGGCGGTTACACGGGCATGCGGCCCGCGGACTTCCGCGACCTCGTGTACGGCATAGCCGCCGAAAGTGGTCTGCCACTGGACCGCGTGATTCTCGGCGGCGACCACCTCGGACCGAACCGGTGGCAGTCCCTGACGCCCGACGAGGCGATGGAGCGGGCCGACGCCCTGGTCGCCTCCTACGTGGCGGCGGACTTCACCAAGATCCACCTGGACTGCAGCTTCGCCTGCGCCGGTGACCCCGTACCGCTGACCGACGACGTGGTCGCCGAACGCGCCGCGCAGCTGATCCGGGTGGCCGAGGAGACGGCCGGCCCCGAGCGGGCCGAGCGGATCCGGTACGTGATCGGTACCGAGGTGCCCACACCCGGCGGCGCGCACGAGACGCTCGACGCGCTCGTCCCGACCACGCCCGAGGCGGCGCGCACCACTCTGGAGCAGCACCGCAAGGCGTTCGCCCAGCACGGCATCGACGAGGTCTGGCCGCGCGTCATGGCCCTCGTGGTCCAGCCGGCCGTCGAGTTCGACCATGTGCAGGTCGTCGACTACCGGCGCGAGCTGACCGAGGAGCTGCGCAAGGTCCTCGACGACGAGCCCACCATGGTCTACGAGGCCCACTCGACCGACTACCAGACCGCCGAGGCGCTCACCGCGCTGGTCGAGGACCACTGGGCGGTCCTCAAGGTGGGCCCCGGGCTGACCTTCGCCCTGCGCGAGGCGCTGTTCGCCCTCGCCGCGATCGAGGACGAGCTGGTCCCGGCCGCCGAGCAGTCACGCCTGCCCGAGGTCGTCGAGGAGCGGATGCTCGCCGAGCCCGCCAAGTGGGAGGGCTACTACCCGGGCAGCGCTGCCGAGCAGCGCCTCGCACGCCGCTACAGCTACAGCGACCGGATGCGTTACTACTGGCCCGACCCTGAGATCGAAAAGGCCCAGGCCCGGCTGATGGACAACCTCTCGGCCGTGGACATCCCCCTGCCGCTGCTCAGCGCCCACCTCCCGCTCCAGTACGCCCGCGTCCGCCACGGCGAGCTCGCCGCCCGGCCGCGCGACCTGGCCGTGGACCACGTCCGCGACGTTCTGCGCGACTACGACCGCGCCTCCCACCCCCACCTGATGGAGCACGTGTGACCACGCCCCCCGGCGCCCTGTCCCTGGACGACGGCGCCGCCCACACCGTCCGCGAGATCGCCCAGCAGCCCGCCCTGTGGCGGGAGGTCGACCGGATCGTCGCGGCCTCCCGGGAGTCGCTGGACGCCTTCGTGCGTCCGCTCGTCGCCCGCGGTGACCTGCGCGTCGTACTCACCGGTGCCGGCACCTCCGCGTTCGCGGGCCAGGTGCTCCAGCCCGCCCTGGCCCGGCGCCTGGGACGCCGCGTCGACGCGGTCCCCACCACGGACCTCGTCGCCGACCCCCGCGGCTGTCTCGCCGAGGACGTTCCCACGCTGCTGGTCTCCTTCGCGCGCTCGGGTGACAGCCCGGAGTCCGTGGCCGCCACCGCCCTGGCCGACCAGGTCCTCTCCGAGGTGCACCACCTCGTGATCACCTGCAACGAGCAGGGCCGCCTGGCCCGCGAGCACGCGGAGCTGCCGAAGTCCCACGTGCTGCTGATGCCGGCCGCGTCCAACGACCGCGGTTTCGCCATGACGTCGAGCTTCACGTGCATGACGCTCGCGGCACTGCTCGCTCTCGGCGGCAGCGCCTACGACGGGGTCGCCGAACGCCTGGCCGAGGCGGTCGAGTCGATCTGCGAGAGCGACGCCGTGGACCGCACCGTCGGCGCCCTCGTGGCCCGCGTGCCCGAGCGCATCGTCTTCCTGGGCAGCGGCCCGCTGAAGGGCCTCGCCGAGGAGTCGGCGCTGAAGGTGCTCGAACTCACCGGTGGGAGGCTCATGGCCGTCTCGGAGACCTCGCTGGGATTCCGGCACGGTCCCAAGGCGGTGCTCAACGACCGTTCGGTCGCCGTGGTGTACATGTCGAACGACCCCTACACCCGCAAGTACGACCAGGACATCTCCGCGGAGCTGCGCGGAAATCTTCCCGCCGGCAGCGTCGTCACAGTCTCCGCGGGCCCCGACGCGGAAGCGGACGGCAACGACGCCTGGCCGCTGCCGGGCCTCGACGGCGTCGAGGACGTCGCCCTGGCGCTGTCCGCTGTGGTGTACGCCCAGCTCATCGCCCTGCGCGCCTCCCAGGCCCAGGGCCTGCGGGCCGACAACCCGTTCCCCTCGGGTGAGATCAACCGCGTCGTGCAGGGCGTGACCCTGCACTCCTTGCACAACTGATCAAAGGCATCAACGGCGCGGATCCAGGGCGCCGGACGGAGGTACAACGATGTTCCTAGGTGTCGACGGTGGCGGTACGAAAACCGCATTCTGCCTGGTCGACCGGGGCGGACAAGTCGTGGCGCGAGCGCAGGCGGCAAGTTCGTACTACTTCTCCCACGGCATCGAGCTCGTCGAGCGTGTGCTGGGGGAAGGCGTCGACGCTGTCTGTACGGCGGCCGAGCTGACCCCCGCCGACATCGAGTACGCCTTTTTCGGCTTGCCCGGTTACGGGGAGGCGGCCCGCGATCTGCCCGTCCTGAACGCGACCCCGCGAGCCGTGCTCGGACACGACCGCTACGCCTGCGACAACGACATGGTCTGCGGCTGGGCCGGTTCACTGGGCGCGGTCGACGGCATCAACGTCATCAGCGGCACCGGCTCCATGACCTACGGCGAGCGGCTGGGCCGGGGCGTGCGCGTCGGTGGCTGGAGCGAGATGTTCGGCGATGAGGGATCGGCGCACTGGATCGCGGTCCGCGGCCTCAACGCCTTCTCGCGGATGGGCGACGGACGGCTCCCCCAGGGCCCCCTGGCCGAGGTGTTCCGGCGCCACCTGGATCTCGCGTCCGACCTCGACGTGATCGACGTCGTCCACAACCAGTGGCAGGGCGACCGCAGCCGGATCGCCGCGCTCAGCCGCTCGGTGGCCGAGGCGGCCGGTCTGGGCGACGAGGCCGCCTCGGCGATCCTCGCCGAGGCCGGCCGGGAACTCGCCCTGCTCGTCGAAGTCACCCGCGAGCGGCTGGAGTTCGGCCCGGACGAGACCGTGCCGGTCTCCTACTCGGGCGGCACCTTCGGCGCGGACGCGGTTCTGGAGGCGTTCGCCACCGGACTGAAGAGTCGTTTCACCCACTACGAACTGCGACACCCTCTGTACGAGCCCGTCGTAGGTGCCGCCCTGTACGCGGCGAAAATCGCCGGAACCCCGCTCGACCAGCCCGCGCTCGACGCGCTGCGCATGGCCTCCGGGATCTCTGCCTCAGAAGGGGAAGACCGATGAACAGAGGCACGAAGAGCTGGATCCTGTACGCGTCGCTGCTGGTCCTGTTCTGGGGTGTGTGGGGCGCCTTCTCCAGCGAGCCGAACAGCAGGTACGGCTACCCCAACGAGATGATCTACATCATCTGGGCCTTCACGATGCTCATACCCGCGTACTTCGCGATGCGCGGCAACACGTTCGACCGCCGGCCGATCGCCGCCGTGTACGGACTGATCGCGGGACTGACCGGCGCCGGCGGCCAACTCCTGCTGTTCCACGCGCTCGCCAACGGCCCGGCGTACCTGATCTTCCCCCTGGTGTCGCTCTCGCCGGTGGTCACCGTCCTCATGGCGATGGCGCTGCTGCGGGAGCGGATCAACCGGCTCGCCCTGGTGGGTGTCGTCGCGGCGCTGGCGGCGATCGTGCTGCTCAGCATTCCCAGCGGCAGGGACGACTCGAACTCGCACGGCCCGTGGTTGCTGATGGCCATCCTGATCTGTGTGGCCTGGGGCGTGCAGGCGTTCTGCATGCGCAAGGCCGCGGTGGTCGGGGTCAACGACGCGACGACCTTCGGCTGGATGACCATCAGCGGACTGCTGCTGGTTCCGGTGGCGTTCGTGATGATGGGCGATTTCCCGTCCCACGCTCCGTGGCAGGCGCCGGCACTCACCGCGGTGACGCAGGTCCTCAACGCGGTCGGCGCGTTGTTCCTGGTCATGGCGTTCAGCCGGGGCAAGGCCACGGTCGTCGCCCCCATCACCAACGCGCTGGCCCCGGTGCTGACCATCGTGCTGTCCCTGGCGGTCTACCGGACGCTCCCGAACGTGTGGGGCGCCCTCGGTATCGTGCTGGCCCTCGCGGGCTCGACCCTGATGGTCTACAGCGACGAGAAGAGCGGCGAGAACTCCGTCGCCCCGGGCGCGGCGGACGACGGCGCGGACGTGAGTCCGGTCCCGCAGAAGTCCTGATCGCCCACGTATCCGTACCGGCCGAACCACGTAGCGGTACGGGCCGACACCGGCCCGTACTCACCGAACCGACATGAAAGCGAGGGGACACCTTTATGCCCCTGGTTCCCACGCGCGAACTCGTCTCGAAGGCCGCCGCCGCAGGGCGGGCCGTCGCGGCGTTCAACGTGATCACGCTGGAGCACGCCGAGGCGATCACCGCCGGCGCGGCCGCCGCGGGCGCCCCGGGGGTGATCCTGCAGATCAGCGAGAACGCCGTACGGTTCCACGGCGGCCGGGTCGAGCCGATCGCGCGGGCCGCGGCCGAGGTCGGCAAGGCCTGTGACGTCGACGTCGCACTGCACATGGACCACGTGACGGACATGCGGCTGCTGCGCACGGCGGCCGACGCGGGGTTCTCCTCCGCGATGTTCGACGCCGGGGCGCAGCCGTACGCCGAGAACCTCGCCGCCACCCGCGCCGCGGCCCAGTGGGCCCACGGCGCGGGCCTGTGGCTGGAGGCCGAACTCGGCTATGTGGGCGGCAAGCCCGACGCTCCCGCGAGCGCCCACGCGGCCGGGGTGCGCACCGACCCGCAGGAGGCGGCGCGCTATGTCGCGGACACCGGCGTGGACGCCCTGGCCGTCGCCGTCGGCAGCAGCCACGCGATGACCGAACGCTCCGCGACCCTGGACCACGCGCTCATCGAACGCCTGCGGGAGGCCGTGCCCGTACCTCTGGTGCTGCACGGTTCGTCGGGCGTCGGCGACGACGATCTGCGACAAGCCGTTCAGGCGGGCATCGTGAAGATCAACATCGGTACCGCTCTCAACGTCGCGTTCACCGGCGCGGTCCGCGAGACGCTGGCGGAGCGCCCCGACCTGACCGACCCCCGCCCCTACGTCGCCCAGGGCCGGGAGACGATGGCGGAGACGGTCCGGGTCCTGCTCGGTGTGGTGAGTGGCTGAGCGGCTGAGCGGGGCCGAAGCTTTCCCCGCACCTGATGTCGCCTAGTACTCCAGCCGGACTTTGCTGTCTGACCTGCGGGTTTCGCTGGGCGGCTGGAGTGTAGCGGGACTTCGACCGTGTGGGGGCGGTCTCACGGGGACCGCCCCTCGATCGTGCGACAGCGCCGCAGGTAGTGACAGCGGCGGGCGACTGTCGGCGTCGGCGACGCCAGTTCGACCAGCTCAGCGCGTGGTGTAGTCCTCGGTGTCCGCTCAGGTGCGGGGACCGGGCACAACAAGCTGCCAGGAGTCGCCGAACCTCCGCCGCTGTGAGCTCGATGGCCCCGGCTGTCCCACCTGTTCCGCCCCTTTTTCCCAGGGCCGGCGTGCCGTGGCGGCCCTGGAAGGCGTGCGCGAGCATGGCCACAGTGATGTGCCGATACCAGCCCACGTAGCGGCGGACTTCGTACAGGTCCAGGCCGCATTCGTTCTTCGCGGCCTGAAAGCATTCCTCGATCGCCCAGCGTGCCCCGGCGACCCGCACCAATTCCTGGACAGTGACCTGATCACCGGCCGCCAGGATGCGGGGCAGCCTGGCGCCCCTTGACCGGCCGGTGACGTCCTTTTCCTGGTCACGCCAGAAGTGGAGATCTGCCTCTACCCAGACGGGCCATAAGGAGCGGGTGTACATGAGAGTGGACAAGCGAGGTGCCTTCAGCCGCCTGATCTCCGCGGCCTCTTCCGAGGTCACCCCGGGACGTCGGCCGGTGTCGACCTCGGCCTTGGCATACCCATGCCCGCACCGTCTCGGCGGAACCGATGCACAGCTTCGCGACGACCGCCTTCATCGCGGCCCATTCAGCTGGGTAGTTGGAGCTGACCTCCGCGACCATGCGCACCGCACGCTCACGAAGCTCGGCAGGGCAAGGGGACGGACGGGCCATGGCTCGATCCCCTCAAGGAATCGAGCCTCCACCAGACCCGGAGCGCTTCACTGTGGCGGCAGGTTGACCTCTTCCTTCGTCGTGGGGCCGTCATGACCGCTCGCTCGGCCACTTCGGTGCACCAGGCGGTCGCCGGACGGGCGGGGTCGGCGAGGGCGTCACCCTGCAGGGTTCACCGGTTCCAGTCGAATGCTGAAATGGCGAAGGATCGGGGACTGCCCCACGACGCGGTATCCGTGTACCGAGCCGGGGTCCTTGGCTATGTCCGCCAGGGTCTGGGCGACGTGGTCGTAGTGGCTGCGGGTGTAGACCCGGCGCGGGAGTGCCAGCCTCACCAGCTCGTACGGAGCGCTCTTGACGGGGTTCCCCTGTTCGTCCTCCTCGCCGAGGTAGAGGGATCCCAGCTCTGCGGAGCGGATGCCTCCACGGAGGTAGAGCTCGCAGACCAGGGCAGTGCCGGGGTACTGATGAGGAGGGATGTGGGGCAGCAGGCGCCCGGCGTTGAGATAGAGGGCGTGCAGGCCGGCGGGTTCGACGATGTCGACGCCTGCGGCACGGATGGCATCGGCGAGGTAGTCGGCCGCTTCGGCGCGCTCCGCCAGATAGGCCGGCTCGGTGACCTCAAGGAGGCCTTGGGCCATCATGTCGAGGTCACGGCCGGCCAGGCCGCCGTAGGTGGAGAAGCCTTCGGTGGCGATGAGCAGCCCGTTGCACTTCTCGGCGAGTTCGGGGTCCTTGAGGCCGATGAAGCCGCCGATGTGGACGATGCCGTCCTTCTTCGCGCTCATGATGCACCCGTCCGCCAGCCTGAATGCCTCTTCGGCGACCTGGCGGGGGGTGCGGTCCTGGTAGCCGGGTTCGCGGCGGGTCACCAGCCAGGCGTTTTCCGCGAAACGCGCGGCGTCCAGGATCATGGGGACGTTGTGAAGGCGGCACAGGTCGGCCGTCCGTCGCAGGTTCTCCATGGAGACGGGCTGCCCGCCACCGCCGTTGTTGGTGATGGTCATCACCACGGCCGAAACGGGGGATTCCTCTGCGCTCTCGAGCGCCTGCTGGAGAGCGGACAGGTCGATGTCGCCCTTGAAGGGATAATGGCTGTCGAGGTCGGCGGCCTCGGCGCACGGGAGGTCACGTGCCTGGCAGCCGGTCAGTTCCACGTTGGCTCGGGTGGTGTCGAAGTGGGTGTTCGACAGGACGGTGCCGCCGGGTCTGAGAAGCACGGAGAACAGAACGCGTTCCGCCGCTCTTCCTTGATGGACGGGCAAGATGTGCGGGTAGCCGGTGAGTTCGCTGACGACTGCGTGCCAGCGGTAGAACGAGCGGGATCCTGCGTAGGACTCGTCGCCGTTCATACCGGCGGCCTGTTGTGCCGCGGAGAGCGCGCCGGTTCCCGAGTCACTCAGCAGGTCGATGGTGACCTCGTCGGCACGCAGATCGAAGGGATTGTAGGCGACCCGTTCGAGGGCCTCCTCACGCTGCGTCCGGGTGGTGAAGGCCAGGGGCTCGACAACCTTGATGCGGTAGGGCTCCACTTGGGTTCTTCCTTTTGCCTTGCGTGTGCTTCGTGAATGGCTTGCGATGCTTCGTCCCTGCTCAGGGGAGGCTGACTGCTTCCCGCAGGGGCAGGGTCAGCGGCGGACGGACCGCGTACGCCTCGGAGGAGAGGTAAGCGGTGACGCGCGGCTGCCGGTGCTGTTCGTGCGCCAGGGCCAGGTAGGCGATCAGGCCGACGCCGTCGGTGAGTTTCCGGGGGGTGAGCGCAGACAGGGCTCGGCGGAGAGCCGAGGCACCGATGCCGAAGTGGCGCAGCAGAGCCGTCGCCCGGGCGAGGGCCTCGCTGTCGTCGCGGACGTAGTCCCGGACGGGAATGTGCAGTGTGAAGCCGCTCGGTGAAGTGGCCTTGCCGTCAGTGAAGGCATGACAGGTGAGCGCGGGCCGCCGTAGGAGCCGCTGTCTCTCCTCGGCCCTCCGACCGGGCAGCGGAACCGTTCCTGCGGCTAGCTGGAAGAAGGTCGTGACCTGGTCTTCCGCCAGGCCGGGCGTGGTACGGCTCACCGTGGCGGCGTCGTCCGCGGACATACGGGGATGCTTGACGTACACCTTGACGCGGGGCGTCGCCCAGTCGCCCAGGTCGAGGGCGATGAAGGGGTAGCCCGCTCCCGCGGGAAGCACGTCGAATGCGTGGGGGTGGCCGAGCCGGCGCAGCGCTTCCCGCACCGTCCGGGCGGCGTTCCCGGGGCCGGCAGCTGAGGGATTCAGATACACCTTGACCCCGGGTACCCCTCCGGGACGCAGCTCCAGCGCGTACCAGAGGGCCAGCGGGCCCTGTGGGTCGGCCGGGAAGAAGAGGTCCTCCACGGCGTCGAGCTGAGCGGTGGAGAAATCCCATCGGGCGGCCATCTCACGGATGGCCGCCAGGCCGACACGACCGCTGCCGGCCACGTCACCGACGGCGCAGCCGGGTTCCACCAGCACCCGCAGATGCGGATCGGCGTCCCGGGTGAAGGCGAGGGAGAACTCGACCGGGGTGTGGTCGTCGGAGATGAAGCTGGGCGAGGCCGGCGGCAGGGACAACGGCCGGTGCGCAGTGTCCGACAGGGACTCCATGAGTACCTGGCCGTATGCGATCGTGTCCGCGTCCTTCAGCTCGGCGACGGGGGCGAGGCGCACCAGTTGGTCCAGGACGTGGCCGCCGAGCGTGGCTCTGCCAGGTCCTGCCGCGGATGCTGCCCCCGGTGCGGCGGACGTCGACAGTGCCTTCACCGTCCCCCCAGCGGCGGTCGGCACCCGGACCGGTGGCACGCCGGCATCAACCACGCGGGCGACCTGCCGGTGAGCGAGGAGCCACCCGGATACCCGCCGGGAGAGACGGGCGTCCGACCGCGTTCTTCACCGCGCCCGGGCCTGTGCGCGAGGTTGTCCGGCTGAAGGAGGGACCGTCGCCACCGGGGTGGCCCTGCCATGGATTGATGAACAGGTATGTCGTGGGACCCCACTGTCTCTCCTTCACCTTGTGACAACCCCGAACAGTCCGCGCAGTCCTACCCCAGTGGTTCGCCATTCATGCAGCTAGCAACGACCTCGTGTGTCGCGTGCGTCACTTCTGTAGCCAGGCGAGGAAGGCGCTCCACCGTCCGGGGCGCTTGGAGTTGCTCTGATCGATGCCGGACGCCGAGGGCTGAGGCGTCTGCGGCCGCAGAGGCGCCTCCGGCTGCTGAGGCTGCGCGGAGACCCGTGGCTTGACCGGGGCGAACCGGACGGGAAGCTGCGCCAACGCCCGGTTGAAGGGGCCGGGCCGCCAGACCAGGCTCTCCTCCGGGACCGCGAGTTCGACATCGGGCAGTTCGTTGAGCAGATGCTCGATGGCCGTCAAGGTGATGAGACGGGCGGGCTCCTTGGAGGGGCAGGCGTGAGGGCCGGCACTCCAGGCGAGGTGAGCGCGATTGCTGCTGGCCTGGTCCGCCAGAGCGGCGTTGGCGGCGGCGAAGCTCACCAGTACCAGCTCTCCGGCGCGGACCTTGTGACCCGCCACGTCCGTGTCCACGGCCGGGTAGTGCGGCGCGTAGTTGGCCATGGGCGGATTGCGCCACAGCGTGTCGTCGAGGGCTTCGTCCAGCAATCCGCTGCGCGCGAAGCGCTCGTTGGTGAACACCTGGTGCAGGGTGTTGCCGATGAGCCCGCGCAGTGGCTCTGCACCGGCGCCGAGCAGCAGTACGAGTTGGTGAACCATCTCCATGTCGTTCAGCTGCGCTGGATGCTCCATCAGCCAGGAGGTGACGTCATCGCCCGGCTGGGCCCGCTTCAGCGCGACCAGTTCGCCGACGGCCTGGACGAGCACCTGGTTGGCCTGTTCCGCGTTGATGCCGTCGAACATGCCGGCGATGCCGAACATGACCCGGTCACCGATCTCCGGCGGACAGCCGAAGAGTTCGTTGAACACGAACAGGGGAAGCGGCTTGGCGTAGTCGTTGAGCAGGTCGGCCGAGCCGCGGGCGCTGAACTGGGCGATGAGATACTGGGCGACCCGCTCGACGGTCTGGCTCAGGCGGACGTCGTTGATCCGGGCCAGACTGTCGGTGACGGCCTGGCGCAGCCGCAGGTGAGGGGCGCCGTCGGTGAACATGCAGTTGGGCCGTGGGGCAAGCAGGGGAAGGACCGGGCTGTCGGCGGGTATCCGCCCTTCACCGAGGGCTCGCCAGCGGTGTGAGTCCTTGTGGAAGACGGTCGGATTCTGCAGGAGATCGAGCGCCGCGCCGTAGTCCGTCACCAGGGTCGCTTCCACGCCGGGAGCGAGCTCGACGAGCGTGGCGGGACCGTGCTGACGCATGTAGGCGTAGAAGGCCTTCGGGTCGGCGGCGAACTGCGGGGTGTGAAGGGGGATCGGCTGGCCGCTGCCGTGCGCGGGACAGCCGGGTGGTGGAACGGGGGTGGTGGTCATGCGTGCTCCAGGGCGGCGCGTTGCTGCAGGTAGCGAACCAGCGTGATCAGGGCGTCTGTCGACGATCTCTCGTCCCGTGCGTCCATGACGACGACCGGGGTGTCGGGGAGCAGATCGAGCGCTTCGCGCACTGCCGCCTCCGTACGTGCAGGGGTACCGTCGAAGTGGTTGATGGCGATGGCGTAGTCGAGTCCGTGCTCCTCGATCAGATCCATGACGGCGAAGGAGTCCGCCAGCCGCTCGGGATCCACCAGGACCAGGGCTCCCAGGGCGCCGCGGGCCATGTCCTGCCAGAGGTTGACGAACCGCTGTTGTCCCGGGGTGCCGAAGAGGTAGAGCACCACGCGGTCGCTGAGCGTCAGCCGCCCGAAGTCCAGGGCGACCGTGGTGGTGGTCTTGCCGCGTACTCCCTTGAGGTCGTCGACGGCCTCGGAGACGCGCGTCATGCTCTCCTCGGTGGACAGAGGGGTGATCTCGGAGAGGGTGCTGATGAGTGTGGTCTTGCCGACAGCGAAGTGTCCGACGACCAGGATCTTCACAGCGGTCTGCTCCGCGCCGCTCCGTACGTAGGCAGCGTCATCCAAGACGGGCCTTGAGACCATCCAACACCTCCTGCAGGAGTTCTTGGTCGACCAGGCGAGCCCGGGGCACCGGCGCGCGGGTGACCAGGTAGCCGCCCTCGGCGAGGGAACTGAGAAGGACCTTGAGCACACCCAGCGGGAGGTGGGCGTGACCGGCGATCTCGGCGACGGAGAGGTAACCGCCCGAGCACATCTCCAGGAGTTGCTGCTCCTCCGGAGAGAGCCGAGTGGGACGCTGCCGCTGGTCGGTGGCCGTCGTGACGAGGGTGATCAGCGAGAACTGATCCTCGCCGGGCAGATCCCGTCCGCCGGTGATGACATAGGGCCGGACTAAATGAGCGGATTCGAGTTCGGACTCAGGAAGGCCTTGGTCGGTCATGGGCGGTGACCGATGCCTTCACGGGGAGGTGTCGACAGTTCCTTGCCGAGCTGGCCGACGAGCTGCTGCATACGGAAGGTGATGTCGGCCATGTCGACCTCGGGCGACGCCGCGACCGCCAGGTATGCGCCAGGTCCGGCTGAGACGAGGAACACCCAGCCGCCGTCGAACTCGACCAGGGTCTGGCGCCACTGCAGGCTGTCGTCGTCACAGAAGAACCCGAGGGAGCGGCTGAGTGACTGAACTCCACTCATCGCGGCAGCGACCCTCTCGGCCGAGTCACGCCCGAGCTCCGCAGTGCGGGACATCGCCAGTCCGTCGGCGGAGATCAGGACCGCGTGCAGGGCCCCGGGAATCTCCAGTGCGCTGTCGAGCATCCAGGACAGATCAGTATTCACGGGGTGTCAGGTCCTTTGCGTACGTCGGCGCGGTCCGGCTGGCGCGCGAAGTCCGGCAGTGTGGTCCGGCCGCGATCGGTGCCACGCTGGAACGCGCCCATGATCGATGCCGTCTCACTGCTCGAACGAGCGAGCGGGCGAGCGGGCGGCTCACTGTTCGACACGACACTCATGCTTCGCTTGCGCCTGCGCTTGGGCAGCCCGTCGGCCGTGGTCCCCGGCGCCTCCGGCTCGCTCCCGTTCGAGCCTGGGTCCGTCAGAGCTGCGGCGGGCTTCGGCTCCGGCATGCTGGTGAGCAAGTCCTTCGGCAGGAGAACCACCGCACGGACGCCACCGTAGGGAGAGGCGGTGTCGACCGTCACGCTGAATCCGTAACGAGCACACAAGGCGCCGATGACCGCGAAGCCGAACTGCGGCGGATTGCCCAGATCGCTGACGCTGGCCGCACGCGCACCCGAGAGGAGGGCAGAGGCGTGGGTCTTCTCCTCCTCGTTCATCCCGACGCCCGCGTCGTCGATCACGATGCAGATGCCGCTCGGCACCGTGCGCACGTTGACCTCGACCACGGTCTCAGGTGCCGAATAGCTCGTGGCGTTGTCGAGCAGCTCGGCGACTGCGAGCGCCACCGGCTCTACCGCCCGGCTGATCACGGCGAAATTGACCTGCGAGAGGATCTCGACCCGCGGGAAGTGGCGGATCCTCCCCTGAGCGCTGCGAATCACGTCGTAGACCGATGCAGGATCCCGCTGTCTGCCGAGCCAGCCCTGGCACAGCACGGCGATGGACTGCGCGCGCCTGCCGAACTGACTGTTCATGTGGTCGATGTCCAGCATGTCCCGCAGAACAGCCGAGTCGCCGTACTTCTGCTGCAACTGGGAGATGGCCTTCTGCTGCTCCGCGGCAAGACCCTGAAGTGTCCGCATCGCGGACTTCAGCACGGTCTTCGTCGCGTTCTCCGCCTCCTCCTTGGCCTGCCGGACAACCTCGTCGTAACCGCTGCGCAGTTCGGCGATGGTGGCTTCGAGGTCGACGCACTGGCTCCGCAGCCCGGCGTTGGACTCTTCGAGCCCCTGTCCCTCCTGGCGTAAAGCTCTGATCGTCCTACGCTGACGCACAGCGAGCGTGGCCGCAGCAGGGACGCCGGCAGCCAACGCCCAGACCGCCGGGTCCTGCAAGTAGTTCGTCATATGACTCTCTTCAAACGACTGGAGTCCATTTACTGGAACCTGTCCATGAGGTCCTCGGCGGCGGCCGCACTCGCCGCCCGGACCGCCTTGCCGAGGGCGACTTGTGAAGGGGACGTCCCGCTCGGCAAGCCCAATGACCATATCATTTAGTCATGTTGACTGATCACCAAGTGAGCGCGCGGGTGCCCGGGGCCCGGCACAGCGGGCAACTCCTGTCGACGGTCGCCCGACCTCCGTCGTGGTAAGCGGAACGCCACAGCGCAGCCTGCGCGGTCCGTAAACCTGGGCACCGCCGACCGCCATCGGGTGGCAGCCAGGCCGCGTCCCGCGCAGCGGGGCCCGCCGCCCGCTCCTCCACCAGGAGACCCGTGCCGGTTGACTTCGACTCGCCCACCCGATCACGCGATCGCCTCGCACACGCGTACGGCAACGCGACCGATCATTCGGCATCAGCGCGAGCGATCCGCTTCGCTCCCGGTCCCCGTCCCGGTCACGACAGTGGCCTCGGGTGCGGAGACCGCCAGGGCCTCGATCAGTTCCTCCCGTGCGATCGTCAGCCTGTCCAGCTCGTTCTCCGCAGCCCCCAGCGCCCCGGCCGGCCGAGCGGCTTCCTCCAGCAAGCCCTCCGCCCGCACACGGGCAGCCGCCTCCCGCTCCGCCAGCTTTCCCACCAAGACCGAGTCACCTGCCCCGGCAACCGGCTGCCCACTGATCTGGGAAGCCATGGGCCGACCGAACCTGCCCCCTTGCTTTCCGAGTCTTCACTGCGCTCGCCCAGGAGACAGGACGGGCGAAACCTTCGACGAGGTGAGTGCCGGGGCGGAGGTGGCGGTCGTCGTGGGTGAAGCCGAGCACGCGCGCCTGGCTCCGGCGCTCGCGCCCCCCTCACCCTGGCACGGGGATGTTCCCCGCGCCGCTTCGGCCGCGTCTCCGCCGCCGCCCCGCCCTCCTCCAGGCAGGGCGAAGGATCGCGACTGACCTGCCGCCCCAAGCGGCACGTAGGTCACCAGCGCGGGACGGTCACCCAAGCGGCACGTAGGTCACCAGCGCGGGACGGTCACCCAAGCGGCACGTGGATCACCAGCGCGGGACGGTCACCCAAGCGGCACGTGGATCACCAGCGCGGGACGGTCACCCAAGCGGCACGTGGATCACAAGCGCGGGACGGTCGGCGCAGTCACGCCTGGGCCGACTGTGCGCGGCCACCCTTCGGGGCGGCGCTCCACCCGGCCACGACATGACACCCACGAGTCGACTGGACCGCACTGGGCGTGCGCCGATCACCGTGTCACGAGCTGCCGCCCAATCGGCTCATGAGTTCGTCCCTGGTGATCCCGTGTTCCTGGCCCCATGCCGCGGCATGATCCAGTGTCTCGCGTGTCCAGGATCAAGGGTCAAGGCCCGTTCGTCCAAACGGCGTGGTGAACGCGTCCAGCAGTCGTCGGTCAGGGGAGTGCGGTGGCGGTGTGGCCACCTGTGACGCGAAGAAGGTCCAGTTTGCCCGCGTCGCTGCTTCCGGTCGCTGCCGTGTAGGTGACCATGCGCAGGTCTGCGCCGGGGACGACGAGGACGTCGCAGTCGAGCAGGATGTCGCCGATCTCCGGGTGCCGGATCGTCTTGCGGTCCGTCGTGTGCTGGGCGGCGGCCGTTGGCGTGGCCCAGTGATGGGCGAAGGCATCGGATGCTTCTCGCAGTTCCTGCACGAGGTGATCGAGCTGGGCGTCCTTGGGGTAGCGGGAGGCGGCGTCCTTGAGGTCGGCGACGATCGACTCCGCGAAGGCGTCCTGTCCGCGCTCGGACCGGACGGGACGCATCGAGGCATGCGCGGCACCGTTGCCGAAGAGCGCACGGGCGAGATTCCGTTCGGCGGCCGGGAGGATGGCGGGGTCGCCGTGCAGGGCGCTCCACGTGGTGTTCCACCACACCAGGGTCCAGTCAGCGGTGAACACCCCGATCGGTACGTCGCCCAGGCGCGCGGCCAGCCGTTGGATGCCCGGGGGCACATGGGTGCTGACCGTCCCGTCCCGGGGCGGAAGGAGGCCGGCGCTTCGGTACAGCTGGTCGCGCTCGGCGCGGGAGAGCTGAAGGGCCCGGGCCAGGGCGCCGACGACCTGGGCCGAGGGGTTCTTCGCGCGCCCCTGTTCCAGGCGCAGGACGTAGTCGACGGAGAGCCCGGCCAGCTGCGCGAGCTCCTCGCGGCGCAGTCCCGGCGCTCGACGGCCGTCCGTCATCGTGAAACCGGCGTCGGCCGGCGACAGCCGGTCGCGCCAGGCGCGCAGGAGTACCGCGAAATCGGAGCGGGAGGAAGCCATGGGTTCATTGTCGCCGCGCGGCGCCGGATGAGCCTGGGTACTGCCAGTCCTGGTGACGGGGACGGCACTGGTCGGCGGCGGTACCACCGGCGAACGTGGAGATGCGCCCCAGCCGGGCGCCATCGGCTGACCAGTTGAGGAGCCTTCCATGAAGCACACCATCGTGATGACGGGCGCAAGCCGCGGAATCGGCCGCGTCGCCGCAGAGCACATCCTGCGCCGGTCGCCGGACACGCACCTCCTGGTCGTGGCCCGCGGCTCTGGCGCGCAGCTCACCGCGGAGCTCGGCGCGGGCGGGCACACGGTCTCGCACGTCCAGGCGGACCTCGGCTCGCTGGCCGGTGTCCGCTCGGCTGCCGGCGAGATCCACGACCGGCTGGAGCGCGGTGACCTGCCGCCGCTGCGCGGTTTCGTGGGCAACGCGGGCATGCAGTACACGAACGCGCTGACCGAGGGACCCGACGGGTTCGAGGCCACCTTCGCTGTCAACGTGCTCGCCAACCACCTGTTCGTCCGACTGCTCCAGGACCGCTTCACCGCTCCCGCCCGGATCGTGATCACCGCCAGCGACACCCACTTCGGTGACTTCAAGCACAACATGGGCATGGTGCCCGGCCCGGCCTGGAAGTCCCCGGACGTCCTCGCACGCACGGGCGCCTTCCCCAAGCCGGACACCACAGCCGCCGGGCGTACCGCCTACTCGACGAGCAAACTGGCCACCATCTACCTGGTTCACGAGTACGCGCGCCGGCTGCCGGCCGGGATCGACGCCGTCGCCTACAACCCGGGGTTCGTCCCCGGCACCGGCCTCACCCGCAACGCCGGACCCGTCTCCCGGTTCGCGATGCGCCGCATCATGCCGGTGCTGACCCTCACCCCGTTCGCCACCAGCCGCAACGCTGCCGGCCGCTACCTCGCCGACGTCGTCCTGGGCACGACCCAGGCGCCGACCGGCTCCTACGTCGACCGCAGCCGTGCGGACCGCTCGTCGCAGGAGTCCTACGACCCGCTGCGCGAAGGTCAGCTCTGGGAGGCCGCCGAGCGATTCACCGCAGCGTACGCAGGGCGGGCGGAACCGTCCTCAGACGAGGTGCCGAGCGGCTCCCCCCGATAGATCGAGCCGGGACCGAACCGCAAGACCAACAAGGGCCGGACGAAGAGATCGGCTCGATGCGTTCGTCGTGGCCGTGCTCGCGCCGGACTGCCTTGCCTCCGGGCTCGCCCGGGTCGGCGCAGGCTGGCCGGCCTTCGCGTCGCACAGCGGGCAGCGGCGGCGGATCCAGAACCGGCGGGCGACCTTCTCGTACAGGGGGACTTTCCGGCCCGTCGGGCGGGGCTGGACCGGCTGCACCGTCTTGTTGAGTCACGGATGGAACCGCCACCGGCCTTCAGAAAATGACATTCACCTTGCCGTCCCTGACGCGAACGGCCGTCTCGTCGTCGATGAAGTAGACCGGGAAGTCCGCCCGCGCAGCGATGCGATCAGCCCAGGCGTCGTCCCGCTCGGGGATCCGATGAGTACAGGTGAGGCTTGAGATACCAGTCGAAGAGATACCAGTCGAAGAGGCCGAACGGTGGCTCCACGGTCGTCGCGCCGAGCACGTGGAGGTCCGTGGTGCCCCGATGACGTCGGCAGAGTGTCCGGTGCGATGACGGCCGAAGATCATTGATCCGGCCCTGAACCCCACAGAGAACCGGCTCTTCAGCGCCTCCAGGAAGCCGTCGGCCAGGCCGCTGCCGGTGATGCTGCGCGCGAGGTGGTAATGGATGCCGCCCCCGACATAGATGACGTCGGCGTGGAGCAGCCGGTCGAGCACCATCTGCCGGAGCAGGCCATGGGTGTCCGGGCCCTGCGGCGACCTGCTGCCGGTGGTCCGCTTCACCCTCACCCGCTCCTGCCGCGCCCGACCCGTCGGCGGGGGCCGGTCCTCCGGCTTGACTTCGAGCGCGCTCCAAGTCCTAGTTTCGGAGGCGTTCGTCAGCCCTCGAGGTACCGCCCGGTCCGCCGGGCAGGAGGAGTATCCGCGCATGATCACTCGAACCACGCTCGGCTCGCCCGGTCTCACCGTCAGCGCGATGGGCCTGGGGTGCATGGGGATGAGCGAGAGCTACGGCGCCGCCGACTGGGACGGCGGCCTGGCCACCATCGACCGGGCCCTGGAGCTGGGCATCACGTTCCTGGACACCTCCGACTCCTACGGCACCGGGCACAACGAGGTGCTGGTGGGCCGGGCCATCCACGGCCGTCGGGACCAGGTGCAGCTGGCCACCAAGTTCGGCATCGACCGCAGTGCCGGCGACCGGGGACGCCGCATCCGCGGTGCCCGGGACTTCGTGCTGCGCTCCTGCGACGCCTCGCTGCTGCGGCTGGGCGTCGAGGTGATCGACCTGTACTACGCCCACCGCCCGCCCCAGGACGTGGAGATCGAGGAGACCGTCGGGGCGATGGCCGAGCTGGTCGAGGCGGGCAAGGTCCGCCATCTGGGCCTGTCCGAGGTCGACGGCGAGCTGCTGCGCCGGGCGCACGCGGTGCACCCGATCACCGCGGTGCAGAGCGAGTACTCGCTGTGGACCCGCGACGTCGAGGCGGTCACCCCCGTGATGGCCGAGCTGGGGGTCGGGCTGG
Organism: Streptomyces sp. NPDC021356; assembly: GCF_040641015.1. Classification (NCBI taxonomy): domain Bacteria; kingdom Bacillati; phylum Actinomycetota; class Actinomycetes; order Kitasatosporales; family Streptomycetaceae; genus Streptomyces; species Streptomyces sp. NPDC021356. The sequence continues at coordinate 60,915 of NZ_JBFACU010000031.1, read as the reverse complement.
TGCCGTACTCGCCGCTGGGACGGGGGTTCCTGACCGGCACCCTGGACCGCTCCGCACTGGGCGAGAAGGACTTCCGGCGCACCAACCCCCGCTTCGCCGGCGAGGCGGGCGAGGCCAACGAGAAGATCGCGCAGACCGTGCGCGAGGTGGCCGACCGGCTGGGTGCCACCCCGGCCCAGGTGGCGCTGGCCTGGGTGTACGCCCAGGCCGAGCGGCTCGGGGTGGCGGTGGCGACCATTCCGGGCACCCGCAGCCCGGCCCGGCTGGAGCAGAACGCGGCCGCGCTGGAACTCACCCTGGACGCGGAGGCGCTGGCCGCGCTGGACCCGCTGAGCAACCAGGTGATGGGCGAGCGCTACACCCCCGCGCACACCGCTGAGGTCGCTCGGGGCTAGCCGGTGGGCTCGACGCGCACGACGCCCAGCTCGACGACGTCGTTGACGTCGCGCCCACCCGGTGACCTCGCCGGTCACGACCAGCCGGGATGGGGCCGGCGGTGCCCCGTCCTGCTCGACGGCCAGGATCGCGCCCCGGTTGCCGGAGCCGGGGCGATCTCGCCGTAGAAGGCCAGCGCCCGGCACCCGTCCGCGCCCACATGATCATCCGTGGGTGGTGCGTTGATCACTTGAGGGTGCCATCGTTTGCCGACAGGGTGAGGAGTGGCAGCCGGGACGGTGAAGAGGCGTTGGCCACCGGTACCGGGCCCGGAGGGCGGCTTCCCGAGCGATCACTATCCCGGTCGAGGCCCGCCTTGAGCTCCCCTGGAAGGCCCATGCCGGTGCGTGGGGGCTGCGGCCGTGCGGCCATCCGCTGCCCGCACGGTGCACGGTGTGCACGTCATCCCGGCCCCGGGGCTTGGGCCACCCGGATTCCGTGTCAAGTCCTGCTGTGTTGCATGGGTGCCCAGGGCCTGCTTCGGCACCAGCCCCCACGGGTCGGCTCAACCTTGCTTGAGATCCGCCGTTGCCTGGACGTCGAGGTCGAGAATTGCCCGTCGAATCGCGCGAAGGTCTTGGCCCGAAACGTCGAGCCCGATGTGTTGCTCCTCGCCGTCGTCGCCTTTGAAGGGCAAGTGACCTTGGGGAGCGTAGTTGGTGTGGAGCAGATCGACGTAGGCGCCGTAGTCGATCACCCAGAGGTCAGTCGGTCCGGCTCGGGATATGCGCGAAGAGCACGTGCCTTGTCGGACTGATACCGGGCTCGCGCTGCGTCCTGGACGATCGGAACGGAGATCTTGCGGTCTCGGGACTGCATTGCGGCTTTCGCTGCGATGCAGTTCGCATCGCGAGGAACGCCTCTCGGAGGCCCGAACGAGTTCGCCGAAGGCGGGCTCGGACGACACCCCGGCGCCGGCCTGACAGGGTCGGGTGCCGGCGCTCAACGCGGGCTGCGCCGGCTCCGGTAGGCCGCGACGCTGGCCCGGTGTGCGCAGGTTCGGGTGCAGTACTGCTTCGAGCCGTTGCGCGAGAGGTCCACGAAAGTGGCCCGGCAGGTCGGCCCGGCACATACGCCGAGACGAGCGGGACCGAGCGTGGCGATCACGGAGGCCAGTGCGCTGAGCGTAGTCGCGGCAAGGTGCGCCGAGCAGCGGACGCTGTCGGAGGTCACCTCGGTCCACCAGCGGTCGTCCTCGTGGCGCAGTACCGGGGTGGCGCGGCTGCGACGCAGACCGTCGTTGATCAGAGCCGCAGCTTCGTCCGCGTCCGCGTTCGCCCGTTCGAGCACCTCACGCACCGTCTCGCGCAACGCACGGACTTCCGCCAGGTCGGCGCGGGTGAGTTGCCGCGGACCGGTCCCTTGGTTCGCGGCCGAACTCGGAGGCTCAGCCGCGGGATGGTCGTCAAGGAAGTCCCGGAGCTGCTCCACGGTCTCGAGCGCGTCCTCTCCCTTGATCGGCCTCAAGGTGTTGGCCAGGTCGACGGCTGTCTGGACCACCAATGGGCTGTAATACGCATCCTGCATTTGACGTGTCTCCTCACCGCTCCGTAACGTTACACTCAAAGGAGGTTTAGCATGTCACAACATACCCGGCAGGGGACGACGCCGCAGGCGATCCCGTCCGGGGCCCCGGCGCCGGAGCGAGCCGAGGCCCCGGACGGGCGTCGGCTGGGGCTGACTTCGGGGATGCTGGTGCTGCCGATGTACGTGGCACTGGGAGCGCCGTCGGTGGCCCTGCCGGCCATCGGCCGCGCACTCGCGGTGCCGTTCGGGGCCACCGCATGGATTCTCGCCGCGTGGTCGCTGACCTCCGCGCTCGCGATGCCGGTCGCGGGTCGGCTGCTGGTCCGCTGGAGCCCCTTCCAGGTTCTCGTCGCCGGGGGCGTGGCGCTCGCCGCGGGCTCCGTGCTCGCCGGAGCCGGGCCGACACTGTCCGTCGTGATCGTCGGCCGACTGATCGGCGGCGCCGGGGCGGGCGCGACCGTGATCGCCGTCTTTGCCGCGGCCACCGCCCTTCCCCGGCGGCAACGGATCCGCGCCCTGGGCATCATCGCGGCCGCCAGCGCGACGGCGTCGGGGTGCGGGACACTGTTGGGCGGGGCGGTGACCGCATGGCTCGGGTGGCGTGCCGTGCTCGCGATCCCGGCCCTCGCGCTGCCCCTCCTGCTGGCCGCATTGCCGAGTAGGCGTGCGCTGACGCAGAGCGGCAGCGGCAGCGGCAGCGGCAGCGGCAGCGGCAGCGGCAGCGGCAGCGGCAGCGGCAGCGGCAGCGGCAGCGGCAGCGGCAGCGGCAGCGGCAGCGGCGAGCGAAACGGCTCGACCGGGCGACTCGATATCGTCGGCGCGGCCGTGCTGTCGGTACTCGCCGGCTCCTTGATCACGTTGCTGCAGGCACACTCGGTCGGCCTGCCCGCTCCGGTCACGCTCGTCGTGGCTGCCGCCGGGGCGCTCGCCGCCGTGGGACTGTGGTGGCGCGTGCGAAGCACGCCCGACGGGTTCGTGCCTCGGCGGGTGATCGCATCCCGCGGCTTCCTGGCGGCCGGGCTCATCGGCGGGACCGTCTTCGCCGGCTACTACGGGGTGCTGTTCCGCGCCCCGTCCCTGATCGAGCAGGCCACGGGCGGTGGCCCCCTGGAAGCCGGCGTGCTCTTGGTCCCGGCCGCCGCCTGCTCGGTGCCGGCCGGGCGGCTGGTCGGCACCTTGACCGACCGGTTCACCGGCTGGCAGGTGTCGGCCGGGCTTGCGGCACTCACCGTCGTCGGCGTGCTCGTGGTCGCGATCTTCACCGGGCCGATCCCGATCGTCGTCGGCACGGCGTTGACCGTGTGCGGGTTCGCCGGCGCCCAAGCCGTACTGGTGAGCCTCGCGCCGGACCTGGTCGCCACGGACGACCGCAACACCGCACAGGGCCTGCTCAACTTCATGAACGCCCTGGGTGGCGGGATCGGTCCGGCCGCTGTCGCGGGTCTGTCCGGCATCGTGCCGGTGCCGGTGGCCCTCGCCATGCTCGCGGCACTCCCCCTGGCCGGACTCGTCCTCAGCCTGACCGGGCGCCCTACCGCCGACCGTCGCCCCGAACCCGACGCCACGCGTGGGAGCCCGCGATGACGGTCCACCTGCATCTGATCCGATAACGCCTTGACCAGTAAGGAGCCTTGCCATGTCCGCCGAGCCATTCGAGGTCGGCATCACGGAAGCCGAGATCGCGGACCTGCGTGAACGATTGCGACGGACACGGTGGCCCGAGCGCGAGCCGGTGGACGACTGGTCACAGGGTTTGCCGTTGGCGTATGCGCAGGAGCTTTGCCGCAGCTGGGCCGAGGACTACGACTTCGGGTTCGCCGAGCGGCTGAACGTGTTCCCTCAGTACCGCGACACGATCGACGGGCTGGGCATCCACTTCCTGCACGTCCGCTCGCCGGAGCCGGACGCGTTCCCGCTCGTGCTCACACACGGGTGGCCGGGTTCGGTGCTCGAGTTCCTGGAGGTCCTCGGCCCGCTGACCGACCCGCGCGCGCACGGCGGTGACCCGGCGGACGCGTTCCACGTGGTCGCGCCGTCGTTGCCCGGGTACGGCTGGAGTGACAAGCCGTCGACGACCGGGTGGGGCATCAATCGCACCGCGCGCGCCTGGGACACGTTGATGGTCTCGCTGGGTTACGAACGGTACGGCGCGCAGGGCGGTGACTGGGGTTCGGCGGTGTCCGCGGTGCTGGGCGAGGTGGCGCCCGAGCGGGTCGTCGGCGTGCACCTGAACCTGGGATCCGTGGCGGCGGGCACGTTCGACGACCCGACGCCCGCGGAGCTGGCGAATCTCGAGGCCGAGAAGGAGATGCAGCGCACCGGCCGGGGGTACTCGGCGATCCAGGCGACCCGGCCGCAGACGCTCGGCTACGGTCTCACCGACTCCCCGGCGGGGCAGGCCGCCTGGATCGCCGAGAAGTTCTGGGCGTGGACGGACAACGACGGCCATCCCGAGGACGCGTTGTCGCGGCAGACGATCCTCGACGAGATCTCGGTCTACTGGTTCACCGCGTCGGCCACGTCGTCGGCGCGCCTGTACTGGGAGAGCTTCGCCAACTTCCGGGACAAGGTGACCGCGCCATCCGGGCTGTCGGTCTACCCGCGCGACATAACCCGCCCGTCGAGGCGGGAGGCCGAGCTGCGGTTCACCGACCTGCGCTGGTTCGAGGAGCTGCCGCATGGTGGCCACTTCGCCGCGCTGGAGCAGCCGGAGTCGCTGGTCAAGCAGGTGCGCGGGTTCTTCCGCCTGTTCCGCTGACTGTCCGTGCCACCCCCTGGGAAGCCCGCGCCCAGCAGATGGTCCTGTCCGTCCCCCGGGTTACCGGCAAAACGACGGCCGCGCTCGGCGAGCGGACACTGGCCCGTTCAGGCTTTCGGCGCGGGACCTGTCGTGGCACGGATGACGGGTTCTGGGTCGAAAAGGAGTTCGCCCGTTGGGGTGTCACGGTTGCTGACGAGCGCCAGGACGCTGCGGCCGACCTCCGGCGCGAGCCGGTCGGTGGGCTGGCGCACCGTCGTCAACGGCGGGTCCACGAACTCGGTGATCATCGATCCGTCGTATCCGACCACGGAGACGTCCCCGGGGACCGAACGTCCCTGACGGCGCAGGCCGCGGATTGCGCCGAGTGCCATGTAGTCGCTGGCCGCGACGATGGCGGTGGCGCCGAGTTCGAGCAGGGTGCTTGCAGCCGCCTGGCCGCCCTCCACGGTGTACGACTGCCGGATCACCCAGCGGTGGGGAGCGTCGATGCCTCGCCTCGCCATGGCGTCCGTGAACCCCTGCACGCGCCGGTCGGCCGGACGATTGCCCATCGGTCCGGCTGCCATGCCGATCGTGCGGTGACCGAGTTTGTACAGATGGTCGACGGCCGGCTCGGCGGCCAGGGCGTCGTCGGTCGAGAACACTGGTGCCGGGACGCCGTCGGCGAACGTGCCGTTGACCCCGACGTAGGGGATGTGCCGGGATCGGAGCAGGTCGTAGGTCTCGATGTCCGCCCCTTCCACGGTGTTCGAGGCGGAGAGGAAGACGACGGCCATGACGCCCTTGTCGAGGATCGAGGTGATGAACTCCCGCTCCTGCACCCCGCCGGGAAAGGAAGGACACAGGATGGTCCTCAGACCGTGCGGGGCGAGCGCCGACTCGATGTGCTCGGCGATATCGGTGAAGAACGGGTTGGAGACGTGCTCGGTGACGACCGCCACGAGCTGCCCCTGGACCGGGGGCTCGTAGCCCAGTTCCGCCATGGCGCGCTCTACTGCTTCTCTCGTCTTCGCGACCCCCTGCCGGTGGTTGATCACCCGGCTGACCGTTGCCTCGCTCACTCCCGCGCGGGCCGCGATCTCGACGATGCCGAGCTTCATGCCCACCCTTTCGTCAGATGCTCAGCCTTGTGTTTCACACGCTGCTCCGCAGCCGGGCCAGTCCCATCCTCGGTACCGGCAGGCGGTGCGGACCGGGCTGGAGCGTGACCTGGCGCCGGTCGATCATACGGCCGGTGGGGGACCACCAGGATGACGGCGGTGTTCTGCAGGGCTGTCCAGAAGAGCGGGTCGTGTACGAGCCGGGTGTAGTTGTCGAGACCGACGAAGGTGTCGACGCCCTGGACCGTCTTGTGCAGGCTGAGCAGGAACGACCAGCCGATGGGGTACAGCTTGAATACCGCGAACAGCAGCAGCGCGGGCACGACGAACAAGTAGGGTGCCAGGCGGCGTCCGTTCAGGCGCGGCGCGCGTACCGCCGGGGCCGCCTGCCGGGAGCGGGGGCGCCGGCGTGTGACCGCCGTCATCGGACGACCTTGCGGCCGCTCTGCTGGGCAAGCTGATCGGCCGCCTGCCGCAGTACGGTGGCCGGGTCGGCGCCCTTGAGCGGGACCTTGGTCTGGGCGTCGGTGGCTGCCCTGTGCGCACGGGCGTAGTCGGAGCTGTAGTTGTACGCCGGGGACGGGGTCTTGAGGGATTTCAGGAAGACCTCTGCCGCACACTGGTCGCCGAAGAACTCGGACGGTGCGTGGACGGTGACGGCAAGCCGTCCAACGTCGAGGCGATCACCTGCCTTCCGGACACGTTCTTCGCCTACAACCGCAACGACACCGCCTGGAAGTGGATGCAGTACGTCTACGACCGCCGTGACGACGAACACCCCGTCGCCGAGCAGGGCACCAACGGTGACTACCCCGAAGTGTCGTACACGCTGGTCAGTCAGACGGTCGAGGGGCTGATGGGCGTCCAGCCCGACGCGCCCGACCACGCGCTCGCCACTGCGGCCCGGCTGCCTTCCGGTATGAGCTGGCTCCAGGTCAAGGACCTGCGGGTAGGCCGCAACACGTTCACCCTGCGGCACGACGGTACGACGAAGTCCACCCTCACCAACGCCGCGGGCCCCGACACCTGCACCTGGGAGGCGCGCTTCGCAGGCAGTCACAGGTCGATCAAGGTGAACGGACTCTCCCACCGGGCGCGGACGAAGCAGGTGAACGGCACGACATACAGTTATGTCACGGTGCCGGTCGCACCCGGCGCCTCGGTCACGGCGGAGGCCGCCTGACTCGAGTCGCTGCGCGGCGGCGCAGGACGGGAGAAGTGCGCGTCCGCATTCACCGGTAGTTCGTTGAATCCGATGGTGATGGGTTGACGGCACGTCGGGTTGGTCGTAGAGGGGAGGTAGGAGTCAACTGCCTTGCCGGGAAGGGAGAAGAGGACCGCTCACCGCCCGTGTCCGCCCCCTGAGCCGTTGGAGGACTACGCGGCCAGGTTCGACGACCTCTTCTTCAGCCTGGCCCAGCGGCGCGGGTTTCGCGAGTGCCTGACCGGACGTAGCGTGGCCCACGACAGGGTCCAGGTCGTACGATCCCAGCGGGGCCCTCCTCCCGAACTACTGGAGGAACGATGAGCTGGTCCAGGGCCGTGGGTCAGGCAGGTGAGACTGGTGCCGTCCTCACGGATCGTCATGATCTCGGTCCGCGCGCTGTGCGCCGGCCCGGGCGGAAGCCGGTCGACGACCGTACTGCACTGGCAGGGACCGTGTATGTCCTGCGCAAGGGGTCGTGGTTGTACGGCGCACGGTGTCAGCGCACACGGTCCGCAGCGAGTCCGACGGGGCATCGTCGGCCACGGACCGCCGACCTGACCATGAGCGGCGTACACGAACGTCCCGTCCGAACGGATCGGCTGCTCCGAGGTCATCTGCCAGCGGCGGCTGCGGGACTGGCCCGAGGCCGTGGTATGGCCACGCCTGCATGAGATCCTGCTCGTCGAGGTACGACGTGTCGACCGGTTGGACATGGACGACTGCGCGATCGACGGCTCGCACGTCAGGGCGCTGAAAATGGGGGGCACACTGAGCCCTCGCCGGTCGACCGAAGCCGCCCCGGCAGCAAGCACCGTGTGATCGTCGACCGCCACGGCACCCCGCTTGCCGTCTCGCTGACCGGCGGCAACCGGCACGACGTCACCCAGTTCATCCCGCTCCTGGACGCGATTCCGCGCATCCGGGGCCGACGTGGCCGTCCTCGCCACAAGCCGAAGCGCGTGTACGTCGACCGAGGCTACGACTTCCGCAAGTACCGCCGACTCCTATGGGTCCGCGGCATCGTCCCGAAGATCGCGCGACGCGGCGCCCCGCACGGCTCCGGCCTGGACAAGACCCGTTGGGTGGTAGAGAGAACCCTGCGTGGCTGCACCAGCTCAAACGCCTGCACATCCGCTACGAGATACGCGCCGAAATCCACCGGGGGCTCCTCCAACTCGCCTACGCCATCATCTGCTTGAGACGGCTATGGACCGCATTCTGAAGCGATCGGTCAGACCAGTTCGCGGTGCTGTCCGTTCACCCAACGGATCTGTGCGACCGCATTCGCCGGCCACGCCAGCGTCTGGCGCAGCTCCAGCACCGGGCGGTGCTCGTCACACATGAGCGTCACGCGATGTGCGCCACCGGCGGCGGAATCAGGTCGAAGGCCAGCCAGGGCGTCCGCTCCTCGGCCTTCTCGGTCTTCGGCGACTTGCTGTGGGCGATGAGCCTGCCCAAGTTCTGTGCTGAACACGGCCGGCCCCGTTGAGTTCCGGCAGCCATGCCGGTTCATCCGGTTCGCCCCTTTTTACGCAAAGGGTTGTCACGGCCCATCGACTCGCCTGTCACAGGAACATCTTGATCCACATCACAGCGCAACGGCCCGACCGGAAGCAGGCATCCTCAAAAGCGACAGCGGCTCGCCAGTCCGAGCGGGCCGCACAAGACCACTTCCAAGGAGTGCGCATGCGCGTCAAGAAGATCTCCGCCCTCGCCGTGATCGTCGCCGCGACCGGCCTCTCGCTGACCGCGTGCGGCGCCAGCGACGGTTCGAGCGCGGCCACCCAGAACAGCACGTCGGCTTCCACGAACAGCTCCACGGGCGGCCAGGGCGCGGCCGACGCTTCCTCCGACGCTTCCTCCGGCACCTCCAGCGACACCACCGGCGGCACCGCAACCGGCACCGGCACCGGCACCAGCGGCAGCACCGGCAGCCACACCGGCACCAGCGGCGGCACAGGGAAGAAGACCCCCGCCCGGACCGGGACCACGGCGTCGGGCGCCCCGTGCAAGACCGAGCACCTCGGCTTCAGCGCCGCATCAGCCGGAGTCAAGAACGAGATCGTCGTCAACCTGAAGAACACCGGCTCCGCCACCTGCCGCATGCACGGCTTCCCCGGCGTCCAGCTCCTCGGCCCCGACGGCCTGGGCGACAAAGGCCCCGACGCCGCCCGCACCGACACCACCGCGCCCACCGTCACCATCGCCCCCGGCGAGGAGACCCGCTTCCTCCTCCACTACATCCCCGACACCAGCGGCTCCGGCAAGACCTACACCAGGCTCGCCGTCACCCCGCCCAACGAAACCGTCTTCGACGTCATGAACCTCGACGGCCTGAACATCACCGTCCCCGCCACCACCGGCAACGCCCCCGACGTATACGTCGACCCCGTCGGCTACCACACCGGCACCGGCAAGTGACCGCACCAACAATTCCGGCCCCCGCAAGACACCGGCCCCAGAGCCCCCGTTGGTCAGCGTGGCGCCGTAGGATCCGGTGCCCTCGACCCCGAAGGCCAGGATGGTGCCGAACGAGGCGGCCCAGTCTGCCAGTTGCTGAAACCCGCCGGTGTCGGTGGGGATCGTCAGGGTCGCCAGGATCCCGCCGATCGTGTCCATCACGGCCGCGACGTGCACGTGCTTGTGTGTGTCGACGCCGATCACGACATGCCCGGACCTGGGCTGCTCGCTGTGCTGCACGGGTGGTCCCTCCGGTCGGTAGCGTGGAGTTCACGCTGTCGCCGGTCGGACGGACAGGACTGTCGCGGGGACGCTTTGGCGAGTCGGCTTTAGGCTCCTATCAGGTCACGTCCGTCCGGCGGCAGCGCTTGCTGCGTGCCCGGCGGGCTGCGGCCCCCGCGCGCCCCGCACACTGCCGACCTTGACGTTGACGACGACCAGGAGGAGTGAGCGCCGCGTCCGCCGGCCGGGGCGGGTCGTCGTACTCCGGGAATCCCGCCACCGACCGGCGGGGACGGGACAGAGATCGCGGCAATGCCGGCAGCGGGTATCGGATGCGGCTCGGTCGCTCCGCGCCTATCTCAGACCGCCGCTCAGCACACGACCGAGTGCTGCCTGGCCTGCGGGGCCCCATGTCGGCTTGCCGCCGGGAAGGCCCCGGTCTCCGTTCTGTCCCATGAGCATGAGGAACAGGCTTTTCAGAGCGGCCAGACCGCGAGCGCGCCGGATCGTCCCCCCGTCTGCCTGCGCGTACACGTTGAAGAACCGCGAGGCGGCGCCCGCGGGAAGGATGACCCATGCGGCCGCGAGGTCCCACGCCGGATCGCCGGCGAACAGGGCGCCGAAGTCGACGATGCCCGAGAGCGTTCCGTCCGAGACGACGACATTCGCGGGATGAAGGTCGCCGTGCACCCAGAGTGGCGGGCCCTCCCACTCGGGCGCCGCGACGGCGTCGTCCCAGACGGCCCGGACATCGTCGGCGAGGTCGTCGGGGACGACGGAGTGGAAGAAGTGGTCGAAGCCGTCCGTGCACTTCTTGGGGTGAGCGCCGAAGTCCGAGCTGATCGGCGCCTCGGCGGGCGCCTCCCCGTGGAGCGCCCGGAGGAAGCCCGCCAGCGTGTCGGCCGCATGGTCGCCGCGGCTGATCGAGCTGTGGTCCAGCGGCTCGCCGGGAACCCACGTCATCACGGTCCAGTGCTTGGGGAAGCGCTCGGACGGTTCGCCGAACCGTACCGGGGTCGGCACCGGGAGCGGCAAGCGTGGGGCGAGCACGGGTAGCCACCGCCGCTCCTTGAGCTGGAGCTCCGGGGTGGGATCCATGCGCTGCATGCGCACGGCCAACTCGTTCCCGAGGCGCCACATTTGGTTGCCCCAGCCACCCGCCACCTCGCGGATGGCCAGCCCTGCAAGGTCTGGATGTTGCTCCTGCAGCAGGTCGCGGACCAGGTCTGCGGTGATCTCGATCTCGGTGTCGGTCATGCGAAGTCACAGTACTGGGGCAGGATTCCGGGTTCGCTCGTGATCCGCGACCGGCCAGCTGCCCGGGCCGGCAGCCGACGGCGGTACCTCGACGACGAAGAACAGGAAGTCGGGATGGGCCGACAGGCCCTGGAAGCCGTCCGGAAGTCGAAGGTATGGCTGGTAGTCGCGTGGTGGTCAGGTCGGGGACCCCGGTGCGCGTACGCCGTGAAAGGATGGCTCACCGACGCGATCAGCCGGCCGCCGGGCCGGAGTACCCGCCGCAACTCGGCCAGCGTCGGCCCCCAGTCCTCCAGGGAGCGCAGCACCGGCGCCGCGACCACGTCGTCGAACCTCCCGTCGGCGAACGTCGCGTAGGTCGACCACGTGGAGGGCTGCATCGTCGCCGAGCCGCCGCCTCGCCGGCGCGGCATCCCGGCGCTGATGCCGATGCCGGTGTGGGAAGGACAGGCCCTCGGTCGATGGGCCGACAACCAGCGCGCCGCGGCCCGCCACACCGTCAGGAACGCCGAGTGGCGCGCGGCAGGCGAGCAGGACGGTCCAGTACCGGGGAGCTGTCCGAGGCGCGCGGGAAGGCGCTGGAAGCGAACGACGCGGGATGGTGCCCGGTGTGGGATGCGGGACGGCAGCGCGTCTACCGGTTGTGCCAGGCACACGTGAGGGCCGGCGGCCCGCTCCCCGAGGCCGCGGGTGATGTGATCGTGCAGGGCGAAGGCCTGGGAGCGTGGGCGGCCGCGCAGCGTGCGGGACGGGACCGGCTGATGCCCCCGCAGCAGTACCTGCTGGAGTCGCTCGGGCTGGAGCCCAGCCCCGTCGCCGAGGGCGCGGCGGTGCGGCCGGTGGGGCGGCGGGAGGCGGCGCGCGCGGTCGACCTGGCGACGCCGCGGCCGTTCTTCGAGCGGGATGGGCACCTGCGGGTACCACGGAAGGCGGTAGAGGTGCTGTCGGACGGTGACCGAGATCCGACTGGGCGCCGTCGGCGACAACACCCGACGCCGCGCCGACAATCTGTCCGACGAGCAGCGCGCGGAGTGGACCACCCTCGGCATGCGCTGGTAGTGATCAGGAGGGAGAGGTAGCTCCAGCAGGCTTCGGATGGGCTGGGTGTCTCTGCCAGCGGCGGTCGGCCTTTCCGCGACTGCTGGTTCTGGGCCCCGGTCACCGTGTCTCCGTGGCCGCGGCCCCTTGGCGGCACACACCGCCGTGGCAGCCGACGGCGGGCAGAGCCGGACGGACTGGCACCGTGTCGTACGGCCCCGGTTGTAGGTGGCTACCGCCGTGGTTTACCAACCTGGGTTGGATGGCATCCGCGCCTGCCGGCCATAGGGTTCACGGCGACCAGGAGGTGGGCCATCGACGACTTGGCGGGCAGCGGGAGGACCCTGCCGACAGGTCGCCGGCCCTTGCGTTGACAGGAGGAAGAGTGAGACCGCACAAACTCATCGCTGGGATGTGCGCGGCGGCTGCCGTGGTCCTGGTGGCCACGCTCGGTTCTCCGGCGCAGGCCAGCGAGGCCCAAGGCGTCGTCACCGGCAGCGGGTACTACAAGGACGACTGGAACGACGAGGGCATCGTCTCCACGACCTCCCACACGCGGAGCAACGTGGCCGCGATGTGGCAGGCCGTACTGTGGGCTGACAAGTCGTTGAAACCCGACGGGAAGCCGATGTCCCTGGCGGACATCGACTGTGTCTTCGGGGCGCAGACGCAGTACACCACGAAGCGGTGGCAGCACCGTTACGCGGCAGCCGGCTTGGTGGCCGATGGCATCGTCGGACCGAAGACCCTGCACTACGCCGGCCGTGCACTGGACGAGGCCGGCGGCGACCGGTACGTCTACGTGGGCCTGACGGCGAACCACGGGGAGACGGGACGTTACGTGACGTTCGTCCGCTCCAGCAGCGGCGTCTGGAGCATGTACCTCGGCAATGAACTGCGGCCCCTGTACTACGGCAAGGCGACGTTCAGTGCCTGCCGCTGACCGGAACGGCGACCGACAGAGCGTGCGGCACGGCCTGGCCGTCTCCCGGCGACAGCTCAGGCATGCGCCCAGAACTCCAGCTCATACGGCCGGACGACTCCAGGAAGACATCCGGCCCTCTTCAGAGCACGACGACACACACGGAGGTACATCCATGTCGATTGTCACCGGTGCCCGGCGCATGGCCGTGGCGGGGCCCACCAGCCAAAGAAGGAAGCCCATGTCGTCACACGTCCGGCCACGCCTCACGATGGCGCTGACGGCCGCCATGGCGGCACTGGTGATCGGCGGTCTGACCGCCGCACCCGCGTCCGCCAGTAACAGCTACACCGGCGCCGCCTACATCGGCGGTCAAGGGGACTTCATGGACGACTGGACCGACGAAGGCATCCTGTCCACCAGCTCGAACACGAACTCCAACGCCACATGCTTGTGGCAGAAGGTCCTGTGGTCGTACGGCTACCTCAGCTGGGGGGAAGTAGACGGAAGGTTCGGCTCGGCCACCAAAACCGCCACTGTGAATTTCCAGACGAAGTGGATGGGCTTGAAGTACGCCGACGGTGCCGCGGGCAAGGACACGTTCACCGCGGCCAGTGGCCATGCCCCCTTCGCCCACGGCTACGGTCTCGCGACCGACAACGGCAGCGGCGTCACCACATACGTGGGGTCGAAACACTCGTTCAACCTCTGGCGTAACGGTGACGGCCACTACGACTTCTACGACAGCAGCGGTGTCGTCCGCAGCGCCGGATACAACTACCTCACCTGCACCTGAGCCTCGGCACGGGGCCGGGCGGCCCGGAGCGCGCGGGGGCGCCGCACGGCGGCCCGGCACGGGCGCGGGACGCGGCACGGACGACGCCGTGCCGGGCGGGCCAGGCCGACGGCGGGCAGCACAGAGGCGAGCAGCAGCGCCTCTCCGGGCATGCGGCCTGCAGGCCGCTTCTCAGCCTGCGGAGCGCCCACCGGTGCGCAGGCTGAGTGCCCGCTCGTCTCGTTCAGCCCGAAGTGCTGTGAACTGGGCGTTCAGCTCCAGCCAGCCATCGGGCGGCATGGGCTCGGATACGCGCTCGCCGTCCCAGCCGTCGAAGAAGGCGGCGCAGGAAGCTGGAAGGGCCTGAAGGGATGGAAGTCTTGATCTGGCGTCGGGCGTCCGGCTGATGGTGGGGCTCCCTGGTCGCGCTGTCGCCTTCGCAGGAAGGTCCTCGATACAGACAGCGCGCTGGGGTTGCCGTCTGCCGCGCGGCGGGCTGGAAGACGTGAGGCTGGCGCGCGGGCTGATGTGTCCGGTCGCTGAGGTGGACCCAGGTGCTGCTCGAGATCCGCATCGGAGATGCGGGAGTCCTCGGCGCCAGAGGCCACAGCGTAGTCCCGCATGCCTGTTGTAACTGAGCGCTCCACCTGGCTCGGCTGAGCGCTCTGTCTGGCCCGTCTGGCCAACTGCAACGCTCAGGTGTGCCAAGGGGCGAGCTATGGCATCGACAGGGCTGTACGCTCGGCTGCTTCCAGCCAGGTGGTGTACCAGCGGGCGAACGTCATAGGCAGCCCCTCGTCGTCGAGGAGCGGAGCGAGGTCGACGTCGTCTACCCGGCAGTCGGACCAGATCGTGCCGCGGTGGCTGCCGCTGATGATCAGCCACTCTCTTTGGGCGCAGCCCAGGTGACAGATCACGATGGCGCCGGCGGTGCGCTCAGGGGCGAACATGACGCTCTCCCACCGTTCGTCCCACGCCTCGATGGCGTCGTCGAAGTCCTCGACGGCGTCGAAGTCTTCTTCCCCAGGGCGTTGGGCGAGGACGTCGGTGAGCAGTTCCGGGTCCGGCCCCTGGCGGGGAAAGGGCTCGGCAAGCCCGGACAGGTCGGCCAGGTCCGCGCCGTCACCCTCCCAGCGCCAGCGGCCTTGCACACGGCGAACCGGGAACAAACCGTGCGCGGGGCCGGCGCCGCCCGCGCCGACGTGGAGCAGGAAGACTCGGTACTCCTGCGGCAGCCGCACGCCCATCTGAGCTTCGAGTTCGGCAAGCTCGTCCTGGGTGAGCGGGTCTTCCATGATCCACCTGTGTCCCCATGCCCCGAACACCTTGCTGCCTGCGGGACCTGCACCCGCCACCTCGACGCGCTGACGTACGTTCACCCACCACTGATCAGTCATATGCAGACCGTACGTGCCGCCATCGACACCCGGGGTGCGGGACCTCGCGCTGCCGTCGGCCGTCTTCGACGAGGTCTGCTCGAGGAAATCATCATGAAGGTCGGGGAGCACCGGGAACCGGCTGCCGCATCCCGGCGTGATCCGTCATGCTGACGCCGGTACCGATTACGGGAGGTGGCGGGTGGAGCGGGGCGCTCTCATCGCGGGCAGGTACGAGCTGACGCGGCCGCTCGGCCGGGGCGGCATGGGTGAGGTGTGGTCCGCCCGTGACCGGGACCTGCACCGCGATGTCGCCGTCAAGCTCCTGCACCACGACGACACCGCGTCGCCCGAGCTGCTCCAGCGCTTCGCACGCGAGGCCGTCGCCGCCGCCCAGATCAACCACCCGAACGTCGTGGCCCTCCATGATCGCGGCGTCCATGAGGACGTGCACTTCCTGGTCATGGAGCACGTCGAGGGCACCAGCCTCGCCCAGCATCTGCACCGGCACGGCCCCCAGCCCGTGGGGCGCGCCCTGGGGATCGCCGAGGAGATCTGCGCCGCCTTGGTCGCCGCGCACGCCGTCAACGTCGTGCACTACGACATCAAGCCGTCCAACGTCATGCTCACCGCCAACGGCCGCGTCAAGGTCGTGGACTTCGGCATCGCGGGCTTCACGCACACCCACACGTTCACGGTCGCGCCGACCAGCCTGCTCTCGCCGGTGGGCACCGCACAGTACGGAGCGCCGGAGCAGTTCCTGGACCAGCGGGGTGACGAACGCTCCGACCTCTACGCCCTCGGCAGCGTCCTGTTCGCTCTGCTCACCGGGGAGCCGCCGTTCGGCGACGGCAGTCCGCTGGCGGTGGTCCGCCGCAAACTCGACGAAGAGCCCCGGCGGGTGACCGCGGTACGTCCCGACGTCCCGGCGGCGGTGGCCCGGTTGCTGACGGACCTCCTCCAGCGCGACCCGGACGGCCGTCCCCGTACGGCGACGGCCGTGCGGCAACGCCTCGCCCGGCTGCGCGAGGACCCCGGCCGAACCGTCCCGCTCGCGCCGCCCGCCCCCACGCGCGCCCTTCGAGGCGACGGAGGCCACGAAGAGGGTGCGGAGCCGCCCAAGGACCCCGTCCCGGAGCCGCCCAAGGCCCACGTCCCGGCCCGACGTCGGACCGCCCGTGGAAGCATCCTGCTTCTCGCGGCCCTTCCCGTGGCCCTCGCCCTGGTGGCCACCGTCGTCCACTACGCCACGGCCGAGCACAGCACCGACCGTGCCGACGGCACGGGATCGAGCCCCGGTCCGAGCCCCACGGCGACGGCCCGGTTCCAGCGGATGCCGAACGTGTGCGGCTCCCTGGAGCGAAACCGGTTACGCGGATTCAACCAGCTGGCGGCCTGGGAGCTCACCGAGACCGACAACGACAGCAAGAACGCGAACTGCGGATGGAAGGCGGACGGCACCATCCCCTTCCAGCTGGTCCTCAACGCGCGGCTGCTCGACAGCGAGGCGGACGCGCGCAAGGAGATGGCCGCGATCACGCGTGGTCCCAATCCCTACGACCGCACCATCAACACCAGCGAAGTACCGGAGTCCGACCTGCCGGCGGACGAGGCGCTGCAGTCGGTCAAGGACGAGTCGAGCGAGAAGTCCGGCAAGAAGGACTCGACATGGGTTCATTTCCGGCGCGACAACCTCTTCGTCACTGTCTGGTACAGCGAGTCCGAGATCCCCGCGGACGAGACGGACCGGCAGAAGTTCTGCACGAGCAGGGCGGTACAGACCGCCCGTATCCTCGACGGGTTCCTCACGGACGAGCCGGAGAATCGTGAGAAGCCCATCTGGGGCTGACCGGCGTCGCGTGCAGGGGCGACCGCCCCGACTCGTCCCCGTCTGCGATTCTGTCCGGCATGTCCGCACGCAACCGACGGCTGCCCCGGCACCGTGCCTGACCCCTGACGAGAACCGACGTCACCGAGTATCTCGGCCCGCACCTGCACCACCTCAGGGAGCTGCGGTTCCTCCCCGGGGACGACAGCGGGACCATAGTCCTGCAAGTGGCGTGGGTGGCTCCGCACTCACGTACCTACGGCCGGGGCGTCCACCCGGACTCGGTCGGTTTCACCATCGACGTCCACCCGGTGGCCGCCGCAGACCGCGCCGCCGTTCGCGCCGTCCTGCGGGCGCAGGCCCTCCCGCAACTGCGCGAGTGGACCGAGCTGACGGACCGGAGCCAGCCGCCGGTCGCTGCGCTACTACGAGGAGCAGGGCCTGCTCGTCAGCTCCCGTTCGCCCAGCGGACAGCGCCACTACGAGGACGAGCACGTCCAGCGGGTGCGCCTCGTGCAGGCGTTCCTGGCAGCAGGCATGTCCAGCGGCACCATCGCCGAGATGGCGCCCTGCATGTCCGAGCCGACCGAGGACAGGGCGCGGCAGGCGCTGGAAATCATGGGCCGCGAGCGGGCCCGGCTGTCTGAGGCCATGGACGGCCTCGCGGCCGCCAGGGCCGCGCTGGACCACCTCATCGAGGACAACCACGCGTACCTGGCACGGTCGCCGGACGAAGTTCCGTGAACTGGGGGACGTTCGGATCAGCGCGCGGACCGGAGGAAGATGCCCGCGACGTGGAGTCCGGTCAGATAGATGGTCGCGGTCTTCTCGTAGCGGGTGGCGATGCCGCGCCACTGCTTCAACGTGGCGCACATGCACCGCTCGACGGTGTTGCGCTGTTTGTAGGCCCCTCGGTCGAAGGCGGGCGGTCTGCCGCCGCTGGTCCGCGCCGGGTCCGGCTGGTCCGCGCCGGGCCCGGCTGGCCCGCGCCGGGTCCGGTCGGCCCGCTGGTCGGCCCGTTCAGGGATCACCGCGCGGATGCCGCGTCTGCGCAGGTGGTCGCCGATCTCGCGGGACGAGTACGCCTACCAACGAAACGATCGCTTTCCCACAGGCCCCACCGGAGCTGCAAGCAGCGGCGGTTGACGCTTATCCGCGTGGGATGTCTTGTCAGCCAGGACCATGTCGGCCTGGTGCGGGACGCCAGGACCATGTCCGGCCTGGTGCGGGACGCCAGGACCATGTCCGGCCTGGTGCGGGACCGTCCGCGGCGGCGGGAAACGCGCAGGCGGTCCACGATGCCCGTGAAGGCGGGTGCGTCACCGGCCTGTCCGGCGGTGAGGACGAACGCCGGTGGCCGGCACCGGCCGTCGGCCGCGTGGTGGATCTTCGTGGTCGGTCCGCCGCGGGAGCGGCCGATGGCATGGTCCTCCGGCTCACAGTCCGGGGCCCCTTTTTGCAGGCCCCGGCCGCGTGCCGGTGAGCGCGCATGATCGCGGAGCTCACCGACACGGCCCAGGTCAGGTCCTCGTCCGCGCCGGCCTGGGCCAGCCAGGGCGGTGAACATCCGCTCCCAGGCGCCGTCGACCGCCCACTCCGCAGCCGATTGAAGACGCCCCGCCAGTTGCCGGACTTCTCCGGCGAATGCACCCGCCGGGCCCCGGTCTGGAACTTGTAGGCGATCGCGTCGATCACCTCACGAAGGTCCCACCAGCGGCCACTCCGCCTCAGCGTCCGGTCCGGGAGCAACGGCTCGGTCCGCGCCCACTGCGCATCAGCCAACGGCCCACCCAGACCAACGATCAGACGATCCGAACGAAACCGCCTAGTACGCGAGCTGCCCGATGCCTCCGTCAACGCGCAGCACGGTCCCTGCGGTGTAGGCGGATTCGTCCGACGCGAGGTAGACCGCCGCCTTCGCCAGCTCGGTGGCGGTTCCCAGGCGATGCAGAGGCACGGTCTGCCGGAGTTCCTCGTAGAGGGCGGCCTGGCGCTCGGGGCCGAGGGGCGCGAACGCGTTGGTGATCGTCGGGCCCGGGCTCAGGCCGTTGACGCGGATGCCCCGGTCCTTCAGCTCATGGGTCAGCCCGCGCGTGTAGGAGAGCAGGCCCGCCTTGGCCGCGCCGTAGACCGTGGCGTTCTCATGCCCGATGTACGCGGAGACCGAGCCGACGAGGATGACCGAGGACTGCTGCGAGAAGAGCGGCAGCAGGTCCCTGATCAGGAAGAACGGCGACTTCAGATTGGTCGCGAGGAGCCTGTCGAACGCCTCCTCGGTCCATGCCTCGATGGGGAGGTGGGTGACGTCGGCGGCGTTGCTCATCAGGATGTCGAGCTTGGGCCATTCCTCCCGCAGGCGCGCCGCGAGCGCCGCCTGGCCGGGTACGTCGCCGGCGTCACTGGCGATGGTCAGCAGCGGGCCGTCCAGCACCCGGGCCGCCTCGTCCAGCTTTTCCTGCGAGCGGCCGGTGATGGCGACGGTCGCTCCCTCGGCGAGGAATTCGCGGGCCGTTTCCAGGCCGATGCCGCTCGTCCCTCCTGTGATCAGTGCGTGCTTTCCTGCAAGACGATCCATTGTCCTGTCTCCCTTCAGATTGCGGTGCGGCCACCGTCGGCGGCCACGACCGCGCCGGTCATGTAACTGGCCCGGTCACTGGCGAGAAAGGCGATCACGTGGGCCACCTCGGCCGGGTCGGAGGTGCGCTTGAGTGCGGTGGTCAGGCCCATGCCACCCATGTCCGGGCCCATTGCCGCGACCACCTTCGAGGTGCGCATCGGGCCCGGAGCGACGGCGTTGACCCGCACGTTCGAGTCGGCGTATTCCGCCGCCCAAGTGCGGGTGAGCGATTCGAGCGCCGCCTTGGTGGCGCCGTAGACGGCCATGCCCGGCATGCCGAGGCCGGCCGCGGTGGAGCTGACGTTGACGATGCTGCCGCCGCCGCCCGCGGCCATCTTCTCCGCGAGCAGGCCGGTGAGCAGGAAGGGCGCCCGCACATTGACCGCGAAGGCGGCGTCGTAGCTCGCGAGGTCCTGACCGGTGGTCGGGGAGAACGTCATCACGCTGGCGTTGTTGATCAGGATGTCGACGGCTCCGGCGTCCTCGGCCAGCTGCCGCACGCCCGCCAGGCCGGACAGATCGGCGGCGATGAAACGCACCGTCTGGGCGGAGCCGCCACCGGCTGCGCGGAGGTCTTCCACGACCTGGGCGCCTCTCCGCGGATCGGTACCGGTAAGGATGAGGCCGGCTCCGCCCGCGGCCAGCGCCTTGGCCGTGGCGTGTCCGAGTCCGCCGATCGCACCGGATCCGGTGACGAGTGCCGTCTTGCCTGCGAATTCCATTGCTTCGCCCTCCCTGCCGGTCGGCGAGCGACCGACTTCTGTGTGACTGTTCAAGAAGTGTCCCAACGGAAGCTACGACTTCTTGAACGCCGAGTCAAGAAGTCGTAGTATCGGCCGTGTGGCACGAACCGGACGCCCCCGCGAGTTCGACAAGGAACGGACGCTGGAGCGCGCACTCGAACTCTTCTGGTCCCGGGGATACGGGGCGACGTCGATCCAGGACCTGGTCGACGCGCTGGCGGTCGAACGAGGCAGCCTCTACGGAGCGTTCGGCGACAAGCGCCGCTTCTACCTCGAAGCCGTCAGGCTCTACTGGGAGGTGTACGAGCGGCACCTGACCGCTGCGCTCGACACCAGCCCTCTCCTGCCGGCCCTGCGGGAGATCCTGAACCATCCCGCGCGGCTGGACGAACTGATCTCCGACGTGGGCGTGCCACATGGCTGCCTGGTCGGCAACACGACCGCCGAACTCGTCCCCCAGGACAGTGAGGCCACGGAGATCGTCACCCGCTCGTACCGCCGGTTCACCGACATCGTCGCCGGCGCGCTCCGCCGAGCACAGGCCGCCGGAGAGGTCACGGACACCTGCCCCCCCGAGGCCCAGGCGCAACTCCTCCTCTATATCGTCCAAGGCCTCTCGCTCGTGTCGAGAGCGGGGCTCGACAGGACGGCGGCCCTGGCGGCGATCGACACGGCGCTGGACGGGCTGCGGGCGTGACCGGAGCCCTCGGGGCGGCACCCATCGGCCCGGTCCACATGCTGACCGAGTGGGCGATGGCGAACGGCGACGCAGTGCCCGAGGCGCTCGAAGCGGATCCCGGGCCGGTCGCCCGCGGCGACTGACTGATCGTTTCGGAATGCGACGGGCGGGCCGGGCGGCCGTCACTCGTCCGGAGTCGGGCCATGAAGGCGATGAGCCGACCAGGGTGCATCCGACCTGCTCAGGTCTGAGGCCCCCGGACGCCTCGGTTGACCATCGCATTATCTGCAACTAGGTTGGTGGCAGTTGTCGGCGGCGACAGGAGTCGAAGATGGCGGGGCTCAGCAGCAGAAGCGCCGTCGCGATTCACGCGCTTGCGATGCTGGCGCACCGGCGGGGAGGCTCGTTGACTTCCGCCGAGATCGCGGACAGCCTCGAAAGCAATCCAGTTCTTGTGCGGCGCATCCTCGGCCGCTTGAGAGACGCTCACCTCGTGCGGTCCACCGAGGGGCGGGGAGGTGGCTGGTCCCTCGCTCGCACCCCGCGGGACATCACGCTCTATGACGCGTACGCCGCCGTGGAGGGGGAGCAGATCTTCTCCAGGCACCCCCATCCGCCCAGCGGGGCGTGTGCGGTCGGCCGCAACATCGGCGACCTGCTCGACGCCGAGTTCCAGAACGCGGAGCGGGCTCTGGAGGAACGGCTCGGCAGGACGACGATCGCCGCCCTGCTGCAGCAGATACTGGCCTCCGACAACGAAGCGAAGGACCGCTGATTCAGCGGTGGTGTGACGCATACACGTCCTGCGTCATGACGCACACCCAAACTGTAACTCTCTTAGTTGCAGTTTGCTCCGGGGCCCGGTGCTCCAGGACCTCCCGGCTCCCGGTGTCAGCAGCACCGTCCATCTGCACGCACCCGAACCTGAACACCTGCTCATTACGTGCCAGGAATGAGAGCGATGAACCAGAAAAACGAAGCGACCGCGACCGCCGAGGCTCGCGGTCCTGCGACCTACGACCTCGTGATCAGTCGCGCACGTGTCTTCGACGGCCGCCAGACGCTCACCGGCCTGTATGACGTCGCCGTCGACGGCGCACGGATCGCTTCCGTATCGGCCGAGCCACTCAGGGGCAGACAGGAGGTGGACGCGGCCGGAGGATGGGTCATGCCGGGTCTGATCGACACTCATATCCACTTCTACGACGTACGCGCGGTCTCCGATCCCGATTCGATGCGGGCCTTCGAGGAGAACGAGCTCCCGGGACGGCTCGGGCTGTTCCTCGACCACGGGATCACCACCATCAAGTCGGTGGGCGATCCGACGGACGGAATCCTGGCCACACGGGCCAGAATCGCCGCTGGCACGCTGCGGGGCCCGCGACTGCTGGCGACCGGTTGCGGCATCACCGGACGCGGTGGGCACCCCGCCGCCACGGTCTTCAGCGACAACCCCTGGGCGCGCGAGCGCTTCACGGGGGAGGCCGGCAACGTGCAGGAGATCCGCGATCTGGTGCACCACCTGGCTGACCGCAAGGTGGACGCGATCAAACTCCTGTCAGAGGGGGCGTGCGCACACTCCGGCGGGCCGAAATACCTCTGGCAGAATCCTGCCTTTCCGGATGGTGTGGAGTTGGAACGGCTTCCCCTCGACCTCCTTCGGGCGGGTATCGAGACCGGGCACGAGCGGGGTCTTCGGGTCACCGTCCACACCACCCAGCAAGCCGCGGCACGCGAGGCGATCGAGGCCGGGGCGGACGGCCTGGAGCACGGGGTCACCGTCGAGCCCCTCACCGACCGCTCGCTCATCGACCTGATGCTCGAACACGGCATCACCTACACACCCACGCTGTGGATCGACGACGCCCACCCGGACGCCCGTGGCAATCTCCGGAAGGTCGCCGAGAGCGGCGTGCACATCGCGCTGGGCAGCGACACCTTCAGTGGTCGGGGCCTGTTCGGAGCCAACACTCTGGAAGAGGCCGAACTCATGGTGGCGGCCGGGATGACGCCCACCCAGGTGCTGGTCGCAGGCACCAGCGGTGCGTCGCGGCAGTGTGTACGCCCCGACCTCGGCACGGTGGCCCCCGGCAAGCGCGCCGACCTGCTCGTGCTGAACGCCGATCCCACCACGGACATCCGCAACGTACGCGATCTCCGCATGGTGCTCCTGAACGGCGAACTCGCCGTCGACAAACGCTAGATGCTCTGTCCGGGGAAGCTGTGAACGGGTGAGCCAGGTCCCCGCTGGGGGATCTTGAACAGGTGAGGGCCTTTCGTTGCTCGGTGCGGATTGCGACATCTGCACCGAGCAACGAAAGGCCCTCGTGGACCACGGTAATGCACCCCTGACCGAGACCGGACGGCTGCACCTGGCACGCTGCGTGGTCGAAGCCGACTGGCCTCTTCACCGGGCCGCGGAACGCTTCCGGGCCGAAGGGCGGGAAGGTGTCGGTGGGATGCGCGCGCCAGTGCTGCGGGGCGCTGGGCAAGCGGGCCGTCTGCCAGGTCGCGGTCAGTGTGCACGCGGTCTCCGGCACCGCGTCCTGCCCGCTGCAGTGGCGGTTGTCCGTCTCCCGGGAGTGGGCCGACGATCCGGGGTGGCGGCGCAGGACCGGGATGCCGCAGGAGATCGGGCACCGGGAGAAGTGGCGCCTGACCTTGGACAGCATCGATGAGCTGGTCGGGTGGGGCATGGTCCCGCCGGTGCCGGTGGCCGACGCCGGCTACGGGCAGAACGCCGACTCCCGCGACGCCTCGACGGCCGGGGCATCGGCTATGTCGTCGCCATCCGCTCGGATGCGGCCGTCCAATCGCACGACGCCGCGCCGGTCCCGCCGCGCCCTGCGCCCGGAGGGCCCGTACCCTCCGAACGCTGTGGGTGTGGGGCGGGCTAGCAAAATCCGTTCAGGCCCCACCACTCGCCGTTGGTGCGCTCGCCGCCCGCCAGGAGGCCGTTGCCGCGGCCCTGGTAGGTGACCAGCCAGCCGAGGTTTCCGGAGCCGCCGTCGATGACGTACTTGTCGTTGGTGACGGCGGCCAGGTCGGGTCGGCCGTCGCCGGAGAAGTCGCCGACCGCGATGAGGTTCGCCATCGCGTTCCAGCCGCCGTTGCCGACCAGGACGCGTCCGCCGAGGGCCGAGGCGCGGCCCGGGTAGAGCCACAGCTTGCCGGTGGAGGCCTCACGGGCGTAGAGGTCGGGGCGGCCGTCGCCGTTCATGTCGCCCACTCCGGTCAGCGCGTTCACGCCGTTCCAGCCGCCGGTGCCGATCAGCTTGCGTGAGCCGAGGGCGCCGGTGGAGGTGCCCGGGTACAGATACAGCTTGCCGGTGGACTTCTCGGCGGCGATCAGGTCGGCGCGGCCGTCGCCGGTCAGGTCACCGACGGCGGTGATCTCGCGCATGCCGTTCCAGCCGCCCGTGCCGATCAGCTTGCGGGCGCCCAGGGACCCGGTGGAGGTGCCGGGGTAGAGCCACAGCTTGCCGGTGGATGTCTCGCGGGCGATGAGGTCCTCGCGGCCGTCCCGGCTGAAGTCTCCGTGCCGGGTCAGGGCGTTCATGGCGTTCCAGCCGCCCGTGCCGATCAGCTTGCCGGTGCCGGTTCCCGAGGCCAGCCACAGCCGGCCGGCCTCGTCGCGGGCGATCACGTCGGTCCTGCGATCGCCGTTCATGTCACCGAAACCGGGCGTCTCGGGGGACGCCTCGGCGGACCAGCTCGGGTAGGCCTGCTGAGAGCATTCGCGCTCGGTGCGGGCGAACTTGACCGAGCTGATCGTCGCGGTGGGGGACGAGGAGTACTCGCCGGCGCCATTGGGGTCCGCGGGGAAGTAGCCGCCCCAGGGGCTGTAGTTCTTGTCGTCGTAGAGGCAGGCGATGGACTTCGTACGGTTGACGTACGAATGGATTTTGTTGTCCCAACTGCCGAGATCCGCGACGCTCTTGTTCGTCTTGTACATCGTCCCGGTCGCGCTCTGGCCCGACCAGCCGCACCAGTAGCCCGTCGGGCAGTCGTACGAACTGGCCGCTGCCGAAGTGGCGTTCACGGCGGCCACACCGGTGCCGGCGAGCACGAGACCGGCGAGCGCCGCCGCCCCCCGGGCAAAACGGTTTCCCATATGCATCCCTCCCTTGGCTGTGCGCTCGTACTTTACCCCGCCTTTACCGGTGGGGGTATTCCTTCATGGGGAGGGACGCGATGCGCCGGCGGAGTGCCCCGGACAGCAGCCGCAGGCCGGCACACCAGTAGCACGGGGACGATCGGTCCGGGAACCCGGCTTGTCGACGGACACCTCATGGATCCGGCGGAGCAACCCGCAGCCACGAAGACCCACACCCGACTCGGCACCTGTCGGGACGGTCCCGTCCCAGCGGATCCAGGGCTGAGGAGCGACGGTGGCCTCGGCGCAGCGTGGCAGCAGCGGGCGATCGCCTCACGGAATAGGTCGAACAGGCGCCGCAGGGTCACGTGGGGCTGTGTAGCGAACGGTGGAACTCGGTCGGACTTTTTCAGCGGCTGCCGACGGTGAGCCGACCGTCGGAGGTGATATCGAAAGCCTGCGGGGCAGCCCTTCCAGCGCATGGTCCGGCGGTTCGGCTCAGGTGCTGCGCGCGCGGGCGGCGAGCAGGGCTGCCAGGGTGCACGGTGCGAGCAGTGCACCAGGTCCATCATGCCCACGGCGGTTCCGGACCGGACGGGCAACGCCGCCGTCCCAGCGGCCCTCCGGGCGCTGATCCGCAACGCCCGCCCCGTCGGGATCAGCGTCCCGGTCTTCGACCTTCTCCGGGACTGGGACACGAGATCAATCCTTGCTGCTCATACGGTGCTCGCGATGGGTCTGCCGCCGTCCGGGTCGTCGGATGGGCGCCTCGGTGGTGAACCACGTAGGCAGCAGTTCAGGGTGCTGATCGGTTACCTGGCGGGCAGCCGCGGAACGCCGCTGCAGGTGATCTGGTGGCTGTGTTGACGGGGCCGCCCAGATTCACCACGAGTGCGATTGCGTCCGCTCACGTCTGAGGAGTCTCCGGATCAGCAGGAACACACCCACAGCGATCAGGGTCATCCCCATGAGGATCAGGGCCGCACCCAGGGTGATCAGAAACGTCCCGATGAGGATCAGTAGTGCCCCGGCGAGGACCAGCAGTGTGCCGATGATGAAGAGAAAGATGGCGAGGACGGTCACAGTTGTCCTCCTGTCTCCCTCCCGCTCTAGCTTCTTCCCCGCTCCCCGAGGCTCCGATGTCCCGGAGGTGGGGGGCAAGGTGGGGATGATCCCGTAGACGTACATCGGAGCGATGTCCTGCCCCCACGTCCGCAGTAGCGGGGGCCGCGCGGCAGACGCGGGCCTGTCGCGGTCAGGGAGCCGGCCACCGTGGTACTGGAATGCCATCCGAGCAGACGTGAGGACTTGTGGTATGTCTCACAATAGTGAATAACAGATGAAAGGCACGCAATCATATCGAAAGGTGCCAGCTGATGAGTGCAATGTCCGCAGAATCCGGGGCAGGCAGCGGGACCTCCGGGAACCCGCCCTCTTCCATGACCGGGCCCAAGAGCCTGGTGACGGAGCGGGGGCGCACCACGATCGCGGACGTGGTGGTGCAGAAGATCGCCGGGATCGCCGCCCGTGAGGTGGCGGGGGTGTACGACCTCGGCACCGGCGGGACGCGGGCGATCGGCGCGGTACGCGAGCGCATCCCGGGCTCGCGGGGGCCGAGCGTCACCCAGGGTGTGTCGGTGGAGGTCGGCGAGACGCAAGCCGCGGTGGACGTGGACATCGTCTGCGTGTACGGCGTGTCGATCGCGGAGTTGGCGGCCGCGGTCCGCCGTAACATCATCCAGGCGATCGAAGGCATGACCGGTCTGCAGGTCGTCGAGGTGAACATCGCGGTGGACGATCTCCGCGTGGCCGGGGACGCGGACGAGGACGCGGACGCAAGTCCGGTCACGCGCGTGCAATGAGCCAGTCCGAGTTCTCCTGCCTCAGTGCGGCGAAAGCCGCGCTGGTACCCGAGCGGGACCCTGATGTGATCGCGGCAGCCGCGGGCGGCTGTCCGGCGGTCAGCCGGCTGTCCGCGGGCCCGTTCGGTGCCGCCGCCGCCTGTCTGCCGGGGCGGCGCGTGGCGGGGGTACAGGTCGCGGGAGAAGTCGTGCGCGTGCACGTGGTCGGCCGCTACGGCCATGCGATGGCGGAGATCGGCGCGCAGGTGCGCGACGCCGTGGCCGCCGTCGCCCCGGGAGCGGTGGTGGACGTGGTCATCGAGGACCTGGACCTCGGCGATCTGCCTCCCGGCGGATGAGGGCCGCCGAACGCTTCCTGTCTACTTCCGCCCGTCTGCTGTGAGGTGTGCTGTGACTCCTACCGCTCTCGGCCTGGGTTTTGGCGTGGCTCTGGGCTTCGCCGGTGTCTTCGGTGGCATCGTCGCCTTCGTCGTGGTCCTGGTCGTGGGGCTGGCCGGACTGCTTGTCGGCTGGGTCTTCGAGGGAGGATTCGACCTGCGGGCGTCCCGCGACGCCTACCGCGCCGGTACCCACCGCTCCCGGACGCGGGTGTGAACGGCCCCCGCGATGGCGTCGACACCGACGCGCCACAGGATCAGGCGTTTGATCCAGGAGGCGGGCCGGGCCGCACCGTGATCGCCGAACGGGTGGTGGAAAAGATCGCCGCCCGGGTGGTGCAGGAGTCCGAACGGCTCGGCGGCGATGTGCCCCGGGTGCTGGAGATGCCCTTCGGACGCCGCGGCATGGACCGTCCGGCGCGAGTGACGGCCTGGGTCGACGGCCAGGTCACCGGCTTGGCCATCACCGTCTCCCTCGTGTGGGCGGCCTCGGCTCGCGCCACGACCCGGCGGCTGCGCGACGATGTCATCGACCGGGTGGAACAGCTGACCGGGCTGCACGTGGACCACGTCGACATCGACATCGCACGGCTGCCGCCTCCGCCCCGGCCGGCGCGGAGGGTGCGATGAGCGGGGTCGGGCACCGGATCCTGTGCGCGCTGACCGCCCTGGTGCTGGCCGCCGCCGGCATGAGCGTGCTCATCGACGTGATCGCGGTGGCGGTCAGCCGTATCACGGTGGTCTGGCCGCAGCAGGCTCTGGCCACGCACCTCGCGGACAGTCGCTGGGGCGAACCCGCGGTCATGGCGGTGGCGGCCGCGATCGCCCTTTCGGGCCTGCTCCTGCTGCGCACGGCAGCCTCCCGCGGCCGACGCCGCCTGGTCCCGCTGCTCAGCGCGGACGAACAGACCCGCGTCGTCCTCACCCGGCGCGGCCTGTGCCGCAGCGTGGCCGACGCCGTCGGGCAGATCGACGGCGTCGACGCACAACGCACACGGATCGGCCGCCGCCGGGTCAAGGTCAAGGCCACCACACCGCGGCGCGACGTCGAGCAACTGCACGACCTGGTCAGCGCGGCGGTCGGCGAGCGGCTGGAGGCGCTGTGCACCGCCCGCGAGTACCGGGTGACCGTTAAAGTGCGCACCACCGGGAGACGTCCATGAACCGTCCTCCCCACCGCATCAACCGGATCGCGCTGGCTCTGGTGGGCCTGGTGCTGCTGGCCGGCGGAGTGCTGGCCCTGCTGCGAGGCGCCGGGTTCTTCGGCGCGGCCGGCCCGGATGCGGCGCTGCTCGTCCCCGGCGAACGTCACTACGCGGCGGCCTCGGGCTGGGTGTGGCCCGCGGTCGGCGCCGCCGCCGCCCTGGTGACCATCGCCGGCCTGCTCTGGGCCCTGGCTCAGCTACGGCGGGCGGGGGTGCGGAGCCTCGCTCTGGAGGCCGACCGCAGCCGGGGTGCAACCCGGCTGAGCGCTGCCGCGGTCACCGACGCGCTGGAGGACGAAGTGCACTCGTACCGGGGCGTCCACCAGGCACACGCTCGGCTCACCCACAGCTCCCGCTACCCACGCCTGGACCTGCGCGTCGTCCTCGCCGCCGATGCCGATCCGCGCCCGATCCGCGCCAGGATCGAACGGGAGGCCGTGGCCGTCCTGCGACGCGTCCTCGACCAGGAAGACCTGCGCGCCCGGATCCGCTTGGACGTCACCTCCCGCCCCGTGCGCGGCCGCATCGGATGAGCCGTCCTGCCGTACGCCGCCGTCCCAGGGTCGGGGCTTGGCCGGCATCGACGGGGTCTCACCAGCAGGCGTCGGGGAAGCAGGCCGAACTCGACCGTCGGGTGGTGGCCGCCCAAAGCGGCAGGTTCGGCGATCTCCTGAGATCTTTTGAGTGAGCGGATCCGGAGCAGTGAGAAGCCGTTGTCAATCCGCGCGTGATGGCTTTGTTTCGCAGCTCAGGCATGTTGTAGGCGAGTGGGCGGCAGGGATGCAGGTGCCGTGTCACCGTACCGTCGGAGGGCTGGATGCCGTCGGCCATGGGGCTGTCGGAGGAGCGGGAGCTGTCCTCGCCTCAGCGTCTGGAGACCGCCGCGAGGAGGCAGAGCGCGCTGCGGTCGCGCGCGCCGCGGCCGAGCGGGCCTGCGAGCGCGCGGTGATCGCGTGGGAGGAGTTCGCGGCGGCGCCGGCCGAGGCCCGTGCGGCGGACGGTCCGTCGCCGGATAGCGGGGGGCGTGGGACCGGGACCGCGGCCGCCGATCGGGCACGATCGTGCCCGATCGGCGGCCGGGCCTTCAGCCGGCCGTCCTAGCCCAGGACCACCAGCGCATCATCGGCGCCCTGGAGGTGGCGGTGCCGGAGGGGACGGGGCCACTGAACTGCCGAAAGATCGCCGCCCGGCCGGGTTGGGAGGCGTCGGCCGCCAGGGTGGGGCGGGTGCGAGCCAAGGCCCGGCGGGTGGCCGAGCGGGGCCGGCTGGTCAAGGAGCCAGGCGGCCGGTTCAGCGCCGTGTGGCCAGGCGGCGGGTCATGAGCGCGGTCATCGACCAGTAGGTCATCGCCTCCGCGGCCGTGGCGGTGCGCTCGTAGGCGCGCGCCAGGCGACGGGGCGC
Organism: Streptomyces sp. NPDC021356; assembly: GCF_040641015.1. Classification (NCBI taxonomy): domain Bacteria; kingdom Bacillati; phylum Actinomycetota; class Actinomycetes; order Kitasatosporales; family Streptomycetaceae; genus Streptomyces; species Streptomyces sp. NPDC021356. Next base: position 31,027 of record NZ_JBFACU010000031.1, on the reverse strand, counting down.
GGCGGAACGGTGGCCTGGCCGCTCTGATCTCCGGGCACTCACTCCGATACGCGGGCAAACGCCCGGGTCAGGCGGAAGCTCATACACCACTTCTCCGGACGTAACCGCGCACACAAGCAGCTGGGCACTCTGGACCCGCAAGTTCCACCGCGGATGCCGGGTGCGCCGGCGCCAAGGGGTGGAGACAGCCCGTTGTCCGGTCTCCGGTCGGTTCAGGTGCCGCCGCCGGCAGTTGGAGACTCCCCTCACTCCAATGGCCGCTTTGCGGGCCGACTCGGTAGAGGACCGCGCGGCAAGGCGGCGGAACAGCGGTATCGGCTGGGAAGAGTGGCTGATGCGGCCTCCTGGTACGAGCGCAGCCGCCGTGCCGTACCACGGCACGGTCGGGGTGTCATCTCTGCGGGGGAACCGAAGACTCACTGGCGCAAGGCCCCACACCTTCCCTCGCCGTGGACAACGCTGTGCATGGCGGGCTCCCACCGTCAGAACGGGAAAGCGATGAAGAAGGCGATACCGGTCCTCATTCCGCTCGCGATACTCGGCGCCGTGGCCTCCCCCATCATGGCAAGTGAGTACTCCCACGGGGGTTCGACCACGGACCGGGCCGTCCTGCAACCGGTCCCCCTCAACGGCCGGCACCAGGACTCCGGCTCCCTGACTCTGTTGCTGAGGGGCAACCAGGCCACCGTCGAAGAGCGCGTATCCGGTGTCGCGACCACGTTCATGAACGCGCCCTACCCGCACGTGCAGCACCTCCACGGCGGCGCGACGGGTGCGTGCCCGACCGCCAAGGCCGACGCCAACCACGACGGCGTGATCAGGACGGCCGACGGTAAGCCCTCCTACGGGGCGATCCGGACCACCCCCCTGCCGGTCGGCGGTGTCGCGCGCCCGGCGGCGGGCACCAACACCAAGATCGCTCCCAGCTTCGCCCATCACCGCACCATGACGCTCGATGCAGCGACGCTGCAGTCGATCCGTAAGAGGATCGCGGTCATCGTCGTCCACGGCTTGGATCCCGCCACCACGCCCGAGATCGTCACCAGGCGGAGGAGCGAGCCGGCGTCGAGCCTGCCGCCGACGGCCTCCTCCCCAGCCTTTTACGGACACCTGAAGGCCGGGCATGTCGGCAAGGTGCCCACCGCTGCGGCAGCAACCGGCCCCGGTGCCGACCAGAGCATCCAGAACACCGGCTTGTTCGCCGCCCGCGGCGCCCTGCCGCCGCGGCCGAAGGCGCCCTGGTAAGGGGCAATGCCGCTCCAGCACCCGTTGAGCTGCGAGCCCGGGCCACCCCAGGCCCATTGCCCATTGCCCATTGCCCATTGCCCATGACTGAACTGCCCCCTGGAGCGACAGGTGACCGTCACGGCTTCGTGGAGGCCCCCTGCGACGTGGCATCTGCGGCTTCAGCGCGCGTCTTCACCGGGGCCCGGACCAACGCCGACGCCCGGCCCGCAGAAACGCGGGAGGGCATGCTGGCGCAGCCGGTGATGACCCAGCCGGCGGATTCGGCGGACGCACGTCGGGTGGGCGCCACCACATCTGTCCACTGGGCCGTCGGCGATGCCGTGCAACTCGCCCGGAGCCTGCGCCAGGCCATGGACACCACCAACGTCGTACCCATGCCCGGAGGAGCCGACTGATGACCGCGGACCACGAGACCGTCACCTGCCTGTTCGACTTCAGCGAAGCCCTCGAGTTCGACCCCGCGCTCGCGCACCTGATGCGTCGCGGCTCCCCCACACGGATCCGGCTCCCCTACGGCGACGCCGATGCATGGCTCGTCACCGGGTTCGACGCCGTCAGACAGGTGACCACCGACCTCCGGCTCAGCCGGGCCGGCATCATCGGCCACGACTACCCCCGGATGACACCGGAGCCCATCGTCTCCCCCGAGTCGATCAACGTCATGGATCCGCCGCACAGCAGCCGCGTCCGCCACCTCGCCTCCCAGGCGTTCACCCCGCAGCACGTCGAAGGCATGCGACACCGGATCACGCGACTCGCGGACCGCCTGCTCGACCGGATGGAGGAACACGGCCCACCGGCGGATCTGGTCTCTCACCTCGCCGACGCGCTTCCCCACCACACCATCCTGGACCTCCTCGGCGTCGAACGCCGGGAATGGCCCCGGATCCAGGAATCCGTGCATCAACTACTCGTCGTCGGCGCTGACAACAAGGAGGCCGCCGCCACAGCCAAGGCAGACCTGACCGCGTACTTCGCGAAACTCGTCGACCAACGCCGAGACACGCCCGGCCCGGACCTCATCAGCACGATGGCCGCAGCACGGGACGGTGAGGAACAGCTCGACGACAAGGAACTCGCGGTAACGGCCTTGATGCTGGCGCTCAGTGGCCAGGACACGGCGACGTGCCAGATCAGCAACATCGTGTACCTGCTCCTGACACGTCCCGAACTGCTGCGACACCTCAGGCGCCAACCCGAGACCCTCGCCGACGTCCTGCACGAGATGCTCCGCCACATCCCGTTCCGCAAAGGGGTGGGCATCCCCCGGATCGCGCTCGAGGACCTGGAACTGGACGGCGTCCGGGTCCGGGCCGGCGACTACGTCCACGTCTCCTATCTGACCGCCAACCGTGACCCCGAACGCTACCCGAACCCCCACATCATCGACCTGGACCGCCCGAGCAGCCCACACATGACATTCGGCTGGGGAGGGCACAGGTGCATCGCCATGCCACTGGCCATGGCTGAACTCGAAGTAGCCGCCGGACGGCTCCTGGAGCGATTCCCCGGGCTACGGCTCGCCGTGCCGCCCGAAGAGGTCCGGTGGGACACGAAGACGATCAGACGGTTTCCGCTGGAGCTACCGGTGACCTGGTAGGAGACACCTGCGGAGAGGTCGCTTTCTCCCCGTGTTCCCTTCAGGAAACTGCTGTTTGGCCGGTGGTGCCGGGTTGCGCCAGGAGATGGTGGCCGCGTCGGTGAGACAGTGGACCATGAGGTCGGTCATGGCAGGTTTCTCGGCTACCTCACGCCGGTCGCCTTCGAACAGAGATCAACTACGCTGGCCATCGCTGCATGACGACCGGTGTCCACGATCAAGGTGGAAGCCCCGGGCCCGGCGCCACCGCTGCACCGACCGCTCGCTCACCCGCAACGCGGCGGTGATCTCCTTGTTCGTCACCCCGCCCTCGAAACGAGCCACGGCCTGCAGCCTGATCCGATGCGCTGGTACGTCAAGGAGGGCGCCGCGCCCGGCCCGGCCGTGCTGTTCTTCCACGGCGGCGGATACATCTAAGGGGGCGGTCCGCTCACCACTGGATGGTGAGCGGACCGCCCCTCGCGTCGTCCGGACTCCTCTACGAGCGCGGTTGGTCCCGCACGATCTCCTGCGCTTGGGCCACGACCTTCGGCCGCGGGGACCAGCGGAACAGCCAGTATCGGTGAAATTGATCATGAACGCCGAGGGCTGATCATTCAGCACAGGCCGCCCGCGTGCGACGGGTGTTCGGTGAAAGAACCGCGATGGTTGGTGGCGGGTGGTTACGTCCGCTGCATGCCAGTCGAATTTCTGGCCGATGAGCAGGCCGAGGCATACGGGAAGTTCTCCGAGGAGCCGACGAGGCCCGAGCTGGAGCGGTTCATCTTCCTGGACGACGTGGACCGGGACCTGATCGCGCCGCGGCGTACGAAGCATCACCAGCTTGGGTTCGCCCTTCAGATGTGCACGGTGCGGTATGTGGGGCTTTTTCTGGGTGAGGACCCCTTGGATGTGCCGTGGTCGGTGGTCGAGCATCTGGCCGAACAGCTGGGGATCGAGGACGCGTCGTGTGTGAAGCGGTACACGGAGCGGCGGCAGACGGTGTACGACCACGCGTGGGAGATACGTGACGCGTACGGCTATCACGCCTACGAGGACCGCGAGATGGGCCGGAAGTTCCGGGCGTTCCTGCATGGGCGGGCATGGACGGCGCATGCCGAGGGGCCGAAGGCGTTGTTCGATCACGCGGTGGGCTGGCTGCGCCGTAACCGGGTGCTCTTACGGGGGGGGTGAGTGTGCTGGCCCGGCAGGTCGCCGAGGTCCGTGCCGTCGCGGACAAGCGGCTGCATGCCACAGTCGCGAAGGCGGCCCGGCGAGCGGACCCTGCGCTGCCCGGCGACCTGGTGGCCACGTTGAAGACACCGGAGGGCGGGCGGTATTCGGAGCTGGAACGGATGCGCCGGCCGCCGACGCGGTCCACCGGCACCGCGACGAAGGGCGCGTTGCAGCGGGTGGAGGACATCGCCGCCTTCCAGCTGGGGCGGGTGAGGCTGGAGCGGGTTCCGCCGAACCGGCTGTCCGCGCTGGCCCGGTACGGGCTGGGCACCAAGGCGCCGAAGCTGGAGCGGACCCCGGAGCCCAAGCGGACGGCGATGCTCACCGCGGTGATGCGGCACCTGGAGGCGAAGGCGGTCGATGATGCGCTGGACCTGTTCGAGATCCTGATGGCGACGCGGCTGATCAGCACCGCGAAGCGGTCCACGGACAAGGAGCGTCTGTCGACGCTGCCGCAGCTGGAGAGGGCGGCCCGGATCACGGCCCGGATCTCGAAGGTGGTCATCGAGGAGCTGGAGCTGATCGATGAGACCGGCTGCGATGTGGATACGGCTGCTCTGTGGCGGGCGCTGGAAGAGATCGCGCCCCGGGCCGTGCTCTCCAGCGCGGGGGCCACGGTGGTGAGCCTGGTGCCGGAGGACGAGGACACCGCGGAGAGTGCGCTGCGCGGGGCGCTGGCGCTGCGCTACAACACCGTGCGCACGTTCCTGTCGCTGCTGGGCGAGTCGAAGGCGTTGGATGCGGCGGCAGACGGATTCTCACCGGGGTGCAGCGGCTCCCGGCGCTGGCGCGGCGGAAGGTGGGCGAGAAGCCGCTGCTGCCGCGCGAGGTCGACGACAAGCTGGTGCCGGCGCACTGGCGCAAGGCGGTGTACGCGAACGCCGAGCTGCCTCAGGGGGCGGTGGACCGTGACGCCTATGTGGTGTGCGTGCTGGAGCAGTTGTTCCGCGCGCTCAAGCGCCGTGACGTCTTCGCCTCTCCCTCGCACCGCTGGTCCGACCCGCGTGCCCGGCTGCTTCAGGGCAAGGGCTGGGAGGCGGTGCGTGAGGACGTCCTGGCGGGTCTGAGCCTGGACGAGGACACCGAGCAGCACCTTGGGGAGCTGATCGCCGTGCTGGACGCGACGTGGAGGCAGATGGCCGAGCGGCTTCACGAGGCCGGCACGGATGCGAAGATCAGCATCGAGGTGCAGCCGAACGGGCGGGCGAAGCTGAACGTGGAGAAGCTTCACGCGCTGGGTGAGCCGAAGTCGCTGAACTGGCTGCGCAAGCGGGTCGAGAAGATGCTCCCGAAGATCGACCTGCCGGACCTGCTGTTCGAGGTGCATGCCTGGACCGGGTTCCTGGACGCCTTCGTGCACCTGGGCGACGGCAGGACCCGCATGAAGGACCTGGCCACCTCGGTCGTCGCCCTGCTGGTGAGCGAGGCGTGCAACATCGGCATGACCCCGGTCATCAACCCGAACATCGAGGCACTCACCCGTTCCCGGCTGGTCCACGTCGACCAGTACTACCTGCGAGCGGACACCATCGCCGCGGCGAACGCCGCGCTGATCGGGGCCCAGGCCCGGGTGCCGATCGTCCAGCACTGGGGCAAGGGGCTGCTCGCCTCCGTCGACGGCCTGCGCTTCGTCGTCCCCGTCCGACCATCAACGCCGCGCCGAACCCCAAGTACTTCGCGAAGAAGACCGGATCACCTGGCTGAACGCGATCAATGACCAGGTGATCGGCATCGGGCAGATGGTGGTGCCCGGCACCCCGCGCGACTCCCTGTTCATCCTGGACGCGCTGCTGAACCTGGACGGTGGGGTGAAGCCGGAGATGGTCGCCACGGACAACGCCTCTTACTCCGACATGGTCTTCGGCATCTTCAAGCTGCTGGGCTACCGCTTCTCCCCGCGGTTCAAGGACATGGAAGACCAGCGGTTCTGGAAGGCCCAGAGGCCCGGCACCGAGACGGCAGGCGGGTACGGGCCGCTGGAGGCAATCGCGCGGAACAAGGTGAACGTGAAGAAGGTGATCACACACTGACCGGGCATGCTGCGGGTGGCCGGCTTCCTGGTCACCAACCAGGTCCGCGCCTACGACCTGCTGCGGATGTTCGGCCGCGAGGGCCATCCCACGCCGCTGGGGCAGGCATTCGCCGAGTACGGACGGATCGCCAAGACCCTGCACCTGCTCGCCGTCGTCGACCCGGTCGACGACACCTACCGGCGCCAGATGCACAAGCAGCTCACCGTGCAGGAGTCCCGCCAGAGGCTCGCCCGCGACATCTGCCACGGCAAGAAGGGCACCATCCACCAGGCATACAGGGACGGGATGGAAGACCAGTTGGGCTCGCCGGGGCTCGTTTTGAACGCAGTCGTCCTGTGGACGACAGGCTACATCGACGCCGCTGTCGCCCAACTCCCCGCCGAGGGCCTTGAGATCAGGGACGAGGACGTCGCGCGGCTGTCCCCGCTGAACACCGGAATCTGAACTGCCTGGGCCGCTACAGCTTCACCTCCTCCACCCCAGCCGCCGGGTTGCTGCGGCCGTTGCGCGCTCCGGACGCGCCCGACCTCGATGACGACGGCGGCGGGGAGGAGTGACGGCCCGGCTTCACGCCTCCTGGGGCTGGTCGCCGTAGGTACGGGCCTGGGTGAGCCACATGGCCGCGTACTCGCCGTCCTGCTGGAGCAGGGACTCGTGTGTCCCCTCCTCCAGGAGGTGGCCGCCGTCGAGGACGATGATCCGGTTCGCGGCGCGGGTGGAGCCGAGCCGATGGATGAATAGCCAGGGTTGAGGTATCGACTTGGGTATGGCCATGCAAGATCAACGATCACGGGGCTTGCGAAGCAACGCGTTGTTTCCACACGGCTTCGTGCGCCGGCCAGGCGTTGCTCCTGTCCGCCGGACAGGTCGCGGCCTCCCCGGTGGGAGAGGGCGAGGTCGGTGTCCAGGCCGTCGGACAGGCGGGTGATGACGTCGTCGGCGCCGGACGCCTTTGCGGCAGGGAGCCGCGGAGACCTTGCTATGACGTGAGTCACCTGGCATTTCCGGGGATGCAGGGGAACTCGATCATTCCTTCCTGCGACTGCTGTTTCAGTACGTCGACGATTCTGAGGAGAACCCGGTGAGAGCACTGCGCTGGACGGCCGCAACCGCTGCCGTCCTTTTCGGACTGTCGGCCTGCGGCAGCGCCGACCCGAGCCCGACCACCGCGGCGTCGTCATCGGCGCCGTCCGACTCGGCAAGTACGGGCGGGCACGCGCAGGCTCCCACATGCCCCGAGCCGCCGAAGGTGTCGACGCCGCCGAAGCGGGTCGTCACGATGGACGGCGGTGCGGCCGCGATCCTGGAGCGCCTCGGCCTCGAAGACCGGATCGTCGGCACCGCCGCGCCCGACTTCTTCAAAGCCTTTACCGGGGCCGAGGCGAAGAAGCTGGCGAAGATCCCGGTCCTGGACCCCGGCCAGGGCAATGCCGAAAAGGTCATCGCGGCCAAGCCCGACCTCGTCGTCGGTATTTCCAGCTACAGTTTCGGCGGGTTCGACGGCACGCCGACGGTCCAGCGGCTGGCCAAGGCCGGGGCGAAGTCGTTGGTGGCGTGCGACACGAACAACGGCACCACGGTCAAAGACCTGTCCGAGACGACGACGTTCATCGAGCAGGTGGCGAAGGTCTTCGGTGTCGAGGAGCGGGGCGCCGAACTGGTCGACCAGATCACCGCGTCGGCCGGCAAGGCGAAGGGCGCCTCCGGGACGCCGGTGCGGGTGCTCGCTCTCTCCGCACCGCCCGCGGCCGGGCAGCCGGTCATGGTGCAGGGTGGGGCCGGGCTGTCCAACGGCATCATCACGCTGGCCGGCGGCAAGAACATCGCCGAGGACGCGCTGCAGGACTTCGCCAGCCTGAGCGCCGAAGAGATCGCGAAGCGCGACCCGCAGGCGATCGTGGTGATCTCCGGGTTCTCGAAGGGCAGCGACGACGACCTGCTGAAGTCGATCCGCAGCAGTTCGGTGCTTGCCGGGACGACGGCGGTGAAGGAGAACCGGTTCGTCGTGGTGCCGCAGAGCCTTCTGCTGTCGCCGAGTGTCCTCAACGCAGACGCGGTCACGAAGATCGCCTCAGGAATCCACGAGTGAGTGAGGCCGGGAGCCGCCGCCCCCGGGGCAGCGGGCTGCTGGGCAGGCTCCCCTTCGCGATCGTGGTGCTCGTGCTGCTCGCCGTGCTGGTCGTCTCGTCCCTGGTCGCCGTCGGCCTCGGGCCGGTGTCCATCCCGCCCGGCGAGGTGACGTCCATCGTGGGCACCCACCTCACCGGGCGGGACGCGGCGGGCCCGTCCGACTTCATCGTGTGGGACCTGCGCGTACCGCGGGTCCTGCAGGGTGTGTTCGTCGGCGCCGGGCTCGCGGTGGCCGGGCTGCTCACCCAGGCGATGGTCCGCAACCCCCTCGGCGAGCCCTTCATCCTCGGGCTCACCTCCGGGGCGGGTGTCGGCGCGGTACTGGTACTGACCAGCGTCGGCGTGGGCGTCGCCGGGCTGCTCACGCTGCCGTTGGCCGCGTTCGGCGGCGCGGTGGTCACCGCACTGGCCGTGTTCGCGTTCTCCCGGGCGCACGGGCGGATCCAGCCGGGCCGGCTGGTGATGACCGGCGTCGCCGTCGGTCAGCTCCTGGCCGGGGTGATCTCGTTCCTGTTGCTGCGCACACACGACGTCAACGCGCAGCAGCAGATCTTGTTCTGGATCCTCGGCAGCCTGGCCGGCGCCCAGTGGCCGCTGGCCCTTACCTGCTCGTCTGTCGTGCTGGTACTGGTCCTCGTCTCGGCGGCGGGCGCCGGGCGACTGAACCTGCTGGTGCTCGGGGACGAGGGGGCCGCGTCGCTCGGACTCGACGCCGCCCGCCTCCGTACGGTGCTGCTGGGCGTGGTGGCACTGCTGACCGGGACCGTCGTCGCGGTGTCGGGCAGCATCGGGTTCATCGGGCTGATCGTGCCCAACCTGACCCGGTTGCTCGTCGGCGCCGACCACCGCCGTGCGCTGCCCGTGACCGCAGTGCTCGGCGCGCTCCTGATCGTCTGGGCCGACACGGCCGCGCGGCTGGTTCTGGCCCCGACCGAGCTGCCGATCGGCATCCTCACCGCGGCGATCGGTGTCCCGCTCTTCCTTGTGATTCTGCGCCGCAGTGCGGCGGGAACGGTGGGGCTGTCATGAGACTCGTCTTCGACGGCGTCACCGCCGGCTACACCGAAGTACCCGCTGTCCACGACGTGACGTTGACGATCGCCGCGGGCGAGTTCGTCGCCGTGATCGGCCCGAACGGCAGCGGGAAGTCCACTTTGCTCAAGACTGTCTACCGGGCACTGCGGCCGCGGGCGGGGACCGTACTGCTCGGGGACGAGGACGTGTGGACGGCTCGGCACCGCGATGTGGCGCGGCGGGTCGGGGTACTCGGCCAGGACCAGGCCGGCGGCTACGACTTCACCGTGCGCGAGGCGGTCCGGCTCGGCCGATACCCGCACCTCGGCGCCTTCGACCGGCTGTCCGCGGCCGACGAGGCGGTCGTGGCGGACGCGATGGAGCGCACCGGCGCTGCCGCGTTCGCCGACCGGCCGCTCTCCACGTTGTCCGGTGGGGAGCGGCAGCGGGTACTGCTGGCCCGGGCGCTGGCACAGGAACCCGGACTGCTGGTGCTGGACGAGCCGACCAACCACCTCGACCCGGCGCACCAGATCTCCGCGCTGAGCCTCGTCGCCTCGCTCGGGATCACGGTGGTCGCCGCCTTGCACACGCTGGACCACGCCGCCCGGCACGCCACGACGATCGTGGCCCTGAACAGGGGCACCATCGCCGCAGCGGGAGCACCCGCAGAGGTGCTGACTCCCGCCGTCTTCCGCGACGTGTTCGAAGTGGACGGCAGTGTCGTCCCGGACCCGGTCGACGGGCGGCCTCGCGTGCTGCTGCGGGAGCTGAGCGGCTGAGGTCAGGGCCGGCGAAGTCCGCGACGGTACTCATCGGTTGCGCGTCACTGCGGGTTCCGCCGCGGGTCTTCGGCCGGCACTCAGCCGAGCAGGCGTTGCAGGAGCTCCGGATGGTCTGCCAGGGCCTGACAGAGGCTCTCCGTGCGGAGGCCGTCGTACTGGGCGGGGTTGGCAGTCGTCCAGTCGATCGGGCCGAACGGGGGCTCGGGGTCGTACTCGATGAACAACTGGACCACGCGCGCGACATCCTTTCCGGCGAGCCGGGCGACGAGGTACAGGGCCATGTCGATGCCAGCCGAGACTCCGGCGGAGGTGATGACGTTCCCGTCCTCGACCCAGCGTTCCGCCACCGGAATCACCCCGAACTTGGCGAGCAGGGGGCGGTACCGCCAGTGCGTGTTGGCGCGGCGCCCTTCCAGCAGGCCGGCGGCGGCGAGCAGCAGCGACCCGGTGCAGACTGAGCCGATGTCCAGGTCCGTTCTGGTGCACTCGCGCCAGCCGGTCAGATCCCGCAGCTCGCTGCGGTGCCGCTTGGCGGCGCGGGAGGTGAAGTCGTAGAAGGCCAGCTCGGACGCGGCCACGCCGACCTGCTTGGCGACGTGCTCAACCGCGTCGGGCGGCAGCTCCAGGCGCATCCGGGGGAACCGGCCGCGCCAGGTCAAACATTTGAGCTGAACCGCGAAGCCCAGCCTGGTGGCGCCGGTCTTGTTCCGTAACCAGCCCGCCTCGTCGCTGGACAGGGTGAAGTGGTCCACCACCCCGTCCAGGCCCAGATCCCGCCCCACTGCTCAGCTCCCTTCCGCACGCCCCGTGGTCGGCATTGGGCTGGACGGTAGAGGTAGGCGATGGACAACGAGCGCCGGTATCGGCGAAGTGCCCCGCAGGGACGGGGGGGACCTGATAAACGTACCGGCTTCTGTCGCAGGGCCGCGTCCACGTCGCGGGGCACGGCGGGGCCGCCAGGCGCACGGGCCGACACGCTCCCCGCCGGGGCGCTGGAGTGTACGGGCCCGTCAGGGTTGGGCAGCTGCAGGCGGAGCAGCTGACGGCGCCCGTCGAAACCGACCACCCCCTGCTCGGGGGTGACCCTCACCTGCTCAGTGGATCTCCCACCCATTAGGCACCTGACCTGCGAACGGAATTCACAGTCGCAGTCCGGCCCGCCAGTGGCTGGAGAGACTGCCCCGCATGCCATGCCCGGCGGGCACGTAACGCCTTCGGCTGCTTCGATGGTGGAAGTGTGAAGGGAGACCCCTGGTGTCTGTGGCCCGGTCGTTGTCACCTGAAAGCGTGACCGAGCTGACCAGGGCGCTGGACCTGAGCGGGGTGTTCGCCAACGGCACGCTCGGCGGGGTGCTGGCCCGGGACCGTCGTCTGGATCTGTTCGGCTTCCTGGTGATCGGCATCGTCTCCGGCCTGGGCGGTGGCATCCTCCGGGACACCCTGCTGCAGCACGGCACTCCCGTGGCCCTGACCGACTACACCTATCTCACGGCCGCCGTCGCCGGCACCCTTCTGGCCTTCCTGGCCGATCTGAGCCGACACGCCTCCGGTTGGGCCTTCAGCCTCCTGGATGCCTCGGCGCTCAGCGTCTGGGCGGTCGCCGGAGCGCAGAAGACACTCGCTGTCGGCCTGGGCTGGCTGCCGGCCGTGCTGCTGGGCACCATCACAGCGGTCGGCGGCGGGGCCATCCGGGACCTGCTGCTGGCTCGCACCCCTTCCGTCTTCGGCGGCACACCGTTGTACGCGACCGTCGCGATCGTGGTGAGCGCGGTCATGGTGGTCTGCAGCCGGCTCGGCGCGCCCACTGTAGGCGTGCTGGCCGGAATCACGGTCGGTATCTCGCTGCGGCTGGCCGCGTTCCACTGGGGTTGGAGGCTGCCGGGCAGCCGCGACTGGCGGCCGGGGGCGTTCAGGGGCCGGGATCCCTGACATGAACGGGCGCTGCGATCACCCACCGAGATGCAGGAGTACACAACCATGACGCTCAAGGACTCCGCGGATGCCGTCCTGGCCGGTCTCGCCGGCATCCGCTCCGAGCTCGAAGAGGTCTACAAGGACTTGCACGCTCACCCCGAGTTGGGCCACCAGGAACACCGCACCGCGGCCGGTGTGGCCGAACGCCTGAGAAACAGCGGCCACCGGGTGCACGAGGGGATCGGCGGCACCGGTGTGGTCGGCGTACTGGCCAACGGCGAGGGGCCGACCGTTTTGCTGCGGGCCGACATGGATGCCCTGCCGGTCCTGGAGGAGACCGGGGTGCACTACGCCAGCACGGCCGAAGCCACGGACGCTTCCGGTCGGCGGGTGCCCGTGGCGCATGCCTGCGGTCACGACATGCACGTCACCTGCCTGTTGGGGGCTGCGCGGCTCATGGCCGCCACGCCGGGAGCGTGGCAGGGCACGCTGGTGGTCTTGTTCCAGCCTGCCGAAGAGCCTGGGGACGGCGCCGACGGGATGCTCACCGACGGGCTGACCGACTGTGTTCCTCACCCGGACGCCGTATTCGCTCAGCATGTGCTTCCCTATCCGGCCGGGCAGGTCGGCACCCGCGCCGGGTCCTTTCTCTCCGCAGCGGACAATCTGAAGATCACCGTCCATGGCCGGGGCGCTCATGGCTCGGCACCGCAGGCTGCCATCGACCCGGTGGTGATGGCCTCGGTGATCGTCGTCCGGCTCCAGACGATCGTCTCGCGCGAGCTGGCCGCCACCCAGCCGGCCGTGGTCACGGTGGGCTCCGTCCAGGCAGGCACGAGCGGCAACGTGATTCCGGAGTCGGCCGAACTGCTGGTCAACGTGCGCACGTACGACGACGAGACCCGCAGGGCCGTCCTGTCCGCCGTGCGGCGCGTCGTCCATGCCGAGTGTGAAGCCTCCGGGGCGACTCGCGCACCGCAGATCGAGGAGGGCATCCGCTTCCCGCCGACCGTCAATGACGGCGTGGTCACCCGCGAGGTCTCCGCCGCTTTCGCCGCGATGTTCGGGGAGCGCGCGGTCACTGCCGAGTTGCAGAGCGCCAGCGAGGACTTCAGCCGGATCCCGGACGCCTTCGGCGCCCCGTACACCTACTGGGCCCTGGGCTGTGTCGATCCGGACGCCTACCAGGCCGCCCGGCAACGCGGCACTGTGGCTCAGGAGATCCCGGTCAACCACAGCCCTCGCTTCGCACCGGTCCTGCAGCCCACGCTGGACACCGGCGTCCAGGCCCTGGTCACAGCCGCACTCACCCGTCTGGGGAAGCCTGGCCGTATGAGCCGATGAGCGTTCCGGCCGTTTCGCCTGTGATGCCGCAGCAGAGCAGCAATCGACCGCCTCGGCGTCCACCGCGCCGGCGCTTCAGCACCTTGGTCGAGGAACGCGCACGGGCCGCGGTGGACGCACGCGGTCACCTGGACGGATCTGCCAGCACGCGCTCCGCTGACGGCCGTGGTTTCGTTCCTTGCGGAACCCCCTGCCCGTCCGAGCCCGCGATACGCAAAAACATGTGATACGTGCATTGAATCGAGGAACCGATGACTATGTACAGGGTCGGCTACTTCGTTGGAAGTCTGGCGACTCACTCCATCAACCGGACGCTCTCGAAGGCTCTGATCCGGCTGGCCCCATCCGATTTGGAATTCTTTGAGATTCCGATCAAGGATCTGCCTCTCTACAGTTACGACTACGACAGCGACTACCCTGCTGAGGGCAAGGCGCTCAAGGATGCCATTGCCTCCGCCGACGCCCTCCTGTTTGTGACCCCTGAGTACAACCGATCCATTCCGGGCGCCCTCAAAAACGCCATCGACTGGGCCAGTCGCCCCTGGGGCAGCAACTCATTCGCGCACAAACCCTCCGCCGTGATCGGAGCGTCCCCCGGCGCCCTCGGTACAGCCCTCGCCCAGCAGAGCCTGCGCGGGGTCCTCAGTTTTTGCGACTCGCCGCAAATGAATGCACCGGAGGCGTACGTTAGATTCAAGCCCGATGTTTTCACCAGTGATGGTGAAGTCGTCGACGAGCATACGGAACGTTTCCTTCGAGACTTCATGGAAGAATTCCGGGATCACGTTGTCCGGGTCCTCACTGTGCTCCCGCGAAACCCTTGAAGCGTGCGAGTCCGGATTCGTCACGCTCGATGAGAGGCGACATGAAGGGGTTCGTGTGGGCCAGCCACGGATGAACGAAGAGCGCTTCTACCTGTATCCCATGAAACGTGTAGCTGCCGTCCTGGACGACGAGGAGCGGTGTACGGCTGCCTGCCATCGCTCGGAACAAGCCGGGATCGATCTGTCCCACGTGAACGTACTGCAGGGGCCGGAAGGGCAGCGACTCCTGGACAGCGAGGGAATCCCTCGTGGGCTTCTCGGCCGCTTCGTGCGGGGGCTACAGCATGGGGGCTACGAAAGCGAGACCCTCGCGGCCCACTCTGCCGCCCTGAGCCAGGACAAATGGCTGATCTTCGTTCCGGTCCGAAACAAGGACGAGGCCAGGCGGACGGTCGACATCCTACGAGCGCACGGAGGCAGCCAAATTTTCCACTTCCGCCGTTGGGCAGTGCAGTTCTTTCCCCCGAACTATCGAATGAAGCCGTAAGGGGACTGCGACGCTGCCCCGCACCATGCTGTTCCCGGCGCCGGCATAGGAGGCGGACATGCGGCACGCGGTCACCAATCTGGACGATCTGACCGCTTTCCTGGCCCGTCTGACCGCCTTGCTGCTGCGTTCTTCCGGCGAGGGCGCCTACTCCATCGAGCGGGCTGTGGGCACCGCTGCTCGGGCCTTCGGTGGCCAGGCGTCCGTGGTCCTCGTGCCGGAAGCGGCCGTGGTCTCGGTCGCCGCGGCAGACGGTCGCATGCGGACCGTCTGTGTGCACGGCTTCCCGGAGGTGTTCCGACTCGACCAGGTAGCGGCGCTCAAGCCCTTCCTGGCCGACATCAAGGCGGGCAAGCTCAAAGTGGCCGAGGCCGACCGCAGACTGGCACGCATCGAGGCCGCCCCGCCGCCCTACCCTTGGTGGCTGAAATTTCTCGGCGTCCTGCTGTTCTCCCTGGGTTTCGCCCCGCTGGTCCAGCCCACCTGGTACGAGATCACCACCACAGCCGTCCTGGGCTCGATCGCCGCGGCCCTCGTGGTGGCCGCCGTTCGTGCGCCGCGGCTGTCCAAGATCCTCCCCCTGGTGGTCTCGACCGTCGTATCCGTCGTCACCATCGAAGTGTTCACCGGCGATCCGGCACACGGCGGCCCGGTCCTGCTGATGCTGCCGGCGCTGTTCTACTTCGTTCCCGGTGACTTCCTGAGCGCATCGACTACCGAGCTGGCCGTCGGCCTCATCACCACCGGCGCGATTCGGCTCGTCTACTCCATGTTCCTTCTCGTCCAGCTCTACCTCGGCGTCCTGATGGGCATATTCGCCACCGGCACACCGCTCAACGCCCTCTTCGACACCGCTGCCCACGCCGACCTGCCCAAGTGGGCACTGATCCTGGGCGGGATCGTCTTTACCGCCGGTACAGTCCTGGCCTTCGCAATCCCCCACCGCTTCTTCGGGACTCTTCTCGTGCTGGTTTACGCCACCGTCGGGGTGCAGTCACTGTTCACCGAGCTGATCCGGGAGACCGGGGGCACATTCGTCGCTGCCGTGGTGCTGGCCGCCGCGGCCAATCTGCTGGACCGCAACCCCGCCTGCCCACCCCGGTTGATCCTCATCCTTCCTGGCTTCTTCACCCTCACCGTCGGCTCACTGGGCCTCCGCGGCCTGACCACCCTGGCCGGCGGCTATGTCATCGAAGGCTTCCAAGACCTGCAGAAACTCATCACGATCGTCACCGCCATCGCCATCGGCCTGGTCGTCGGTATCGCACTCACCCATGCCCCCACCACAACGCGGCCCACCTCTTCCAACGCTTCATCGATGCCCCAGTGACCGCCCTGACGGTCCTGCACCCCCAAGCTGCCACCAAGTGACGTGTAGCTGTGCGTGACGGCGGTCGCGCTCGGTGATTCTCATAATGAACAGTTGCGGGAATTCTGCGAGAGACCCGGAGCCGATCACGTTTCCGCAGGTCGCGATTCGCAGAAGTCCTCTCAAAACCGAGACGTCGTGCGAGGCAGTTCTGACAGACCGCCGGGGTGGATCTGACGGCCGATCAAACCGCATCTGCGGCAGAACGAAACGACTGTCCGAACTGTGAAGCCCCGGCGAGCAGTCCCTGCCGCACCCGCGGGGGCAAGACCGCGACGAAGTACCACACCCCGCGCTTCATCCTCGTCCCCGCGCTCCGCGAGGAGCTGGAGGTCCTCGTCCCCGAGGACCGGGGTCCCGAGCGGCCCTGGAGACCGGGCACGCCCGTCGAGGCCGCCCCGGCAGAGCCGACCGCGAAGCCGATCCGAATCGGGTACGCCCGCTGCTCGACCGCGCAGCAGGAACTCCAGAGCCTGCTCGACGCACTCGCCCGCGCCGAGTGCAAGCGGGTCTTCTCCGAGAAGATCAGCACCCGGGTGAAGACCAGGCCGAAACTGGAGGAGGCCCTGAAGCTGGCGTACGACATCCGGGAGGCCGCCCCCGACCAGGAGGTCATCCTCACCGTCCACGAGCTCAAGCGCCTCGCCCGCAACGCCGCCGAGCTGATGACCCTGTCCGGCCAGCTCCAAGCCGCCGGCGTGCAACTCGAACTCCTCACCGGACCGCTCAGCGGCATCTACGACCCCAACGGCATGGGCGCCATGTTCTTCGCCGTCCTCGCGGCCGCCGCCCAGATCGAGCGCAACTACATCCGGGAGAAGACCCTGGAGGGCCAGGTCACCGCCGCCGCGAAGGGCAACCACGGCGGACGGCCGAAGGTCATCGACGACGACTCCCTCCTCTTCGCCCGCGCGCTCAAGGACAAGGGCGTACCCGTCTCCGAGATCGCCAAGAAGCTGACCGTCAAGACCGGCAAGAACGCGGGAAAGAACCCCTCGGTCGCCTCGCTGTACCGGGCGCTCGCCGAAGCCGAGCACGCCGGGACACCGGCCATGCCGGAGATCATCGCCCCGCGCCGGCCGGCACGGGTGGACCTCACCGGCCCCGGCAGCGGCACCGACCCCGAGCTGATGGAACGCCTCCAGCGACAGGTCCTCGGCGGCGGCGCTGCCGGCGACGTGCTGGGCACGCTCGTTGAACAAACCGAGGACCAGGGAGACGGCGTCGTGGCGGAGCTGCCGGCGCAGGCCCGCGGCGCGAGGGAGGGCGAGTGATCCCCGGACCGCACCGGATGAAGGGCGGCGCGGCCCAGCTCGGCGCGCTGCCCGGTCAGGTCGGCCCCTTCGGGCCGTACGGCGCCGAGACGCGCGATCCTGGAGACATGGAGATCGAGGTCCTGGTCGTACCGGACTGCCCGCACCAGCGGCTCGCGGAGGAGCGGCTGCGGCAGGCGCTGGATGCCGCCGGGCTGGTCGCCACGGCCTTCACCACGCGGGTGGTCGGCGACCAGGCCGAGGCCGAGCGGTCCGGTTTCACCGGCTCCCCGACAATCCTCATCGACGGCCGTGACCCGTTCGTCGAGCCCGGCACCGTTCCGTCGCTGGCCTGCTGGATCTACCGCGCCCCCGCCGGCCCGGCCGGAGCCCCCAGCCTCGACCAGTTCCGCCGGACCCTCGAAGCCGCCGCCGACGCGGGCCGACCGCCCAGCCCGGTGGCGCGGGCGGTGCGGACCACCAGAAAGCTGGAGGACCCCGGCGAACACCTCGCCGGGGTCCTCCAGCTTCAAGATCAATCTCACCGATAACCGCTGTACCGATGTTCCCCAAGGCCGACCTTGGCAAGCATGTCATCGGCTTCCGGGGGTGCCCACAGGCGCCCCTGAACACGGCCCATCCTCGCGGTCGCGGGAGCCCTCGATCGGCCGGCGGTGCCGCCGGAGGGCGGAACCCCGGCGGGCGCGGGCGGCTACGGCATCAGTAGAGCGCCCAGAGGGAGATACGCCCGTTGTTGTCGACGCAGGTGGCGTCCTGGTAGTGCTTCTTGGCCTCGGGGATGTCCGCCTGGCACGCTGCCATGTTGGGGTACATCTCGGGGCCACCGGCGACGTCGTGCCAGCTGGCGGCGGAGGCGGAACCAGCCGTCAGCGGAATCGCGACCGCAGCGGCAACGGCAGCACAACCGTAGGTCATTCGCTTACGCCACGACTTCATACATCACTCCTCACGTAAGGGGCCGGACCGCGGGCCGACCCAGCCCTGTCAAGTCAACCCCGTGCCCGCAGACCCTCCGAACAGTCCTCAGTTCACGACACCGACACCATCTCTCCCAGAGGCACTAGGTGTATTGCCCTGTGATGTCGTGATCAGCCGGCGGTTTCAGGAGGTCGTCGATCCAGATCATTGCGGCTCGGCGGTGGCGGTCGGCGGGGTGGCTTTCGGGTGACTTGTCGTAGGGGGTGGCGATCTCTGGCCAGGCCTTCAGCTTGTAGGCCTTCAGCTTGTAGGGCTTCAGTGCCGGGTGGCCGTCCGGCTCCGGCCTCGGGCCTGATGAGGCGGGCTGTCCGGCAGCTGGTCAGGTAAGCAGTAAGAGGCCTCTGATCAGCGAGAATGAGGATTGTCGAGGTCGTTGTCCCTGCTGAAACCAGAGGTGCTTCTCAGACGAAGCACTCTGTCGACCGCGGGCCGCCCACGATCCCGGCAAGGCCCCGCGGCATCGCGACGTCCGCGAGGCAGTCTCCGACCAGTGCGACACCTCCTGGACGTCGCGATGCCGCGGTGCGAGCCGGACCCGCACGGACTCCTCGGAAGGCACCCACGACTTCGCTTTCGCCCGACCCGGGGCTGACCAGCGACCTTCCACCGTTCCGACGACAACATGAGCGCCCGGGCAGTGGAACCCGGCGCCCAACCGACGCGACAGGCGGGCCGCTCGCCTGCCCGCCATCGGCTCCGGAAGGCGAAAGGGCTCACCGACTCCGTCGGCGGACCCTCGCGCGGGTTCGAGGCCAACGCGTGCAATCATGCTGAATTCCAGGTGAGTTGCGGGAGTCGAACGGGGGTGGCGTGGCAGCGCTGTGGTGGGTGGTGGCGGTGGTGGCGTTCTTCGCTGTCGCGGTGCCTTGCCCGCAGTTCCAGTGCCCAAGACGCCTTCGGCTTGCGCAACCACCCCCGCGACACCCTGCGTTCGTGATCGGGCCACTCCAGCGACACCGGCCTCGGACCAGGCATCGCCCCCCACAACTGCTGGCGCACTTCCCCCAACGACACTGCCTAGGAGAGCGTTCATGGCATCTCGCTCAGAAGCGGACAAGAAGAAGAGTCCGGATCGGTCAACTGCGGCTCGGGCAGCCGCCGCGAGCCCCCCGGCCGGTCTCCTCCCGCTGCAGAGAAGCGCCGGCAACGCCGCGGTGACCGCCTGGCTGGAGACCTCCGGCATGGCGCGGTCGGCGCAACCGGGCCGAGATGACCACCAGCACTCGTCCGGCTGCGGCCACGAGTCTCGCGCCCAGCCGGGCGCGGCCACCGGGGCAGGCTCTCGTGCGCCGCGTTCGTCCGGGTCCCTGGGGACAGCGGGTATCACCGCGCTCCAGCGCTGCGTCGGCAATACCGCGGTCAGCACAGTCGTCAGCCGCTCCGTCGACGCGCTGGCCGAGGCAGGTGAGGAAACGGCGGGCCAGGAACGGTCCGAAGAGCCTCAGGTGCAGCGGCTGGCCATCCATGATGTGCTCCGCTCGCCGGGTCGGCCACTGGATTCCGGTATGCGGGAGGAGATGGAGCAGCGCTTCGGCGGAGCCGATTTCGGGTCCGTGCGCATCCACACGGGGGCCCAGGCCGCTCGGTCGGCGGACGAATTGCAGGCCCAGGCCTACACCATGCACAACCACGTGGTCTTCAATAAGGGCGTCGAGAGCAACAAGCGGGTTGTCGCCCACGAGTTGGCACATGTCGAAGAGAACATGAAGGGATCGTCGTTCCGGTCTGTCCCCTACGCCGGCGGGGTCAATGTCTCTGAACCGGACGGCGCATCGGAGATCGCGGCCGAGCAGACCGCACACCGTGTCATGAACTCACCTGTCGGTGGCCCGACCGTCTCTCGGAAAGAGATCAAGGGAGGCGGGGAAGCCGCACACTCAGGAACTCCGGGAGTGCAGCGACTGCTCAAGGTCGGCGAGCGGGATTACAGTAAGGAGTACAAGCGGGAAACCGCTCGGCTTCCGGAAGCACAGCAGCGGCAGGTACTCAAGAGGATGATGAAGGAGGTGAGAGACTACTTTTACAATGACGCGGCGCATGATTTCAGTGAATCGGAGCGCAGAAGTTTCCTCAACGAAGAGGGCAGGATCAATTGGCAGTTGGCCAAGGCGATCGTCAGCCCCGTCGGGATGAAGAACGAGTACCACCCGGTACTGAAGGGCGTAGTCGGAAAGCACCCGGACTTCGGCGCGAAGAACCATGACATCCAGGTCAACAACTACACGGAACTCGCCCGCAACCTCATGGGATGGGTATACGCCAAGGACAACAGGAGGAGGGAAAAGGCAAACGCGGAAGCTCTGCATGAAGACGCCAACCTGAATACCTATCTCAACGTCCTCCTGCGGCGCCTGCACCAGTACGGCAAGGCGGTCCAGCACGACAGGATGATGGACGACAGGGACGTCGCGGCAATGAAGCAAGAGCTGCGCACCGGGCTTGCTCATATCCGGGCTCAGGAGCCCGGAGATCCTGACCGCAAGGCGGGGCAGCCCGTCGGTGCCTATCTGGCCCACTTCGACGGGACGATGAACCCGAAATTCGCGGGCACTCATCTCGACGCTCGGATCGTGGCACGAGGCGGGCTGGCCGCGGTGATGAAGGAGCCCGAGAACTTCGCGCTCCGTGAGAAAATGATAGCCCTGCACGACCTCTCCGAGTACTTCGGGCATTCTCATCACACGCCCCAGACAATGGGGAAGGGGGCGGTCGAAGAAATCGGCGAAGCGGACAGCCTCAGTACTGCTGGGTTTGATCACCGTGGCAGGCGGGTCGTTACACAAGACCGCGGGCAGAACCCTCTCTTCAACCCCGACGGCACCCGTAAACTGAACAGGCGTGGCGAGCCGCAGACCCACCCGTCGACACGGAACGAGAACGACCTGACGACCAAGCTCGCACGGTCGAGGGACATGCCCGTCTGGGCAGGACAGTCCTTCACGGCGGCCCGAATGTTCAAAATGGCGCAGGCCAGTGGAGCCAGCCCGGAAGAGATCGCGGCAGTCGGCTGGGGAATCTTCGCGTTCTGGCGTACGGACTTCGACCACACCACTGCTTTCGCCTATCACACGCTGCATGAAGTGATGGACATCGCCCAGAACTTCGGCGTTCCGTATGACATAGACCAGCCGTATGCTTCCCATTCGATGCTCAATATCAGGCGGGGAGCCGAAACCATAGCGACCCTTGCGGACGAAATAGCGGATCTCGGTGTGCGGGCCGAGCAGGGAGTCGCGGGAATGGAAATGCGGAGGCGGGACAGGTCTCGCATGTGGACGGACCGCGACGAGGATCTCCTGGAGCATTTCGAACGAGTCCGCGACAACGTAAAGCAGGTTTATTCCGACGTGCAGCGGTGCGCAAGCACCATGCACCAATGGGATCGACTGTCCGAGGTGGAAAGGTCAAAGCTCCTCAAGAAGGTCGTCGATGAACTTCCGGACTGGAAAGCGCAGACCAGGAGGATCAGCAACCTGCTTGCGCGCGCGGGCCGCTGACCGCACCCGCACGGCGACGCCCGAGCGGACCCCGGTTCGTTGCGAACCGCGGCCCGCCGCGGGGCGGGTCGGCTGGATCAGCCGTTGTGAGCCTCACCCGCACGGCCTCCCCGGAAGGCACCCACGACTTCGTCACCTGGCTCGCCAGGCGAGGACGATGGCTGTCCTACTCGGTCGGCATGGTGATCAGCGAAGCAACACGGCTGGCCCAAGAGCATGCGGCTGACCGCACGAGGGGAACGGCCCCGTCCTGGCGCCCGGTTGAGGATCACGGCCGCGGACGGCATGCGCATCACGTGCTCGCGCCCCACGCCTGACCGGCCGATCGCCGAACGCGAACTCCATCACCGGCTCCGGAGAGCCCATTTCTGATCCAGAATGACGGGATGGTCACGCTTGAGACTCCCCGTTTGATCCTGCGCCGCTGGCGCGAGGAAGACATCGCGCCCATGGCTGCCATCAATGCCGACCCCGAGGTCATGCGGTGGATCCGTGACGGCAGCGTCCGTGACGAACAGCAGACTCGCGGCGGGGTCCAGGCATGGGAGAGCGAGTGGGAGTCACAGGGCTTCGGCCTGTTCGCCGTGGAGATCCGGTCCACTGGCGAGCTGGCCGGGTTCACCGGCCTTTCGGTGCCCGGCTTCTTGCCGGAGGTACTGCCGGCGGTCGAGGTCGGCTGGCGGCTGGGACGTTCCCACTGGGGGCAGGGCCTGGCCACCGAGGCCGCTGTGGCCGCCGTACGGTTCGGGTTCCAAGAACGAGGGCTGGAGCGGATCGTCAGCATCGCTCAAGTGGGCAACGACGCCTCCGAACGGATCATGACCAAACTGGGGATGCATCCGGTCCGTGAGACCGTCAATCCCACCTCCGGTCGGCGAGTACGAGTGTTCGCGTTGTCGTCGGACCAGTACCTCACAACCCCTCGTTGACGGCGGCAACAAGGACGGTGGCCTCGTAGCGGCCCGCGAGCTTGTCCTACCTGTGGCCACGTCTCGGCTCGATGTCTCTTGAGGAGCGCGGTTCTTGCCGGATGCGTACGCCTTGTCCGCCCGCCCCGTCTCGGGCGCGCGCGACCTGCCGCACCCCGGACGGGGCAGCCGGATGCGGCGCAGCACGACCGGCCTGGAACCGCGGAGAATCCCCGCGCTGGCCGGCAGTGAACACGCCAGCAGCGCGATCACCTGTGAAGAAAGCCTTTGCGCATCCGCCGTGCGGATGTTGGGGTGGCACGGTGACCGACCACGATGAGGCAGCGACTGCTGCTGTCCGACCGTTGACACTGGCTTGGGTGAGCCGGCACCTGGACGTCGGCGAACGGATCGTCAGAGCCGAGGCGCTGCACGGCGGCATCACTGCCGAGATGCGGAGGCTGACCATCGGCAGGCGGGATGGAGGTACCCGTGACCTCGTGCTACGGAGCTTCGTCGACCCGTTCTACGTGGAGCGGGCCGAGGACTGGCTGAGCAGGGAGACCGGCGCGCTGACCATGCTCGCGGGGACCGGCGTGCCGGCCCCTGGACTGGTCGCGGTTGATCCGGCCGGCACGCATTGCGAGTATCCGTCGCTTCTGATGACACGTCTGGCGGGCCGGACGGTCCTCAAGGATGAGGGATTGGAGACGCGCGTACCGCTGCTCGCCCGCCAACTCGTGGCGATTCACGCCCTGCGACCCGCCGAGCGGCCCCGGGATTATGTGACGTTGACGACCGCCGACACTGTCGTCAGGCCGAAGTGCGCCGACGCGGCGGTATGGTCCGCGGCGGTCGACGTGATCCGCAAGCCCCCGCCGCCCTATGAAGGGCGATTCCTGCACCGGGACTTCCAACCCGGCAACGTGCTGTTCGACGTGCCGTCCTCAAGGCCGGCAGGTGCCCGGATCACGGGGGTCGTCGACTGGGCAGCGGCCTCCTGGGGCCCGGCGGATCTCGATGTGGCGCACTGCTCGACCACTCTCGCGCTGCTGCACGGCCCGGCGTGGGGTCTTCGGTTCCCTGAGGCGTACGAGGAGGCCGGCGGGGTGCTGGCCGCGGGCGCGCGCGAGCGGCTGTACTGGCGGGTGCGCGACGGGCTGGCGAGCTCGGAAGAAGTGCGGTCGGTGACGCAGCCATGGCGGGAGGCGGGGAGAACAGAGCTGACGACACGAGTGGTGGAGGAGCGGCTGGACGCCTATGTCACCGCTCTGATGGACACGCCGGGCTGAACCAGAGCGGCCCGGGTACGGTCGCGAGTGCCGCACCCGGCCACCCGTCCGACAGCTGAGCCGATCGCACACCCGCATCGGGGCACCCTCGGGTCGAGGCCGCCGAGGAGCGACCTGATCGATGACGGTCCGGCGGGATCTGCCGTGGTGCCCGGTGGCCGCGAGCGGGAAGGCGGGGAGCGAGCGGGTGGGGCACCGCCCCACATCCGCGGCCATCGCGTGCCTCGGACGCCTTCCCGGGGCGGCCGTCCGTATGTCCCTCCCAGCCCGTCGAGCCGGTCCGGTGAGGTGATCCCAGCCCCGAGCGAGCAGTTCCCCCGTCTCGTCCGCGCCCGTGCGGTAGGCGACAACCGCACGGCCGCGGTACCGGACGGCCTGCGCGCACCGCCCCGATCAGCTCCCCTCGGGCCTGCTGAGCGATCACCACCACCAGGTCCAGCGCCGTTCCTGTGCGGTCACCTCCCCCGTGACCACGAGGGGCAGGACACGTGCGGCGCCGCCGGGGAGCCGGAAGGCCGCGTACTACTCGTCGGTCACATTGAGCACGGCGACAGAGCCATCCGGAGCAGCCCTCCACGGACGTCGAGTCCCCTCGCCCCGATGCTGCACGAGGACGGACTGCGGTCATTGCGCCAGGCGCGTGCCGCGGCGCCAGACGGCGCGGGTGTTGAGGGTGTCGCTGATGTTGCTGGTCGGGTCGCCGTCGACCAACAGGAGGTCGGCGCGCAGTCCTTCGGCGACGCGGCCCCGGTCGCTGAGGCGGAAGCGGCGGGCCGTGGTCGCTGTGGCCGCGCGCAAGGCTCGTGCGGGCGTGAGGCCGGCTGCTACGAGGTACTGCAGTTCGTGGTGCAGGCTCGCTCCGTGTGCGAGGCCCCCGAAGAACGTCTCGGGCATGGAGACGTCGGTGCCGGCCAGTACGTCGATGCCGGCGGCGTCCAGTGCGCGCACGGTGTCGTACACGTCGTCGAGCTTGCCCTGCGGGTAGCGGTCGTAGCTCGACCGCAGGGTCTGGTCCCACTTGCTGTCGAGACGTGCGGCGACCCGCGGGTCGTCGGCGAGTTCGCTGCCCGTGATGCCCATCATCGAGGCATTGAGGCTGATGCAGGGAACGACGAACATGCCCGCGTCCTTGATGAGGCTGATGATCTCCGCGGTGTGCGGCTGGTCCATGAACACGTGGACGACGCCGTCGATACCCGCTTCGGCGGCCATCCTGGTGGCCTCCACGGTCAGCGCGTGGGCCACGGTGAGGGCGCCGTACTTCTTGGCTTCCGCCACACCTGCGTTCACGGTGGCCTGGTCGAGCGAGGGCAGCCCCGGGTGTCCCTCCACGCTGCCGTCATCGATCATGAACTTGATGAAGTCCGACCCACGGGCCAGGAGTTGGGGCACGAATGCGGCTGCCTCCTCGGGCGTTGTCGAGAAGGGCATCAAAGGCATCACCGGGGGAAGGTCCCACTTCGGCCGGAATCCCTCGGGCATCAGCTCGCTGGGGTGACCACCGGGCGGTGTGATGGCAAATCCGGCAGAGCGCACGTCAGCCATGGTGTCGTCGTCGGTGATGAGCCCGCGGTTCTCCCGCGTGTTCATCCCCTGCATCTCCAGTTCGGTCGTCACCCCGAATCGCAGGGCGAGCGCCAGGGAACCCGGGGCGGAGTGAACATGGGCGTCGATGAGTCCCGGCAGCAGGGTGGCGCCGCCGCCGTCGACGATCTCGCTGTCCCGGGGAGCATCGCCCCCGACACGAGCGATCCTGCCGCCGTCGATGACCACGGTCTGCACCCCGAGGTTCTTCTCCCCGTCGAAGACCTGGGCGTTGGTGATCGCGGTGAGTGCCATGGCGGCCCGCCTCGTTTCCTTGCTCGTCCACATTTACATACCCAATGCTATGCACTTATCAGTAGGCATGCAAATGTGCGGGCGCGGGCTACACTCAGACACATGAGCAGCGCCTCTTTCTCCGATCAGGCCCCCGACGACCTGGCGCTGGACCAGATCGGCCCGGCGCTGTCCCGGCTGCGACGCCGCGCACCGGCTTCGAGCAAGGACCTCTCCCGCAACCTCGTACTCAATGTGATCGCCGACGCGCCGGGTGAGACGACGGTCGGTGGCCTCGCCGCCGAGATGGGCGTCGCCCAACCGGTGGCCAGCCGGGTCGTGGCCGCGTGCATCCATGACGGCTTGTTGCGCCGTGCGGCGTCCCAGACCGATGGACGCCGCACGGTGCTCGAACTCACCGAGCTCGGCGAGGCCGAACGCAACCGCTTCGCCGCTGAACAGCGAGAAGCGTTCCAGGAGATCACCGCTGCCTGGTCGCCGGAGGAACGCATCCAGTTCGCACGCCTCTTGGTCCGCTACGGCGCCGACGCCACCGCATGGTCCAGGAAACAGGCCACACGCCAACGCTGACAGCCGGCAACTGACCGTTGCCTACGCGAAGAGCGGACGAACACACCTGTCCCTCCCGCCGTGAACCGAGTCCACACGGCCTATGGAGCAGCCGGCCGGTTCAGCCTGCAAGCCGCTGCAGCCATTCGCGCAGCAGAGCCGTCTCCGTTTCCCGCAGTGGAACCCCGGTGCCCGCAGCCGGGGACCCGGTGGTGAGTGCGGTTTCCAGTGCGGCATCGAGGGTGAGTGCGCGCGAGGCCAAATCCGACCCGGACGAGGCGGGCGAGTCGGTGGTGACCGAGGCGATGACGGTGTCCCGCAGCCGTGTCGAAGTGGTCAGGTCCCGCACCGAGGGCTCTTCGCCGATCAGCGCCAGTG
The DNA here is from genome assembly GCF_040641015.1 of Streptomyces sp. NPDC021356. Taxonomy (NCBI): domain Bacteria; kingdom Bacillati; phylum Actinomycetota; class Actinomycetes; order Kitasatosporales; family Streptomycetaceae; genus Streptomyces; species Streptomyces sp. NPDC021356. Next base: position 4,349 of record NZ_JBFACU010000031.1, on the reverse strand, counting down.
CGGCACCCGTCGTCGCCGCGTGGATGACGCGGGTCGCCTGCTCCACCGGGACCCGAAGGCGCCCGGCCTCGGCCGCCCGGCCCAGCAGTCTCACCAGCAGGGCGTGCGCCTCGTCCGCTGCCGGGGGCCGCTGCCCGGGGCGCACCGTGCCGTACATGAGCATGTAGAACGCGGGGTGCCGCAGCCCGAAGTCGACGTGCAGGTCCCAGCCGCGGTAGAGGTCGGCCACCGGGTCGTCGGGTGTCAGCGCCAGTGCCTCCCGTTTCTCGGCCAGGTACATCTCGAATCCGTAGGCGGCCAGTTCGACCAGGAGCCCGTCCTTGTCGTCGAACATCCGGTAGAGCGCGGGGGCCGTGATGCCCGCGGCCGCGGCGACAGCACGCGTGGAGACCGCGTCACTGCCACCTTCCTCCAACAGCTTGGCGGCGACCTGCAGTACCTGGCGTCGCGCGGCGCGTCGTCCTTCGTTCATGGAACAACGATATCCGACTTTGCGTATCGCCGCCTTATCGGTGCTACTGTCTGAGACGGAACAGCGATCCAGCTGATTGGTGGCCGGCACCTGCCCGCGGCACCTGGGCATGCGACATGCCCGGCCCGGGCCCGTGGTCACCAAGCGCGGAGCCGCGCGGCCGCCCGCCGCAGCGGGCAGCTCGTCGTCCGCCGGCGCACCACCGAACACGCCGCCATCGCGGCAGGAGAGGAACACCCATGTCCGACATCTCGATCGTCATCGCCTCGCATTCCGGCTACGGCCACACCGCGCAGATCGCCACGGCCGTCGCGGACGGCGCGCGCTCCATCGCCGGGGCGCACGTCCACCGCGTGGACGTCGCCTCCCTCAGCGACGCCGACTGGGAGCTGATGGACGCCGCGGACGCCATCATCTTCGGCACCCCCACCTACATGGGCACCGCGTCGGGCGCGTTCCACGCCTTCGCCGAGGCCACCAGCAAGCGGTGGAGCACCCGCGCCTGGAGCGACAAGCTCGCGGCGGGATTCACCAACTCCGGCTCCATGAGCGGCGACAAGATGCACACCCTGCAGTACCTCTCGCTCCTGGCGGCCCAGCACGGGATGCTCTGGGTGAGCCTGGGCCTGCTTCCGGGCTGGAACACCACCACATCCAGCCCCCAGGACGACAACCGCCTCGGCTTCTACCTCGGCGCCGGCGCACAGAGCTTCAACGACACCCCCGCCGTCCACGACGCAGACCTGAACACCGCCCGCCACCTCGGCCGGCGCGTCGCCGAGCAGACCCGCATCCACCGCGCCGGACTGACCGTCGCAGCCCACTGACACAACGGGCCACCGACAATTGTCTTCCAGTGCCGCCCCCGCCGACGTCCGCCCGCGCAGAGCGACGTCCGGCACGCACGCTCGCCGCGTTCGCCGAAAGCCCGAGCAAGCCCCGGTACAAGGGCATCGGCAGCCTGGCGATCGCACGCCACCGGCCGCCGCTCCTCCACGGGCAGACGTTGGCGGGGCGGCACTGGCTTCTTTCTGGGGAGTCATTCATGCAGCACCGGACACTGGGAAGCCAGGGCCTTGAGGTCTCGGCGATCGGCTACGGCGCGATGGGCCTGACGATGGCCTACGGACCCACCGACGAGGAAGCCGGCGTCGCCGCCCTCCGTCGCGCGCACGACCTGGGCGTCACCTTCTTCGACACCGCCGAGATGTACGGCTGGGGCACCGGGTCCAACGAGATCATGGTCGGCAAGGCAGTCAGGGACTTCCGCGACGAGGTGGTCCTGGCCACCAAGTTCGGCGTCGACATGTCCGTTCCTCCGGAGCAGATCGGCGGCGTCCTCAACAGCCGGCCCGACAACATCCGCAAGGTCGCCGACAACAGCCTGCACTACCTCGGCGTGGATCACATCGACGTCTTCTACCAGCACCGCGTCGACCCGGACGTGCCCATCGAGGAGGTCGCGGGCACCGTCAAGGAGCTGATCGACGCGGGCAAGGTGAAGTTCTTCGGCCTCAGCGAGGCCGGACCCGAGACGATCCGCAAGGCGCACGCCGTGCAGCCGGTCTCCGTCCTGCAGACCGAGTACTCCCTGTTCGAACGGGACGTCGAGCAGCTCTTTCCCACCCTGGACGAACTCGGCATCGGCTTCGTCGCCTACTCCCCCCTCGGCCGCGGATTCATCACCGGTACCGCCAAGCCCGCCGGCCAGTACGAAGCCACCGACATGCGCAACCTCGACCCTCGCTGGCAGCCGGGCAACTTCGAGAAGAACGTCGAAGCCGTCGGCCGGCTCGCCGGGCTCGCGGCGGCCTTGGGTTCCACCGTCTCCCAGCTCGCGCTGGCCTGGCTCCTGACCCGGGGTGAGCACGTCGTGCCCATCCCCGGCACCCGCAGCCCGAAGCGCATCCAGGAAAACGTCGGCGCCGCCGACCTCACTCTGACCGAGTCCGACCTCAAGGCCATCGACGAGGTCCTGCCCGAGGGCGGCTTCGGCGCCCGCTACACCGAGGGGCACGTGCCCACCTGGATCTGAGAACCCCCTGGACGAACGAGCTGCTGCTGGTGTGCAGCAGGCGCTGGCGGGAGTGGAGCAGGCCCGCACCGAGTCGGCGGCGGGCTCCGGCGCAGGAGACGGCGGGCCTCCAGGCTGGACGGTGTCGGTGGTCTCGTCGCCGGTGACGTCGGTGATGGTGAGGAGGGCGATACCGCTGACAGGGTGCGCCTGGAGGAGAACGAGCGAGGCGGCGACCGTGGCCCGCAGGGACAAGGGTCGCCAGAGGACCCGGCAGAGCATGGCGAGCCGACGGTGCTGGTGCAGTCGTCCCGGGTCCTGGGTGATGACGGCGGGCGGCAGGGCGGAGCGGGTGTCCGGCCGGTCTCCAAGCACCGCGTGAGTGACCGGGGCGGATGGCGGGTGACCAGGCTTTCGGAGTGCCAAGCGTCCCTGCCGGCCTGCCGGCACTGCCCGATGGCACGTCTTCGGCCGGCGAGCCCTGCGAAGAGGGCACCGGCGCGGGTGACTTCCTGCTCGGTGTGGTTGGTCTGGGGGCCTTCCGACGGCGCCTGCTCTGCCTTCGCCCGCAGGCACCGCCTCCGGTGTCGGGTGGCGAAGTGCCGGATGAGCCGGCGGTGTTCGGGGTTTCTCGGTGGCCACGGGCCGTTCCGGTCAGTCACCGCTGGTGGAGGTGAGCTGACGGTCGACGCGCGGGAGGAGACCGCTGTCCATCAGCAGTGCCGCAGGTGAGTGACGGTTCGCCAGGTTGCTGTCCGGTGCCGGTGCAGTTCGCAGAGACGCCCACCGAGTAGGAGCCCCTCGAAGCCGCAGCGATCCCGGAAGAAGTCGCGGACGATGCCACGCGATCTCGGCAGGTAGGTGTGCCACCGGCGCCCCGGCCCGGCACCCATCGGCCGGCTCGGCGCCCATCGGCCGGCTCGGCGCCAGTCGGTCGGCTCGGCAGCCGGGTCAGCTGCGGCGGACACGCGTCGCGCGTTCGTGGCAGGTCCGGCGGGTCCGGAGGACCGGCCCGTGCGGCCACTCAGCGGGTTCCCAGGCCGGACGGTCACAGCCTCCGCGATCGCGGATCATCCACCGTTCATACTCCTGCGGCGTCACCGCTCGTCCGTCGGGCATCAACCGGACCCGTTGTGCGATGCTCGGCATCTTCCGTATGTCAAGCATCGACGCGCCGACAGTTCCGGTCAGGGCCGCCGCCGGAAGAGGTGAGCTGGCATCAGAAGATTACCCTGACGGGTCAATGGCCAGTCAATTACTCATAATTAATGACTATTTGATGACCCATCAGTTCCTTGCCACACGGTGGTCAAGCGCTCCGCATACCCCGATCGGCTCCCATGAAACAGCACTCCCGCTCCGTTCGAGATGACAGCCCGGATGCGGCTGCGTACGTTCGGTCACAGGACGGCTGCCGAGCCGACCTCTCTGAGAACGAGGAGTAGCACTGCCATGATCATGACCCGTTCGCGCGCCGTCACCGCGGCCGTCGCCGCCGCAGCAGCCCTGACCGCGACCGGCATCACCTACGCCGCCGCCTCCCCCGCGCCGCAGATCCAGACGGTCCCCGCCGCCGTGCAGGCCGCCCCGGCCGCGCCCATGGGCGGCGACACCGGTGGCAACGCCTCCAAGGGCAACGAGGGCAAGGGCAACGAGGGCAACGACCACGAGGGCGGCAACAACCACGGCCGCCGGGACTTCGAGGAGGGCTGGATCCACATCAACGAGCGCTCCTACTCCGCCCACCCCGGCGGCTGCATCACCGTGATCAGCGGCCTGGGCTCCAAGAGCCTCAACATCCGCAACGACAGCCGCAAGACCGTCGAGGTCTTCCGCGGAGTGACCTGCGACAACGGCGCCCCC
>NZ_JBFACU010000030.1:0-106810 GCF_040641015.1 Streptomyces sp. NPDC021356 | reverse complement strand
TCCGCACCGGGACCGGCTTCCGCGCCGCCGGCCCGGGCGCCGGCCTCCGCACCGGGACCGGCTTCCGCGCCGCCGGCCCGGGCGCCGGCCTCCGCACCGGGACCGGCTTCCGCGCCGCCGGCCCGGGCGCCGGCCTCCGCTCCGTCTCCCGCCGCGACCGTTTCGGGCTTTTCGTCCATACGTCCAGTATCCCTGGTCCTACGCACCGCATCCTGCCCCCGCCAGTAGTAGGCACGGTGGTCGTAGGCAGAGCCGTGACCTGGGCGAACGGGACGCGATGCAGCACGCTGGAAAACGTGCCCGGCCGGAAGGCAGCCGGGCACGGCAACCGCTAGGAGACCCCTCGGCATGACCACTGTCGCCGCATACGCCGCCCCCGCAGCGAAGGCGCCGCTGGAGCGCACCACCATCGAGCGCCGCGCAGTCGGCGAGTTCGATGTGCTGATCGACATCAAGTTCGCCGGCATCTGCCACTCGGACATCCACCAGGCCCGCGAGGGCTGGGGCCAGGCCATCTTCCCGATGGTCCCCGGCCACGAGATCGCGGGCATCGTCTCCCAGGTCGGCCCCGGCGTCACCCGGTACGCCGTCGGCGACCGCGTGGGCGTCGGCTGCATGGTCGACTCCTGCCGTGAGTGCGAGAACTGCGCGGCGGGCCTGGAGCAGTACTGCACCCGCCGCCCCACCTGGACGTACAACGCCGTCGGCCGGGACGGGGAGCCGACCCACGGCGGCTACTCCCAGAAGATCGTGGTCGACGAGAACTACGTCGTCCGCATCCCCGACGGCCTGGCCCTGGACGTGGCCGCACCGCTGCTGTGCGCCGGCATCACCACGTACTCCCCGCTGAAGCACTGGAACACCGGCCCCGGCAAGAAGGTCGCCGTGGTGGGCTTCGGCGGCCTCGGGCACATGGGCGTCAAGATCGCCCACGCGCTCGGCGCGGAGGTCACCGTCCTCTCCCAGTCCCTGCGCAAGCAGGACGACGGCCTGCGCCTGGGCGCCGACCACTACTACGCCACCAGTGACCCGGCGACGTTCGAGAAGCTCGCGGGCACCTTCGACCTGATCCTGAACACGGTCTCGGCCCCGCTCGACTTCCCCGCGTTCCTGTCCCTGCTGCGCACGAACGGCGCGATGGTGAACGTCGGCCTGCCCGAGGAGCCGGTCGAGATCCCGCTCTCCGCGCTCTTCGGCAACCGGCGCAACCTCACCAGCTCCAACATCGGCGGCATCGCCGAGACCCAGGAGATGCTGGACTTCTGCGCCGCTCACGGCCTGGGCGCCGAGATCGAGCTGATCGACGCGGACCGGATCAACGAGGCCTACGAGCGGGTCCAGGCCAGCGACGTGCGCTACCGCTTCGTGATCGACACGGCGACGATCTGACCCGGCCGGGCCCCCGCCCGCGCCCTTATGGCCCCGCCCCCGCCGCTCGCCAACGTCCTCCCGGACGGTGCGGGCAGCCGGGGCACGGTCGTACCCACCGGGACTGGTGGGCGGCCGGGACGGGGGCCGGGGGAGCCGTGGATCTGTTGACGGCGGTGACCGCGGGGCGGGCCGCGGCGGGGCGCCGGTTCACCTGTCAGATGCCAGGTCAGTGGGGCAGTGTGGCCGGGCTGCCGCCGTTGGCCTCGTAGCCCGCCACCGCCAGGGCCCGGTAGACGGCGAACTCCGCCGCCGGATCCTCGGACAGGGTCCAGGGGAGGGCGCCCACATGGCCGTCGACGTGTATGAGCTGGTCCATGGCCTCCGCCCAGCGTTCGGAGCGGACCAGGAAGAACACCAGCAGGTGGCGGACGTGCGCGGCCATCGGGTCACCGGGGCGGGCGGCGTGGATCGCGTGCAGGGCGCCGTGGATGGCCTTGGTGACGACCTCGCTCTGGTAGAAGCCGCGGACGAGGTTCACCTCGGGAAGGTGCTCGAAGACCGCGAACAGCGGCATGGCGGCGAGCAGTGAGCCCTGCGGGGCGCGGGCGGCCGCGGCCTGGGCGAACTCCATCGCCAGCCGGCGCGAGCCGTGCCACTTCTCGCACCAGTAGTGCAGGGCGGCCAGGTGCGCGCCCATGTGGGCCGGGGCACGGTCGAGGATCTTCAGCCACAGCTGCTCGAACTCCGGCTGTGCGTAGGACAGTCCGCGCGCGATCGCCAGCTCGACGATGTACGGGACCGGGTCGCCCGGTGCCAGCAGCGCGGCCTCGCCGCACGACACCCTGGCCTCCTCCATGATGATCCGGAACTCGTCCGTCCCCGGCGTCGACGTCCGCCACGCCTGCTGGACCAGGAACTCGGCGTGCACCGCCGCGCCGCCCGCGTCCTTGGGAGCCTCGGCCCGCCACACCCGCAGCCACTGCCCGCCCGGCGTCTGGCTGACACCGCCCGGACGCTGCTGGAGCTCCAGTGCGGCGGCGCCGGCGAAGGCCTGCACGCGCTGCCAGCGCAGCTCGCCCTCCGCCTCGGTGCCCGCCAGCAGTTGGGAGGCCGCCCGGTAGTCCTGGGTGCGCTGCACGAGGTCCAGCACGTCCAGCAGGTCCTGGTCGGGGCCGGGCATGCGGACGTCCAGCTCCTCCTGCCGCACGAATCCGTAGTTCGCCGGGTCCGCGGCGTCCGGGTGCCCCGGCGGCACCTGCTCGATGACGCCCCGCCTGCGCCGCAGGAACGGGAGCAGCACGAAGCTCAGCAGCACCAGCGCCGTCAGGGCCCAGAGAATCTCCATGCCTCAAGCGAACCAGACCGCGCCGACAATTGGCCAACCTGCGGCCCGAGCCTGTGGAAAACCGACGACCGGACCGGTGGCGTGCCCGGTGGCGAGCCTGGTGCCGGGCCCGGTGGCCCGGCCCGCGGCGGCGGCGCGCCCTGCCTCCCGCGCCGACGCCGTGGGAGCACTACGCTCGGGCCCATGAGCGACGAGCACATCAGTCAGCACTTCGAGACCCTCGCGATCCACGCGGGCAACACCGCCGATCCCCTCACCGGCGCGGTCGTCCCGCCGATCTACCAGGTCTCGACCTACAAGCAGGACGGCGTCGGCGGTCTGCGCGGCGGTTACGAGTACAGCCGCAGCGCCAACCCGACCAGGACCGCCCTGGAGGAGAACCTCGCCGCCCTGGAGGGCGGCCGGCGGGGGCTCGCGTTCGCGTCCGGACTGGCGGCCGAGGACTGCCTGCTGCGCACGCTGCTCGTCCCCGGCGACCACGTCGTGATCCCCGATGACGCCTACGGCGGCACGTTCCGCCTGTTCGCCAAGGTCGTCTCCCGCTGGGGCGTGGAGTGGTCGGTCGCCGACACCAGCGACCCGGCCGCCGTACGGGCCGCCCTCACGGAAAGGACGAAGGTGGTGTGGGTGGAGACCCCCTCCAACCCGCTGCTCGGCATCACCGACATCGCCGCCGTCGCCCAGGTCGCCCGGGACGCCGGGGCCAGGCTCGTCGTGGACAACACCTTCGCCACGCCGTACCTGCAGCAGCCGCTCGCGCTCGGCGCCGACGTCGTCGTGCACTCCCTGACCAAGTACATGGGCGGCCACTCGGACGTCGTCGGCGGTGCGCTGATCGTGAGCGACGCCGGGCTCGGTGACGAGCTGGCGTACCACCAGAACGCCATGGGCGCGGTCGCCGGCCCCTTCGACTCCTGGCTGGTGCTGCGCGGCACCAAGACGCTCGCGGTGCGCATGGACCGGCACAGCGAGAACGCCACGAAGGTCGCCGACATGCTGTCCCGGCACGCGCGCGTGACACGCGTCCTGTACCCGGGACTGCCCGACCACCCCGGCCACGAGGTCGCCGGGAAGCAGATGAAGGCGTTCGGCGGCATGGTCTCCTTCCGGGTCGAGGGCGGCGAGGAGGCCGCTGTGCAGGTCTGCAACCGGGCCAAGGTGTTCACCCTCGGTGAGTCGCTGGGTGGCGTCGAGTCCCTGATCGAGCATCCGGGACGCATGACCCACGCCTCCGCGGCGGGCTCCGCCCTGGAGGTCCCCGCGGACCTGGTCCGTCTCTCCGTCGGCATCGAGAACGTCGACGACCTGCTGGAAGACCTGCAGCAGGCCCTCGGCTAGTGCTGTGGCCGGAAGGGTTTGCCGGAAGCTCGCGGCGTCCGGTGCGGTGCATCGCAAGGCGGAGCATTACCCGCGTACTGGACGTACTCGGGTGGTGCGACAACGCGGCGAGGCGCCGTGCCGGGCGTCGCGAGCCGGTGAACCCTTCCGGCCGCAGCACTAGTCAGGCCGGGCAGCCGGACCGGGCAGCCGGGGCCGGCCTCACCAGCCCGTCACGGGCGGGGTCGTCTGCGACGGCGGCACCGCCCACGGGCGTACCGTCAGCGCCCACACCACGAAGGCCACGGCCGCGGCACACAGCAGCAGCCACAGCGCGCGGCGGGCGAGCGTGCGGCGGCGCAGCATACGGCCCCCGCGGCGTACGGCATCGTCATACAGCTCGGTGGGCACCTGGGGCGGCGTCTGCTCCAGGATCCGCCGTACCGCCGACTCACGCTCCACTCTGTTCACTTCAGCCCCCGTTGGGTCTCCGTCGTGCCCGTGATGCCGACCGGCCCCGCGCCGACTACGAAGGAGCCACCTTCGGGCCGTCTCCGGCAGGGGCGCCGCGCGCGGGTGCGTGGGTGAGCGCGGCGATCGACCGGTCGCAGATGACCCGGACCCGTTCGATGGGCAGGCCCAGCAGAGCGGCCGCCTGCTCCTCGGCGACGCCCTCGTACAGCCTGAGGACGATGACCAGCCGCTCCTGCGGCGTCAGGGCGGCCAGGGCGCCGGGCGGCGCGGGGCGGGCGCGGCCCCGTACGCCGTGCTGGTGCCACGCCTCGCGGGCGAACCGGACGGCCAGCGTCTGGCGGGCGCGTTCGTAGGGGTCCTCGCCGCGCAACCGGTCCCAGCGCGCGTACGTGTGCGCGAGGGCCAGCGTCAGCAGCCGCCGCGCGCGCGGGTTGTCGTCCGGGGCCTCCGCGGTGAGCAGAGTGGCGGCATGCAGCAGCCGCCCCGCCGCGCCCGCGACGAACGCCTCGAACTCCCGGACCCGGCGCGCGCCGTGCGACGCCTGCCGTTCTCGCACCGCGCCTCCTGCCAAGGGCGATCGTCGGAAGACGGGGCCCGGTGCCCGTGCGACGGGACGCGAAACCGGTGCGACCGGCCCCCGGGTCTCATATCAGGCCAGGGGCGGCCCGCCGGTCAAGAGCCGCGCAGGCGGCATGTGGCATCGGGCCGGTCCGGGGGGACGGGAGGGGCCTCGGCCACGGCCCGCGCCGGGCGCGGCGGTCGGCACGCCAGGTGGCACGCCGTGCCGTCCGTGCGCCCGGGGGTCAGGACGCCGGCCCTGCCTCCCGGGCCGTGCCGCCCTGCGGCGACTGGCGGCCGGAGAGGGCGCTGTTGAAGCGGGTCAGCAAGGAGCAGAACGTCGCACGCTCCTCGGGCGTCCAGTCCTCGGTCAGCTCGGCCATCAGCCGGCGCCTGGACGTACGCACCTCCTCCAGCCGCGTCAGCCCGCGCGGGGAGAGCTGCAGCACCACGGCCCGCCCGTCCTCGGGGTGCGAGGTGCGCTTGACGAGCCCGGTGTCGACGAGCGGCGCCACCTGCCGGGTGACGGTGGAGGAGTCGATGCCCATGCTGCCTGCGAGCGCCTTGACGCCCATCGGGCCTTCCTTGTCGAGGCGGTTGAGCAGCAGGTAGGCAGCCCGGTCCATGGAGTTGCGCACCTGCCCCACCCCGCCGAGCCGGGTCTGTTCCGCACGGCGGGCGAACAGCGCCACCTCATGCTGGAGGGTTTCGAGGAGACCGGTGTCACCGACGGTCGTCATGTCCATCGACATTTCGGGTGTTGTGGGCATGGCCGGAGGCTCACTTCTGACGGGCTGCTGGGTTGGGGGACAGGGTACGCGGCCGGGCGCCGGGGCGTACCGGCGCTGCGCAAACCGGTCTCGCAGGTTGGTCACACCGGCGTGCCGCGGCCGTGAACTGCGAGACTCGAATCATGAGCTACGGCACGGCTGAGTCCTTCCCGCCCGTCACGCTGGACGACGTGCGGGGTGCCCAGAAGATGCTCTCCGGCGTGGCGCGGGTGACCGCGATGGAGAGCAGCAGGCACCTGTCCGAGCTGGCGGGCGCGCCGGTCTTCCTCAAGTGCGAGAACCTCCAGCGCACGGGTTCGTTCAAGCTGCGCGGCGCCTACGTCCGGATCGCCGGCCTGCTCCCGGAGGAGCGCGCCGCGGGGGTGGTGGCCGCGAGCGCGGGCAACCACGCGCAGGGCGTCGCCCTCGCCTCGGCGCTGCTCGGGGTGCACGCCACCGTGTTCATGCCGAAGGGCGCCCCGCTGCCGAAGATCAGTGCGACCGAGGGGTACGGCGCGGAGGTGCGCCTGCACGGCCAGGTGGTCGACGAGACGCTGGCCGCCGCGCAGGAGTACGCGGCCGAGACCGGCGCGGTCTTCATCCACCCCTTCGATCACCCGGACGTGATCGCGGGGCAGGGCACGGTGGGGCTCGAGATCCTGGAGCAGTGCCCGCAGGTGCGCACGATCGTCGTCGGCATCGGCGGCGGCGGGCTCGCGGCCGGGATCGCGGTGGCGGTGAAGGCGCTGCGGCCGGACGTGCGGATCATCGGGGTGCAGGCGGCGGGCTCGGCCGCGTACCCGCCCTCGCTGGCCGCGGGGCGGCCGGTGGCGATCGGGAACCCGACGACGATGGCCGACGGGATCAGGGTCGGGCGGCCGGGTGACGTGCCGTTCGGGATCGTCTCCGAACTGGTGGACGAAGTGCGCACGGTCGGCGAGGACCAGCTCTCGGCCGCGCTGCTGCTGTGCCTGGAGCGGGCCAAGCTGGTGGTGGAGCCGGCCGGCGCGAGCCCGGTGGCGGCGCTGCTCGGCGCGGAGGGGGCCGAGGGGGCCGAGGAGGCCTTGGCGGGGCCGGTCGTGGCGGTGCTCTCCGGTGGCAACGTCGATCCGGTGCTGCTCCAGCGCGTCCTGCGGCACGGCATGGCGGCCCAGGGCCGCTACCTGGCCGTCCGGCTGCGCCTGACGGACCGTCCCGGGGCTCTGGCCACGCTGCTCGGGGTGTTGTCAGTGGTGGATGCCAATGTTCTCGATGTGAGTCACGTACGGACCGACCCGCGGCTCGGGCTCACGGAGGCGGAGGTCGAGCTCCACCTGGAGACGAAGGGGCCGGCGCACTGCGCCGAGGTCGGCCAGGCCCTGCGCGAGGCCGGTTACACGGTCATCGCCTGAGCCGTCCCGGCGGAACGCGCGGCTCCGATTCCTCTCCGTCACTCGTTCGGTGAAATGCATTGAGGAACGCGATACATCGCGTTATGGTGTGAACGGCTCGGACCACTCCTGACCACCACTGATGACGTGGAGACTCACATGCCAGGCGCCATCTACGCCGAAGGCCTCGTGAAGACCTTCGGTGACGTAAGGGCTCTGGACGGCGTCGACCTCGACGTCCCCGAGGGCACCGTGCTCGGACTGCTCGGACCGAACGGCGCGGGTAAGACCACCACCGTCCGCTGTCTGACCACGCTGCTGCGGCCCGACAGCGGCAAAGCCGTCGTCGCGGGCATCGACGTGCTCCGGCAGCCCGACGAGGTACGCCGCTCGATCGGCCTGTCCGGCCAGTTCGCCGCGGTCGACGAGTACCTGACCGGCCGCGAGAACCTCCAGATGGTCGGCCGGCTCTACCAGATGCGGGCCAGGGCCGCGAAGGCCCGCGCCCAGGAGCTGCTGGAGCAGTTCCGCCTCGCCGAGGCGGCCGACCGGCCCGCGAAGACCTACTCCGGCGGCATGCGCCGCAGGCTCGACCTCGCGGCGGCGCTCGTGGTCGCCCCGCCGGTGATGTTCATGGACGAGCCGACCACCGGCCTCGACCCCCGCAACCGCCAGCAGTTGTGGGAGGTCATCAAAGAACTGGTCTCCGGCGGTACGACCCTGCTGCTGACCACGCAGTACCTGGAGGAGGCCGACCACCTCGCGCACGAGATAGCCGTGGTCGACCACGGCCGGGTCATCGCCCGCGGCACCTCCGACCAGCTCAAGGCCCGCACCGGCGGCGAGCGCGTCGAGGTCGTGGTGCGCGAGCGCGAGCACATCACCACCGCCGCCGAGGTGCTGGGCGGCTTCGGCAAGGGCGAGACCACCGTCGAGAAACACACCCGCAAACTCACCGTGCCCGTCTCGGGCGGCGCCAAGCTGCTGGCCGAGGTCATCCGCGAACTGGACTCCCGCGGGATCGAGATCGACGACGTCGGTCTGCGCCGCCCCACCCTGGACGACGTCTTCCTCTCCCTGACAGGCCACGCCGCGAAGGAGAAGGACGGCGCGACCGGCGAGGCCGGGGCGAGCGGCGCCGCGGCGAAGGACAACGGGCGCAAGAAGGAGACCGTCAAGTGAGTGCCGTCACCGACACGGCGCGGACCCTCGCGCCGGGCAACGCCCTGACCCGGTCCGTCCGCGACTCCCTCGTGGTCGCCCAGCGGAACCTGATCCGGATGTCCAGGATTCCCGAGGTGGTGATCTTCGGGCTCATCCAGCCGATCATGTTCGTGGTGCTGTTCACCTACGTGTTCGGCGGTTCCATGACGATAGGCGGGACCACCGACCCCGGCACCTACAAGAACTTCCTGATGGCCGGCATCTTCGCGCAGACCGTCACGTTCGCCACCGCCAGTTCCGGCGCGGGCATCGCCGACGACATGCACAAGGGCCTCATCGACCGCTTCCGCTCGCTGCCCATGGCGCGGGGTGCGGTCCTGACCGGGCGCACCCTGGCCGACCTGGTGCAGACGGCGCTCACCCTGCTCGTCCTCGCCGTCGTCGCCCTGCTGGTCGGCTGGCGCGTCGGCTCGGAGCACGGCACGAACGCCGGCCGGGTGCTCGCCGCCTTCGGTCTGCTGCTCCTGCTCGGGTACGCCTTCACCTGGATCGGCGCCCTGATCGGCCTGTCGGTGCGCACGCCCGAGGCGGCCACCTCCGGTGGACTGGTGTGGCTCTTCCCGGTGACGTTCATCTCGAACGCGTTCGTGGATTCCGGCCGGATGACGCCGTGGCTGCGGCACATAGCCGAGTGGAACCCGTTCAGTGCGACCGTCCAGGCGTGCCGCGTGCTCTTCGGCAACCCGGGGCAGTCGCACTCGACGGCCTGGCCCATGGAGCACCCGGTGTGGGCCTCGTTGATCTACTCGGCCCTGATCATCCTCGTCTTCCGGACCTGGGCGGTGCGCAAGTACCGCTCGGCCACGGTCTGAATCCGGCGCCCCGGAACGTGACGGAGCCCCCGGCGCCCGGTGAGGGGCGGCGGGGGCTCAGGCCCTGCCCGTCAGGCAGGGCGGGGTTCAGGCGTTGTACGGGTCGGCCTTGAGGATCGTCACCGAAGCCTTCTTGCCGTTCGGCAGCTCGTACTCCGCGTCCTCGCCGACCTTGTGGCCGATCACGCCGGAGCCGAGGGGCGACTGGGGAGAGTAGGTCTCGATGTCGGCGCTCGCGTATTCGCGGGAGGCCAGCAGGAAGGTCAGCGTGTCGTCCTCGTCCCCGTCGAAGGCGATCGTGACGACCATGCCCGGCGCGACCGCGCCGTCCGCGGAGGCCGGAGCCTCGCCGACCTGGGCGTTCTCAAGGAGCTGGGTCAGCTGGCGCACACGGAGCTCCTGCTTGCCCTGCTCCTCCTTGGCCGCGTGGTACCCACCGTTCTCGCGCAGGTCGCCCTCCTCACGCGCGGCCGCGATCTTGGCGGCGATCTCGGTGCGCGCAGGACCAGTAAGGTACTCAAGCTCGTCCTTGAGCTTGTTGTACGCCTCCTGGGTCAGCCAGGTGACGTTCTCGCTGGTCTGGGTCACAGGTGCTCCTCGTCGGTACTGGGAATACAAAGCATCGCCCTACCCAGAAGAATGGTCCCTCATGGATGGGCGAAACCACGAGCCTAACAATTCAGCGGCGAAAGGGGGAGGACATAAGCCATCTAATGTGCGTCAACGCAGGTCAGCGCCTGCGTATTCCACCTGGCGCGGTGGCGTTGCCGGGCGTGGCCCCGCCGACCGGCGCTTCAGACGCCCAGCCGACCGGCGCACCGGACGCCGCGCCCGGCGTCAGCCGGCGTGGCAGCCCAGCAGCTCGCCGGTCGTCCCCCGGGCCGTCGTGCGCAGGGTGAGGACCTTGTCGACCTGCTTGGCGTGCTGGTCGAAGCGGAAGTCGGCCCGGCCCACCTCGGTGCCGTCGGCCGCCTGGGAGCGCAGCGTGCAGTAGCCGCGCGCGTCGGCGTCCTTGTGCACCTCCAGATGGATCTGCACCGCGTCGTCCGACGCCTCGAACGAGACGACCTGCGCGCTGATCTTGTTCTGCCCGACGTAGTGGTAGGCGAAGTAACCGATCAGGACGAGGAGGAGGGCGCCCAGGACGGCACCGGCGATCTTGAGTTTGTGGTCGGCGCGTTCGTCCGGGGAGCGGCCGTAGCGGCCCTCGGGCAGCCGGGTGCTCGCCGTACTCATGATCGTCCTCTCGGCAGGGGGCGGGACGGACGTCCCGTGAGGGGCCCGGAGCGGGCTCCGGAATTATTCGCCCCCCGATTCGGTCACTATAGAAGCCCGGGACCGCGGCTCGGCCGCCACCCCGGAACGACGAGGCACCGTGGCGGCGGCCATGGAACGCCCGGCGACACAGGGCACCGACTTGACCTTGAGGATTGAGCCTTGACTGACCAGCTGCGACTGATGGCCGTGCACGCGCACCCCGACGACGAGTCGAGCAAGGGCGCGGCCACCATGGCGAAGTACGTGTCCGAGGGGGTGGACGTGCTGGTGGTGACCTGCACGGGCGGAGAGCGCGGCTCCATCCTCAACCCCAAGCTCCAGGGCGACACGTACATCGAGGAGCACATCCACGAAGTGCGCAAGAAGGAGATGGACGAGGCCCGCGAGATCCTCGGCGTCAAGCAGGAGTGGCTCGGCTTCGTCGACTCCGGCCTGCCCGAGGGCGACCCGCTGCCGCCGCTGCCCGAGGGCTGTTTCGCCCTGGAGGACGTCGACAAGGCGGCCGGCGAGCTGGTGCGCCAGATCCGTTCCTTCCGCCCGCAGGTGATCACCACCTACGACGAGAACGGCGGCTACCCGCACCCCGACCACATCATGACCCACAAGATCTCGATGGTGGCGTTCGAGGGCGCGACGGACACCGAGAAGTACCCGGAGGAGGAGTACGGCCCGGCGTACCGGCCGGTGAAGCTGTACTACAACCAGGGCTTCAACCGCGCGCGCACCGAGGCACTGCACAAGGCCCTGCTCGACCGGGGCCTGGAGTCCCCCTACGGCGAGTGGCTGGAGCGCTGGGAGAAGTCCGGTCACAAGGACCGCACGCTGACCACGCACGTTCCCTGCGCGGACTTCTTCGAGACCCGCGACAAGGCGCTGATCGCCCACGCCACGCAGATCGACCCCGACGGCGGCTGGTTCCGGGTGCCGATGGACATCCAGAAGGAGGTCTGGCCGACCGAGGAGTACGAGCTGGCGAAGTCGCTCGTGGACACCTCGCTGCCCGAGGACGACCTCTTTGCGGGCGTCCGGTAGCCCTGAGGGAGAATGCCTGACATGAGCGCAAGCGCGAGCCTGGCAACGACGCATCTGGTCACCCTGGCCGAGTTCGACAAGAACAAGGTCACCCCCGGCGTCCTCGGTTTCATCGTCTTCGCGGTGATGGCCCTGGCGGTGTGGTTCCTGATG
This sequence comes from Streptomyces sp. NPDC021356, assembly GCF_040641015.1. NCBI lineage: Bacteria > Bacillati > Actinomycetota > Actinomycetes > Kitasatosporales > Streptomycetaceae > Streptomyces > Streptomyces sp. NPDC021356. Next base: position 95,106 of record NZ_JBFACU010000030.1, on the reverse strand, counting down.
AAGTCCATGAACCGCCACATGGGCAAGGTGGACTTCAAGGAGTCCGCGGACGCCGACGGCAACCAGCCCGGCAAGGGCGCAGGCGGCCCGGGCCGGGCCCACCCCTCCAAGGGCTAGCCGGCCAGGGACCTGCGCGTCGGCGTCACGGCCGCGCGTCCGTCCCAGGGTGATCGCGCCACCGCTCCCGGTGGGCGCGATCACCCTGAGGCATGCCCGCGCACCCGCCGCGCGCTTCCCCCTCACCCCCGCGCCGGGGCCGCCTCCACCCCCATCACCTCGCGGGCGTGCCGGTCCGGGACCATGCCCAGGCGCCACGCCTGCCAGCCCGCCTCCAGGCTCACACCGCGTTCCAGGACGAGCCGGTACGCCTCGACGTAGCCCTCCAGCTTCCGGTCCCGCAGCGGGTGCCCGGCTCGGGCCAGGGCGGCCAGGTCCTCCTGGGCGACCGCCGTGCCGACCTCCACGCCGCCGGGCGCCGCGTACGGCAGCAGCGTGCAGCGCAGGAAGCGCGCCCAGTCCTCGCCGCGCCGGTCACCGTAGGAGGCGAACAGGGCCAGCGCCTCGTCGCACAGGGCGAGGGCCTGCGGCGTGCGGGCGTTGCCCGCGTCGACCACAGCCAGCTCCAGGCAGGTCCAGGCCTCGCCGTGCGCCACGCCGATGCGCTGGAAGTCGGCGCGGGCGTCGACCAGGAGCTGGCGGGCGAAACCCGAGTTGCGCAGCGAGCCGGTCTGCGCCGCCCGCTGGTCGCGGGTCACCCGGGCCGAGTGGTGGCGGGCGCAGGCCAGGCCGTAGACGTCGCGCATCCGGGAGAACATCGTGCGGGCCCGTTCCAGCTCGCGCACCGCATGGTCCAGGCCGCCGGTCTCCTCCAGCGCCTGCCCCAGGTAGTACAGCGTCCATGCCTCGCCGCGGGCGTCCTCGTTGTCGCGGTGCCGGGCGGCCGCCCCGCGCAGCGCCTCCACCGCCTCGGCCCTCTCCCCGGCCAGCAGCCGGGCGCGGGCCAGCTGGGTCAGCGCCCAGGCCTCGCCGCGGGCGTCGCGGGTGCGGCCGTAGCGCTCCAGGGCCTCGCGCAGGTTCGTCTCGGCGCGCTCCACGTCGCCCTGGCGCAGCGCGAGCTGGCCCAGCTGGAAGTGGGCCCACGCCTCGCCGTGCAGCGAGCCGCCCTCGCGGTGCAGCACCAGGGAACGCGTCAGCAGGTCCAGCGCCTCGGCGAGATTGCCCCGGTCGCGCTCCACCGCCGCCAGCGCGTGCATCGTCCACGCCCGGTCGGTGGCCAGCTGCGGCACGTCCTGCAGCGCCAGGGCCTCGCGCAGCCGGGCCGCGGCCTCGCCCAGGTTGCCCTGGTGGTGCAGCGTGATGCCGAGCGAGTTCAGCGCGCGGGCCGCACCCGCCTCGTGGTGCGCCTCCCGGTACAGGTCGACGACCGAGGCGAGCGTGGCGCGGGCCTGGTCCAGTTCGCCCAGCTGCCGGGCCGCGATACCGGTGCGCCACTGCACCGAGCGGACGAGCAGCCCCTGGTCGACGGCCTGGGTCAGCTCGCTGATCTCGCCCAGCCGGTACAGGTCGCCGCGCAGCAGGCAGTAGTCGCACAGCGCGCCCAGCAGGTTGAGGACGGCGGCCTGGTCCACTTCCTCGGCGTGCCGCAGGGCCGCCGTGATGAAGCTGGACTCGTCGTCCAGCCAGCGCAGCGCCTCGTCGAGGGAGGTGAAGCCGTGCGGGCTGAAGCGGTCCGAGCGGGTCGAGTTGTTGCCGTCGACCAGGCGCAGCACGGAGTCGGCCAGCTCGGCGTAGTTCCCGATCAGCCGCTCCTGCGCGGCCGTGCGCTCGGCGGGGTCCTCCTCGTCCAGCAGCCGGGCGTGGGCGAAGGCCCGTACCAGGTCGTGCAGCCGGTAGCGGCTGCCCCGCACGTGGTCGATCAGACCGGCGCGGGCCAGGGCCGTCAGGTGCCGGGTCGCCTCGGCCTCGTCCGTGGCCAGCAGAGCTGCCGCCGCCGCGGCGCCCAGTGAGGCGCGTCCCGCCAGGGCGAGCCGGCGCAGCAGCCGGCGGGCGGGTTCCGCCTGGTCGGTGTAGCGCAGCCACAGGGCCCGTTCGACCGGGTCGACCGGGCCGTACGCCGCGAGGTCGGTGGCCAGCCGGCGCGGCGAGCGCGGGCCGAGGGCGGAGCCCGCGATCCGCAGCGCCAGCGGCAGTCCGCCGCACAGCGCGTGGATCCGCTCGGCCGACTCCGCGTCGTAGGGCCCGGAGGTGTCCTCGGCGGCGGCGCCCAGCAGTTCCTCGGCGCCCGCCTCGTCCAGGGCCTCGACCGGCAGCTGGTACACCCAGGCCGGCAGGTCGGCGGGCAGTTCCAGCGGGGTGCGGGCGGTGACCAGGACCAGGCCGTCGGAGCGCTCGGGCACCAGGGCCCGCACCTGTCCGGCGTCCGGGGCGTCGTCCAGCACGATGGTCACCGGCAGGCCCGTCAGATGCTGGTCGTACAGCTCGCCCAGCCGTTTGACCTGCTGGTCGGGGGAGGAACGGTCGCGGAACAGGAGCTGCTCGCGGGGCGCTCCGAGCCGGTTCAGCAGGTGCAGCAGCGCGTCGCGGGTCGACAGCGGCGGTTCGTCCGCGCTGTCGCCGCGCAGGTCGACGACGACCGCGCCGCGGAACTGGTCGCGCAGCTCGTGCGCCGCGCGCACGGCGAGGGTGGAGCGTCCGGAGCCGGGCGCGCCGTGCAGCACGACGACCGTCGGCCGGGTCTCGGTGTGGGCGCGGGCCGCCTGCACCCACTGCCCAATCCGCGCCAGCTCCTGCCGACGCCCGGCGAACATGCCGTCCGGCTGCGGTAGTTGGCCGAAGGACTGCTCCAGCACGCTGCGCCGGCGGGCCGCCGCGCTCTTGTCCGTGCCGCGCAGCCGGGGCGCCGCCTTCTTCGGCGCGGCGGAGGCGGTGAGCACGCGCTGCTGGTCCAGGAACGGCCGGATGCCGCGCACCTCCAGGGCGGTGAGCCACTGCAGCCGCAGCTGCTCGGGGCCACCGGGCTGACCGGCCGCGCCCGCCCGCCGGTGGGCGGCGGGCAGATGGGTGGCGCTCACCTTGACGACGGTGGCGGCGGCGCCCGCCACGCCGGCGACGGCACCCGCGCCGAGGGCGGTGCCCGCCCCGGTGCCGAGCGCCAGGTCGCCCACGGCGGCGGCGAGCGCGGCAACGACCGAGACCATCAGGGGTGTTCCGGCCCCTTCGCGCGCGTAGCGCTGCGCGAAGGTCAGCTGCCCGGCCGCCGCCTCGTCCAGCGCCCGGGTGTACGCCTCGTACTCCTCCTGCGCGGGCCGGGCGAGGGAGTCCAGCGCGGCCTTGGCGCGCGAGAGCAGGACGCCGCCGTCCACACGCCCGCCCGACCGGCGCACCTCCTCCTCCACGGCCCGGCCCAGCAGCCGTTCGGCCTCCGCCCGATGAGCGTCCCGCATGTCCCGTCCCCCTCCGGCGGCAACTCCTTCGCCTACGAGTGTCCTTCGAGCGGCGCGCCGGCGCGAGGGGGTGGCGATCACTGGCGCCGTTGTCGTGACTTTCGTAAGACTCGCTCGTTTTTGTGAACGTCGATCTGGTGGTCGGAAGGGGGAACATGAACGACGTTCATACGCACTGGCAAAGCGAACTCCTCAATGTCGCGTCCCACGCCCGGACATCCGAGGATTTCCGGCAAAGGAACGGCCACGGAGTCCGCCCTCAGCTGCGGATCGATGAGCGCACCGCACACGAGCACGGCTGCCGGGTGGTGGCCACCTACGTCGACAACGGGCGCACCGCGTCCAAGGAAGGCGTGGTGCGGCCCGCGTTCGATCGGTTGCTCGAGGATCTGGTGCGGGGGCGCACGGCCGAGGGTCGGGACGTACACGGAGTCGTCTGCGTTGCCGACGATCGCCTGTAGCGACGTCCCGAGGACCTAGGGCCCTTCTGGTGGATCTCCGCAGCGTCGCGACGCCCGGCACGCACTTTCGCCGCACCGCGCGCAAGCCCAAGTAGCTCCGCTGCGAGGGCTCCCACGCGGCACTCCCCCAAGCTCTTCGAGCAGGGGGGACCCCCAGAGCACGCACCGAACGCCGCTTCTTCCCTCGCGGAGATCCACCAGAAGGGCCCTGGCCCGATTCTTCGCCGCGCTGACAAGCAGACCCGGCCGGGTGTACCTCGATCCGGCGGGTTTCCGGGATCCGTACACGCAGGAAGGCCTGCTGCAGGCAGTGAGGTCGCTGGAGGCGGCGGTCATGGAGACGCGGCTCAGGAGCGAGCGGGTGCTGAACTGGCATGGGGCCCGTGCCGTCGAGGGCGTGCCGCACAGCGGGCCGCGGCCCTTCGGACGGCAGGAGGACAGGATCACCCGGCACTCTCAGGAGGCGGCGTTGGTCGAGCAGGCGATCGGCGAGCGCGTCGCCGGAAAGGCGGTCCGGGCGATCGCCCGCGACTGGTGCGGCCTCGGCGTCACAGGAACCCGGGGCGGCAGCCCAATGCGCAGACCGTCACACAGATCATCACGGCCCCCAGGGTGTGCGGACACCGGTCCAACAGCAGACGTCTGTTGCTGACGCCGGAGACGGGAGAACCCGTACTGGGGTGCTGGGAGCCCATCGTGGCGCCGCACCGGTGGCAGGCGGTGTGTGCGACGTTCTCCCCCGGCAGTTCGTACCCGCACAGGGGGAGCGGGACTCCCCGATGCAAAGGCGGGGGGCGCCCCGCTCCACGGCACCTGGCCACCGGCTTCCTGCGCTGCGGTGCGCAACGGACCGATGGCACGCTGTGCCGCGGCGCCCTGGGCCGCGCAGAAGGGCAGGAGCCGCCAAAGCCCCTACGTCTACTCGTGCCGGTCCTGTCAGCGGTGCAGCATCAGTGGTCCACTGGCGGATGAGGCTCTTGAGCGACTTCTGTTCTCCGGATCACCGGCAGGGCCGAGCTTGACGCAGGAGATGCGTGGACGCTGGAAGTCCGGCGAGCTGACGGAGAGGCGGCAGATCGCCGGATCAGTCCTGGTGCACTGCATCGTCCGGCCCGGCGTGAAGGGAAAGCAGGCCTGGGACTTTTCCCGGCTCGCCCCCGTCCGGCGCTGAGCGGGCCGGGCGGCGACGACGGGGTCTCCGGGGGACGACGCGCAGGTCGTTCTGCGATCTGTCGCCCCCGTCAGGCAGGATGGGACCATGCCGAATCGCCTGGCTCAGGAAACCTCCCCCTATCTCCTCCAGCACGCCGACAACCCCGTCGACTGGTGGCCCTGGTCGTCGGAAGCGTTCGAGGAGGCGCGGCGGCGTGGTGTGCCCGTGCACCTGAGCGTCGGCTATTCGAGCTGCCATTGGTGCCATGTCCTCGCAGCGGAAAGCTTCGAGGACGAAGCAGTCGCCGACTACCTCAACGAGCACTTCGTCAGCGTCAAGGTCGACCGGGAGGAGCGGCCCGACGTCGACGCCGTCTACATGGAGGCGGTGCAGGCGGCCACCGGGCAGGGCGGCTGGCCGATGACCGTGTTCCTGACACCCGAGGCCGAACCGTTCTACTTCGGCACCTACTTCCCGCCCGCGCCCCGGCAGGGCATGCCCTCCTTCCGGCAGGTGCTCCAGGGTGTCCAGCAGGCCTGGGAGACCCGCCGCGAGGAGGTCACCGACGTCGCCGGGAAGATCGTCCGGGACCTGGCCCAGCGGGAGATCGACTACGGCGGTACGCGGACACCGGGCGGCGAGGAGCTGGGGCAGGCGCTGCTCGCGCTGACCCGTGAGTACGATCCGCAGCGCGGCGGGTTCGGCGGGGCGCCCAAGTTCCCGCCGTCCATGGTGCTGGAGTTCCTGCTGCGCCACCACGCCCGCACCGGCTCCGAGGGCGCCCTGCAGATGGCCCGGGACACCTGTGAGCGGATGGCCCGCGGCGGCATCTACGACCAGCTCGGCGGGGGCTTCGCCCGCTACTCCGTGGACCGCGACTGGGCCGTGCCGCACTTCGAGAAGATGCTGTACGACAACGCGCTGCTCTGCCGGGTCTACGCCCACCTGTGGCGCACCACCGGCTCGGAGCTGGCCCGCCGCGTGGCCCTGGAGACCGCCGACTTCATGGTCCGTGAACTGCGCACGGAGCAGGGCGGGTTCGCCTCCGCGCTGGACGCCGACAGCGACGACGGCACCGGCGGGCACGTGGAGGGCGCCTACTACGTCTGGACGCCCGAGCAGTTGCGCGAGGTGCTCGGCGCCGAGGACGCCGAACTCGCCGCCCAGTACTTCGGAGTCACCGAGGAGGGCACCTTCGAGCAGGGGGCCTCCGTCCTCCAGCTGCCGGTGCGCGAGGGCGTCCACGACGCGGCGCGCATCGACGCGATCCGCCGCCGGCTGTTCGAGGCGCGCGCCGTCCGGCCCGCCCCCGGCCGGGACGACAAGGTCGTCGCCGCATGGAACGGTCTGGCGATCGCCGCCCTCGCCGAGACCGGCGCCTACTTCGACCGCCCCGACCTGGTGGAGGCCGCGCTCGGCGCCGCCGACCTGCTCGTACGGCTGCACATGGACGAGCACGCCGCGCTGGGGCGCACCAGCAGGGACGGGCGGGCCGGGGCGAACGCCGGGGTGCTGGAGGACTACGCGGACGTCGCCGAGGGCTTCCTCGCGCTCGCCGCGGTCACCGGCGAGGGCGTCTGGCTCGACTTCGCGGGTCTGCTCCTCGACCACGTCCTGACCCGCTTCACCGACGCGGAGTCCGGCTCCCTCTACGACACCGCCGCCGACGCCGAGAAGCTGATCCGCCGCCCCCAGGACCCCACCGACAACGCCGCCCCGTCCGGCTGGACGGCCGCGGCGGGCGCCCTGCTCGCCTACGCCGCCCATACCGGCTCCCAGCCCCACCGCACCGCGGCGGAACGGGCGCTGGGCGTGGTCCGGGCGCTCGGCCCGCGCGTGCCGCGCTTCATCGGCTGGGGTCTGGCCGTCGCCGAGGCCGCGTTCGACGGCCCGCGCGAGGTCGCCGTCGTCGGCCCAGCCCTGGCCGACGAGCGGGCACGGGCCCTGCACCGCACGGCACTTCTGGCCCCCGCCCCCGGCGCCGTCGTCGCCTACGGCACCGCGGGCAGCGACGAGTTCCCGCTGCTCGCCGACCGCCCCCTGGTGAACGGGGAGCCCGCCGCCTACGTCTGCCGCAACTTCACCTGCGACGCCCCGACCACCGACCCGGCCCGGCTGCGCGCCGCGCTGAGCGAGTGAGGGGCGCGCGTCAGGAGTTGAAGGCGAGGATGAGGAACGCCAGCAGTGCCTGGGCGGCCCACTGGAGTGCGGCGGCCCCGGCGCGGGCGGACGCCCACCGGCGGGGGAGCACCAGCGCGCTCACCCCGGCGGCCACGGAGGCGAAGAAGAAGCCGTAGAGAACGTCTCCCGAACCCTGGTGGCAGTCCTGGTAGTAGTCGCCGTACATCACGCACTGCGTGCCGTGCTGGGTGGACAGGGCGAGCAGCCAGCAGCCGATGACCATGGGCAGGAGCAGGCCCAGTCCCACGGCGGCCCACACCGTGCTGTTGTGTCCGGGCTCCCTGGCTGCCGCGTTCCGCGTCGTCGCTGTCATGGCTCCAGCAAACCGGGCCGGGCCGCCCCGCTGATCGGTCCGCGTACTCAACTTCCCTGCGCGCGCATACTCATCGCCTGTTCCACGATCGCCTCCAGCTGGTCGTGGTGGGCGCCCTTCCAGTAGGCGCGGCCGCAGGCGCGGCACCGGGCGAAGACGTCGTACGTGCGCTGGGTGCCGTGCTCCAGCTGGTCGGCCACCTCGTCCTTGGTGGCCTGCCTCAGCAGGCCGTTGCAGGCGGTGCAGCGCGTCCAGGGCCGCAGCTCGGGGTGGAAGCGGCCGAGGACGTCGCGGAGCTGGTCGTCGGGGCGGGTGCTGTAGACGAACGCGCCGGCCCACAGTTCGCGGCGGCGCAGCAGGCCCCGGTCGCGGCTGAGCAGGACCCGCTTCTCGGCCGCCGAGCGCGCGGCGAGGGCCGGGTCGCCGATGTCCGTCGATTCGTACGCCGTGTCGACGCCGAGCAGGCGCAGGCGGCGGGCGAGGGTGCCCAGGTGCACATCGAGGAGGAAGCGCAGGGGCGCGCCGGGGACCTGCTGGGGGCGCTGGACGGCGCGTACCTGTACGGTCTCGTCCGCCCGCGGGACGTGCGACACGGGCACCTCGCGGCCGTCCACGACCAGCGTGCCGACCTCGGTCAGCGGGACGCCGAGGGACTCCACGACGTGGCCGAGCGACGAGACGCCGTCGGTGACGACGGCGGTGGCGCCCCGGCGGCGGGTGTGCGGGACGAAGACCTGCAGGCCGGGCGCGAATTCGACGTGGATCTCGGGACCGTTCACCCGGTCAGGATGGCACGGCCGGGCGCGTGCGCCTCAGGTGTTCTCGGCGGGCAGGCCGTGTTCGAGGACGGTGAGGGTGCGGTCGACGAGGCCGGCGAGGTCGTCGCGGTGGCCCCTCTCCGCCCAGAACAGGGTGGTCTCCATCAGCGCTCCGAGGAGGGACATGGCCCAGGCCCGCACTTCGAGGCTCTCCGGGTCGCGGCCGGTGCGCTCGGCGACGGCGGCGCGGAGCAGCCGGCCGGTGACCGACATGCTCTCCCTCATCCGGGCGCGCACCGCCGGCACCTCGACCATCAGCCGGGTGCGCAGCCGCGACGCCTCCGGGTCGTCGGCCATGCCCCGGTCCACGGCCTGGCGCAGCACCTCGCGGACGGAGCGCGTCCACGGTTCGCCGGCGGGCCGGGCGCGCAGGGCGTTTGCGAGGAGCGGGTCCCACTCGTCGGTGAGGACGATGTCCTCCTTGGTGGGGAAGTACCGGCAGACGGTGGAGGGCGAGACCTCCGCCCGCTCGGCGATCTGCTCGGTCGTGGTGGCGTCGTACCCCTGCTCGCGCACGAGCGCGTACGTGGCCGCGCGGATCGTCTCGCGGGTCTTGATCTTCTTCCGTTCCCGCAGGCCGAGCGGGGGGCCGGCGGGGGAGCCGGGGGCGGCGGAAGGGGAGGGGGACTGTGCGGCCGTCATGGGGCCATTGTCCGGCACCGGAGCCGGCCGCGGCCGCCCCGGGGCAGCGGCTCCGGCGGCTACGCGTGCTGGTAGGCGACGAGGGAGATGCACACGTAGTGCACGGCGAAGGCGGCCAGCGTGAAGGAGTGGAAGACCTCGTGGAAGCCGAACCAGCGGGGGGAGGGGTTGGGGCGTTTGATGCCGTAGACGATGCCGCCCGCGCTGTAGAGCAGTCCGCCGGCGATGACCAGGACCATGACCACGATGCCGCCGGTGCGTAGGAAGTCCGGCAGGTAGAAGACGGCCGCCCAGCCCATCGCGATGTAGCACGGGGTGTAGAGCCAGCGCGGGGCGCCGACCCAGAAGACGCGGAAGACGATGCCTGCCGCGGCGGCCGACCAGATGCCCCAGAGCAGCCACTGGCCCTTGGCGCCGGGCAGGAGCAGCAGGGTCAGCGGGGTGTAGGTGCCCGCGATGATCAGGAAGATGTTCGCGTGGTCGAGGCGGCGCAGCAGGCCGCTCAGGCGGGGGCCCCAGTTGCCGCGGTGGTAGAGCGCGCTGACCCCGAAGAGCAGGCAGGCGGTGAGGACGTAGATGCCGCAGGCCATGCGGCCCCGGGGCGAGTCGGCGAGGGCGGTGAGCACGAGCCCCGCTATCAGCACGGCGGGGAACATCCCGAGGTGCAGCCAGCCGCGCAGTTTCGGCTTGACCGGATGGGGCAGGGAGAGCGCGGCCGGACCGCGGCCACCGGCCGGCGTGTCCAGGGGCGCGTCGGAGGCGGACGCAGTCATGCGCCGCATGGTACCCACGTCCCCGTAAGTCAGGCATCAGCGCACCGTGCGGGCAGGGCCGTCACCGGAAATCCGGGCGAACGCAAAAAGTCCTTCAGCCGTCGACAACGCGGACGCAAAGAACCGCGGTGACCGTGGGATTCCTCACCCTGCTCACCTGTGCGGCCCTCTGGACAGATGGGCGCCTGCGTCGGATGATCAAATGAGTGCGGTCGGCACCGGATGAGCGGCTACGAAGCATCCGGGTCGCAGCCCCCACGGGGCGACAAGACAAAAAACCCCTCATTTAGGAGCAATCGTGGCGCGCGACATCGCGGCTCCCTCCGCCCTTCCGACCAACCACAAGGACCTGATCTCGTGGGTCGACGAGATCGCGGACCTCACGCAGCCGGACAGGGTGGTCTGGTGCGACGGATCCGAGGCCGAGTACGAGCGACTGTGCGGGGAGCTCGTCGAGAAGGGCACCTTCCGGAAACTCGACCCGATCAAGCGCCCCAACTCCTACTACGCGGCCTCCGACCCCTCCGACGTGGCCCGCGTCGAGGACCGTACGTTCATCTGCTCCGCGAAGGAGGAGGACGCCGGCCCCACCAACCACTGGAAGGCCCCCGCCGAGATGCGGGAGATCTTCCGGGGCGAGGGCGGCGTCTTCCGCGGCTCCATGAAGGGCCGGACGATGTACGTCGTCCCGTTCTGCATGGGCCCCCTCGGCTCCCCGCTCTCCGCGATCGGCGTCGAGATCACCGACTCGGCCTACGTCGCCGTGTCCATGCGCACCATGACCCGCATGGGACAGCCCGTCCTCGACGAACTCGGTGACGACGGCTTCTTCGTCAAGGCCGTCCACACCGTCGGCGCCCCGCTGGAGCAGGGCCAGGAGGACGTCCCCTGGCCGTGCAACTCCACCAAGTACATCTCGCACTTCCCCGAGGACCGCGAGATCTGGTCCTACGGCTCCGGCTACGGCGGCAACGCCCTGCTCGGCAAGAAGTGCTACGCCCTGCGCATCGCCTCCGTCATGGCCCGCGACGAGGGCTGGCTGGCCGAGCACATGCTGATCCTCAAGCTCACCCCGCCCACCGGCGAGGCCAAGTACGTCGCCGCCGCGTTCCCGAGCGCCTGCGGCAAGACCAACCTCGCCATGCTGGAGCCGACGATCTCCGGCTGGAGCGTGGAGACCATCGGCGACGACATCGCGTGGATGCGGTTCGGCGAGGACGGCCGCCTGTACGCGATCAACCCCGAGGCCGGCTTCTTCGGCGTCGCGCCCGGCACCGGTGAGCACACCAACGCCAACGCGATGAAGACGCTGTGGGGCAACTCCGTCTTCACCAACGTCGCCCTCACCGACGACAACGACGTGTGGTGGGAGGGCATGACGGAGGAGACCCCGGCCCACCTGACCGACTGGAAGGGCAACGACTGGACGCCCGCCTCGGGCACCCCGGCCGCCCACCCCAACGCGCGCTTCACCACCCCCGCCGCCCAGTGCCCGATCATCGCGCCGGAGTGGGAGGACCCCAGGGGCGTGCCGATCTCGGCGATCCTCTTCGGCGGCCGCCGCGCCAGCGCCGTGCCGCTGGTGACGGAGTCCTTCGACTGGAACCACGGCGTGTTCCTCGGCGCGAACGTCGCCTCCGAGAAGACCGCCGCCGCCGAGGGCAAGGTCGGCGAGCTGCGCCGCGACCCGTTCGCCATGCTGCCGTTCTGCGGCTACAACATGGGCGACTACATGGGCCACTGGATCGAGGTCGGCGCGGACAAGGACCAGTCCAAGCTGCCGAAGATCTACTACGTGAACTGGTTCCGCAAGGACGACCAGGGCAAGTTCGTCTGGCCGGGCTTCGGCGAGAACAGCCGCGTGCTGAAGTGGATCGTCGAGCGCCTGGAGGGCAAGGCGGAGGGCGTCGAGACGCCGATCGGCATCCTGCCGACCGAGGCCGCGCTGGACACCGACGGCCTGGACCTGTCCGCCTCCGACCTGCGCTTCCTGCTCACGGTCGACAAGGAGGTGTGGCGCGAGGAGGCCGCCCTGGTCCCCGACCACCTGAACACCTTCGGTGACCACACGCCCGAGGAGCTGTGGGAGCAGTACCGCGCGCTCGTCGCGCGTCTGGGCTGAGCCGCCCGCGTCCCAGCACTCCGCGGCCGACCGCGACCTGCCCTGACCTGCACCGTCGCTCCGGTCGGCCGCGGCAGGACCCGATGAGGGGCCCCAGGGGCCGCCCCCGCACAACGGCGTGCGGGGGCGGCCCCTTCCCGGTGCGCGCACCCGGTGCGCGCTCACCCGTTCGGCGGAGCCCTCCGTATGGCCGGGCCCACTGCGGGTACCCGGGAGTCGTCCCGGTGAAGGAGTGTGATGTGGGCATGGCTGGAGACGGTGACTTCTACAAGCACGACCGTCCCGAGAACCCGGACCTTGCCGAGGACCGCCCGCGCGGCGGCGGCCCCGAGGAGCCGCAGGGGCGCGGCAACTGGCCGGTCTGGATGGTGGTCCTGGCGATCCTCGTGCTGTTCGTGCTCTTCGTCGTGATCTTTGGTTGACGCGAACGCGTCATTGGGCCGTCCGGCCGGAGCCACCGCGCGTCCGGCCGGAGCCACCGTGCCGCCGGTGCGGAGTCGTCGCGCCGCCGGTGCCCAGTCACCGCGCACGCCGGCGCACGGTCACAGCGCGCGCTGGAGCAGAAGGGTGTCGAGCCGGCGGCCGTGCTTGTACCCCACGGCGGTCAGCCGCCCCGCCTCGGTGAAGCCGAAGCGGCGGTGCAGCGCGGCCGAGGCGTCGCCGCCCGGCTCGGCGATCACCGCGATGATGCGCTGCGCCCCGGCCCGGGCGCAGCCCTCGATCAGCTCCCCCAGCAGGGCGGCGCCGAGTCCGCGCCCGGTGGCCTCCGGGGCGAGGTAGACAGTGTCCTCCACCGTGTACCGGTAGGCGGGCTTGGGGCGGTACGGCCCGGCGTACGCGAACCCCACCACGCGCTCCGCCTCCTCGGCGACCAGGAACGGCAGCCCGCGCCCGGCCAGGTCGCCGCACTTGAGTTCCCATTCCGCAAGTGAGCGGGGTGTCTCGTCGAAGGTGGCGACGCTGTGCAGGGCGTAGTGGCCGTAGACGGCGGCGACGGTGGGGAGATCGGCGCGGCGGACGGGCCGGACGGTGGCGGCGGGAACGGGCACGTCTTCTCTCTCACCTGGGCGCGGACACGGCGCGGCGGCCTCGGGGGCGCGGCCCGCGCAGTGTAGGGCACCCGGTCCGCGCGTCGCTGCGGGTGCGCGCGGACCGGGGCCGTGCGGGGAGCCCTCCGGGAGGGCTACTGGGCGGCGCCACTCAGCTTCTGCGCGTTCCCCCGCGCCTCGCGCCCGGGCGGGTTCGCCCGGGGTGCCGCCTGCGCGGCGGCGTGCGCGTCCATCCGCTCGGCCGCCAGGATGGCCGCCGCCGTGTCCGCCCGGGAGGCGGCGACGACGAGGGCCCGGCCGGCCAGCGCGTGGGCCCGCCGGTGCAGGGTCAGCGGCTCGGCGACCGCGGCCACCGAGGTGCGCACGGGCGCGTGCCCGCCCCGCAGCCGGGACACCTGGGCGGCGAGCCGTTCGGCCGCCGCGTCCAGGCCTGCTTCCGGGGCCAGGGTGCGCAGCTCGTCCGTGACGGCGAGCAGCGCCGCGAGGTGGCCCGCGAGCTGGATGTCCAGCTCCTCCTCGCGGGAGCGGTGGGGGAAGTCGGAGGTGGCGCCGGCCATCGTGGTGTGGACCGACTTGCTGCGGATCGGTTCGTACATGGGACGGCCTCCTGTGCTCTGACAGAAAGCATCCTACATTAGAACCCGTCTAAAGTTGAGTCGGTTCGCGGAACCGGTCCGTAAGGGCACCCAGCGTGAGCGTCAGGGCTGGCCGTAGCCGTCCAGGAAGGTGCCGATCCGGGTCACCGCGTCGCGCAGGTCGCCGGCCGTGGGCAGGGTGACGACGCGGAAGTGGTCGGGCTCGGGCCAGTTGAAGCCGGTGCCGTGGACGACCATGATCTTCTCGCGGCGCAGCAGGTCGAGCACCATCCGCCGGTCGTCCTTGATCTTGAAGACCTTGGGGTCCAGGCGCGGGAAGAGGTACAGCGCGCCCTTGGGGCGTACGCAGGTCACGCCGGGGATCTGCGTCAGCAGCTCGTGGGCGACGTCCATCTGCTCCTTGAGCCGCCCGCCGGGCAGGACCAGGTCGGTGATCGTCTGCCGCCCGCTGAGGGCCGCGACCACGCCGTGCTGCCCCGGCATGTTCGCGCACAGGCGCATGTTCGCCAGGATGGTCAGGCCCTCGATGTAGGAGTCGGCGTGGGCGCGCGGACCGGAGACCGCCATCCAGCCGACCCGGTAGCCCGCCACCCGGTACGCCTTGGACATCCCGTTGAAGGTGAGGGTCAGCAGGTCCGGGGCGACCGAGGCCGTCGGTGTGTGGGTGGCGCCGTCGTAGAGGATCTTGTCGTAGATCTCGTCGGAGCAGACGAGCAGGTTGTGCCGGCGGGCGATGTCGGTCAGGCCCTTGAGCAGGGCCGGGTCGTAGACCGCGCCGGTGGGGTTGTTCGGGTTGATGACGACGATCGCCTTCGTGCGGTCGGTGACCTTGCGCTCGACGTCGGCGAGGTCGGGCATCCAGTCGGACTGCTCGTCGCAGCGGTAGTGCACGGCGGTGCCGCCGGACAGCGAGACGGCGGCGGTCCACAGCGGGTAGTCCGGTGCCGGCACGAGGACCTCGTCGCCGTCGTCGAGCAGGGCCTGCATGGCCATCACGATCAGCTCGGAGACGCCGTTGCCGATGAAGACGTGCTCGACGTCGGTCTCGATGCCGAGCGTCTGGTTGTGCATGACGACCGCGCGCCGCGCCGCCAGCAGGCCCTTGGCGTCGCCGTAGCCGTGGGCGGTGGAGACGTTGCGGAGGATGTCCTCCAGGATCTCCGGCGGGCACTCGAAGCCGAACGCGGCCGGGTTGCCGGTGTTCAGCTTCAGGATGCGGTGACCGGCCGCCTCCAGCCGCATCGCCTCCTCGAGCACCGGTCCCCGGATCTCGTAACAGACGTTGGCGAGCTTGGTCGACTGGATCACCTGCATGTATGGGAGCTTACGGCCGGGTAACGGCCGGTGGCTCGTGTTTTCCGCCACTTGAGACACGCAGGCGGGCCGCCCGGGGGGTTCCGGCGCGGCCGCGGGCAGGGATTGCGGCCGGGTCGCGGCGGGACCGTGGCCGGGCGCCGTGCCGGGATTCCCACCGGGTGACGATCGCACGGCAGGGTGACGGCTTCTCGTCCGCTTCTTGTCCGGACCCCCGCCCGCCCCTCACAATGCGCATGACAAGACAGGCGACCGGAAGATCTCCGGTCGCTCACGTCTGAAGAGGGGACCCCCACATGAACAAGCCTCTCCTTGCCGCGCTCACGACCCTGGTGATCACCGGGGCGGGCGTGGCACCCGCGGCCGCCGCCACGGCCCAGAGCGCCGCGCCCGGCCGTGCGCGGACCGCGCACGCCGCGAAGGCCGTCGACTTCGCCGGCACCGTGGCGCTGAGCAACTGCTCCGGCTCGGTCATCCGCTTCCCCGCCTCCGCGGACAGCGACCCGGCGCTCGTGCTCAGCAACGGCCACTGCCTGGAGACCGGCTTCCCGTCGCCCGGCGAGGTCATCGTCGGCCAGAGCTCCAGCCGCTCCTTCGGGCTGCTCAACTCCGCCGGCTCCCAGGTCGCGACCCTGCGCGCCAACAAGGTCGTCTACTCGACGATGACCGACACCGACGTCACGATCTACCAGCTCACCCGCACCTACGCGCAGATCAAGAGCTCCTACGGGATCAGCCCGCTCACCGTCAGCGACACCCACCCGGTCGCCGGCACCGCCATCAAGGTGGTCTCCGGCTACTGGAAGCGCACCTACAGCTGCAACGTCGACGGGTTCGTCTACCGGCTCAAGGAGGGCGGCTGGACCTGGAAGGACTCCGTCCGCTACACCTCCGCCTGCAACACCATCGGCGGCACGTCCGGCTCGCCCGTCGTCGACACCGCCACCGGGAAGGTCGTCGCCGTCAACAACACCGGCAACGAGGACGGCGAGCGCTGCACCGAGAACAACCCCTGCGAGGTCGACCAGAACGGCAACGTCACCGTCCGCCAGGGCATCAACTACGCCGAGGAGACCTACCAGATCCCGGCCTGTTTCACGACCGGCAACCGGCTTGACCTGAACGCGGCCGGCTGCGTCCTGCCCAAGCCGTAGCCTCCTTCGGGCGGACGCGCGGACGGGTGGTCACCGCGGCGTGCGGCGGACCGCCCGGCCCGCCAGGACGTCCGTGCGCCGCCCGTCCTCGATCACGAACCGGCCGTCGATCAGGACGTACGGGATCCCGGTGGGCAGCGCGCGCGGCTGCTCGAAGGTCGACCCGGCCGCGACCGTGGCCGGGTCGAACAGGACCAGGTCGGCGCGGTACCCCTCGCGGACGAGCCCGCGGTCCGGCAGCCGCAGCCGGGCCGCCGGGCGGGCGGTGAGGTGCGCGACGCACTCCTCCAGGGACAGCACCCCCAACTCCCGCACGTACCGGCCGAGGTACTGCGGGAAGGTGCCGTAGGCGCGCGGGTGCGGCTTGGTGCCCTGGAGGATGCCGTCGGAACCGCCGGTGTGCACCCGGTGACGCATGATCGCCCGTACGTTCTCCTCGTGGCCGACGTGCTGGAGGATCGTCGAGCCGAGCCGGTCGCCGACCAGCAGGCGGCGCGCGACCGTCCAGGGGCTCTCGCCGCGCAGGGCCGCCGACCGGGAGACCGTCCGCCCGACGTACCCGGCGAACGCGGGATCGGCCACTCCGGAGATCTCGATGGTGTCCCACTCCACCGGCACCCCGTGGCAGCCGTCCGCGCCGGTGACCTCCAGGTGGTGGCGGATCCGCTCGGCGGTGTCCTCGTCGGCGAGCCGGTCGAGGATCTTCTCCGGGCCGCCCTCGCTCGCCCAGCTCGGCAGCAGCGCGACCAGGGTGGTGCAGCCCGGCGTGTAGGGGTAGGTGTCGAGGGTGATGTCGGCGCCCGACGCGAGCGCGTCGTCCAGCAGCGCCAGCAGCTCGGGCGCCCGGCCCTTGTTCGGGCCGAAGTTCATGGTGGCGTGCGCCAGGTGCAGCGGGCAGCCGGCCGCTCGGGTCAGGGCCACCATCTCCTCGTACGCCTGGAGCGCCCCGGCGCCGTAACTGCGGTGGTGGGGGCAGTAGTAGCCGCCGTGCGCGGCCACCACCCGGCACAGCTCGGTCAGTTCGGCGTCCTCGGCGTACATCCCGGGTGTGTAGGTGAGCCCGGAGGACATGCCGACCGCGCCCTGCTCCAGGCCCTCGGCGACCAGGCGGCGCATCAGGTCCAGTTCGTCCGGCGTGGCCGGGCGGTCCTCCCAGCCGACCGCGAGGGCGCGCACGGTGCCCTGCGGGATCAGGTAGGCCGCGTTGACGGCGACGCCCTGACCGCCGAAACCGTGGTCGAGCCGGTCCAGGTACCCGCCCACCGAGCGCCAGGTGAAGTCGATGTCGTCGCCGTGGCCGTTCCAGCCGGTGATCGCCCGGCGCACCTCGGCGAGCGTACGGTCGTCGACCGGCGCGTACGACAGCCCGTCCTGCCCGATCACCTCCAGGGTCACACCCTGGGCGGCCTTCGCGCTGTGGTCGGGGTCGCGCAGCAGGGCCAGGTCGCTGTGCGCGTGCATGTCGATGAAGCCGGGGGAGAGGACCAGCCCCTCCGCGTCCAGCTCGCGCCGGGCCCGGGGCCGCGCGCAGCCGGCCGCCGCGGCCTCCTTGACGATCGACACGATCCGGCCGCCCTTGACCGCGACGTCCGCGCGGTAGGAGGGTGCGCCGGAGCCGTCCACGACGTCCGCGTCACGGATGACGAGGTCGGTGAGATCGGCCAGCTCGACCGGATCCATGGGTGACTCCCTTTCTCGGCGTCCGGGTTCCTGGCCCGCCAAGGCCCGGCCTCTAGAAGAACGTACGGATGTAGTCGACGACCGTGCCGTCCGCCTCGGCCACCGGGATCAGCTGCCACTTGTCGAAGGAGGTGCACGGATGGGACAGGCCGAGACCGATCCAGTCGCCGACCGCCAGGTCGGCTCCCGGGTCCGTGCCGAGCCAGGTGTGCTGGTCGGACAGGCCGGTCACGGTGATGCCGGTCGCGGGGCGTTCGGCGCCGTCGCGGCGGACCACCTGGGCGAGGGGCAGGTCGAGGTCGTAGGCCGCGTCCCGCTTGCCCGCGTTGGCGAAGGCCTGCCCGTCGGCGGGCCGGGAGACGACCTGCGCCCACAAGCGGAAGGCGGGCTCCAGGGCACCCTCCTGCGGGACCCGGTTGAACGGGGTGATCTCCCGGTAGTGGCCGTCGTCGTGCGAGACGTACGCGCCCGAGCGCAGCAGCTTCAGCACCGGCCGGGACAGCTCCGGGATCTCGCCGAACACGTCGGCGACCGCGTCGAACCAGGCGCTGCCGCCCGCGCTCACCACGATCTCCTCCGCCTCCGCGAACCGGCCCGCCTTGTCGAACTCCACGGCCAGACCGACGAGCCGGCGCAGCCACGCGGTCACCCGCTCCGGATCCGCCCGCGGCACCTCGCCCTCGTACCCGGCGACCCCGGCCAGCCGCAGGGTGTCCGTGGCCGCGACCGCGTCGGCGACCGCCGCGCACTCCGCCTCGGTACGGACCCCGGTGCGCGCGCCCTCGCCCGTGCCCAGCTCCACGACCACGTCGAGCGGGCGCCCGGCACCGGCCTCGCGCAGCACCGCGTCCATCAGCCGCACACCGCGCAGGGAGTCGACGTAGCAGACGAGCCGGAAGGCGGGGTCGGCGGCGAGTTCGGCGGCGACCCAGCGCAGCGCGGCCGGGTCCACCAGCTCGTTGGCCAGGAAGACGCGCCGGAAGCCGAACGCCCGCGCCACGCGCACCTGATGCGGCACCGCGAGGGTGATGCCCCAGGCGCCGTGCTCCAGCTGGCGCTGGAAGAGCTGGGGGGCCATGGACGTCTTGCCGTGCGGGGCGAAGGCGAGGCCGTGCCGGGCCGCGTAGGTCTCCATCAGCTTCAGGTTGTGCTCCAGTCGCTCGGCGGACAGCGCGAGCACGGGCGTGGTGAAGCCGCCGGTGAACAGGTTGCGGCGCTCGGCCGTCAGCTCGCCGACGGTCAGCCCGTCCGCGTCCGGCGGGAGCCCCTTGAACCGGTGGTCGACGCGTTCCTCGGCCAGGCGTGCGAGCGCCTCGGTACCCATGGAGCCTCCCTGATCGATCGCGTTGCATATTTTGCAACGCTCATTGCACGGACCGCTTGATGCTGTCTAACATCTCGGCCACGCGAGGTCAACGAAACGCCCCGCGCCCCGCATCCCCCACCGAGGAGCTACGAGCATCGTGACCGCCACCGGACCCCGCAATGGCACCGGCGACGTGGACGTCGCCGCGCTAGGCGAGTCCATGGTCACCTTCCTGCCCTCCCGCCCCGGCCGCCTCGCCGACGTCCCCGCCTTCACCCGCGCCATCGGCGGCGCCGAGTCCAACGTGGCCTGCATGCTCGCCGCCGCCGGACACTCCGCGCGCTGGGTGAGCCGGGTCGGCGCCGACGGATTCGGCGACCACCTGCTGGAGACCATCGGGGCGTACGGCGTCGACGTGACGTCCGTACGGCGCGACCCGCACCGTCCGACCGGCATCTACTTCCGCACCGCGGGGGACCGGGCCACCGACGCCCACGAGGTGGCCTACTACCGGGCCGGGTCCGCGGCCTCCGCGATGGCCGCAGGCACCGTGGACGAGGCGGCCCTGCGCGCCTGCCGCGTGCTGCACCTGTCCGGGATCACGGCGGCCCTGTCCACCGGCTGCCTCGAACTGCTGCGCGAGCTGACCGCGCCCCGCTCCGGCCGCCCCCTCGTCTCCTTCGACGTCAACCACCGGCCCGGCCTGTGGCGCACCGGCGCGGGCGCGTCCGGGGACGAGAGCGGCGACGGCGGCGCAGGCAGCGGGGGCGACGGTGGCAGCGGTGGCACCCGCGTTCTGCTGGAGCTGGCCCGCGGCGCCGACCTCGTCTTCGTCGGCGAGGACGAGGCCGAGGCGGCCTGGGGCATCACCGGCGGCCCCGGCGCCATCCGCGCCCTGCTGCCCGAACCCGCCGTCCTGGTGGTCAAGCAGGGCGCCGAGGGAGCCACCGCCTTCCACCCCGGCGGCAGCACCTCCGTCCCCTCCCTCCACGTCGACGTCGTCGCGCCGGTCGGCGCCGGGGACGCCTTTGCCGCCGGGTTCCTCTCCGCGACCCTGCGCGGGCTGCCCGTACGCGACCGCCTCCGGCACGGCCACCTCATGGCCGCCGCCGCGCTCACCGTCCCCGGCGACCTCGCCGTACCCGCCCCCCGCGGCCACGCCGACCGGCTGGCCGCCCTCGACGAGGCCGCTTGGGGGAGACTGCGTCTGGGCCCCGGCTGGACGCGCACCGCTGAAGGGGCCGAGGAGGAGGTACGTACGCCATGAGCCAGACCGTCGACCGCGCGCTGAGCATCCTGCCGCTGCTCGCCGAGGGGCCCGCCGACCTCGGACGGGTCGCCGACCGCCTCGGCGTCCACAAGTCCACCGCGCTCAGGCTGCTGCGCACCCTGCACGAACACGGCCTGGTCTACCGCCAGTCCGACCAGCGCTACCGGCTCGGCGCCCGCCTCTTCTCCCTCGCCCAGGAGGCGATGGAGAACCTCGACATCCGCGAGATCGCCCACCCCCACCTGGTGCGCCTCAACGAGACCTGCGGCCACACCGTGCACCTCGCCGTCTACGAGGAGAACGAGGTGCTGTACATCGACAAGGTGGAGAGCCGCTACCCGGTGCGCATGTACTCGCGGATCGGAAAACCGGTCGCGATCACCGTCGCCGCCGTCGCCAAGCTGCTCCTCGCCGACCTGCCCGAGGCCGAGCGGCGCGCGATCGCCGAGAAGCTCGACTACCCCCTGTACACGGCCCGTTCGACCCCCCACGCCGCCGCCTTCCTCAAGGAGCTGGCGACGGTGCGCGAACAGGGCTGGGCCACCGACCTCGGCGGCCACGAGGAGTCCATCAACTGCGTCGGCGCCCCCATCCGCGGCGCCGACGGCCGGGTGGTCGCCGCGATGTCGGTCTCCGCGCCGAACGTCGTCGTCACCGCCGACGAACTCCTCACCCTGCTCCCGCTGGTGCGCCGTACCGCGGACGCCGTCAGCGGCGAGTACTCCGGGAGAACCCCCGTACCCACCCCCGCAACCACACCGGACAGGGACACCGCATGACCGACAAGACCGCGCTCACCCCGAAGACCCACACCGTGCCGCCCGCCAAGTTCTCCCACGGGGTGAAGAAGGGCAACATCCTCCAGGTCGCCGGCCAGGTCGGATTCCTGCCCCACGAGGAGGGCAAGGCCCCTACGCCGGCCGGCCCCACCCTGCGCGAGCAGACCCTCCAGACCCTCGCCAACGTCAAGGCGATCCTCGAAGAGGGCGGCGCGGGCTGGGACGACGTGATGATGCTCCGCGTCTACCTCACCGACGTGGACCACTTCGCCGAGATGAACGACATCTACAACGCCTACTTCGAGGAGCAGGGCCTCACCCAGCCGCCCGCCGCGCGCACCACGGTCTACGTCGGCCTGCCCGCGGGTCTCCTCATCGAGATCGACGCGCTCGCCGTACTCGGCTGACGCCTCTCCCGACTCCCGCACCACCGCACACCCTTCACGGCGCGGCGCCCCCACCCCTTCGGGCGCCGCGCCGCGATCCTCCTTGCCCGAAAGCTGTATGTACTCACCCAGAGGACCCCCGTATGTCCCACCCGCTCGCCGCGGCAGCCCCGCAGTCACCCCCGCACACCGGCGGTCTGCTCCTCCTCGTCGACGGCACGACCGGCCTGCTGCTCGTTGCCGGGATCGGCATCGCGCTGCTGCTGTTCCTGATCATCAAGGCGCGGCTCCAGCCGTTCGTCGCGCTGCTGGCCGTCTCCATAGCCGTCGGCCTGCTGGCCGGCCTGTCGGTCACCGAGCTCTTCGGCACCGTGCAGCGCTCCGACGCCGTCTCCACCATCGAGTCCGGCATGGGCGGCATCCTCGGCCACATCGCCGTCATCATCGGCCTGGGCACCATGCTCGGCGCCATCCTGGAGGTCAGCGGCGGAGCGGAGGTCCTGGCCTCCCGGCTCCTGGGACTCTTCGGAGAGAAGCGCGCCCCGCTCGCCATGGGCCTGACCGGCCTCATCTTCGGCATCCCGGTCTTCTTCGACGTGGGCATCTTCGTCCTGGCGCCCC
This sequence comes from Streptomyces sp. NPDC021356, assembly GCF_040641015.1. Lineage (NCBI taxonomy): Bacteria > Bacillati > Actinomycetota > Actinomycetes > Kitasatosporales > Streptomycetaceae > Streptomyces > Streptomyces sp. NPDC021356. Next base: position 73,045 of record NZ_JBFACU010000030.1, on the reverse strand, counting down.
TCGTCTACGCCGCCGCCAAGCGGGGCGGCAAGTCGGTCGTCCTGTACTGCATGCCGCTGCTGGCGGGCCTGTCCATGACCCACGCCTTCCTGCCGCCCCACCCCGGCCCGGTGGCCGCCGCCGGACTGCTGCACGTGCAGCTCGGCTGGATCATCCTCATGGGCGTCGTCTGCGGCATCCCGGCGGTGCTGGCCGCCTGGGCGTACTCGGCGTGGATCGGCAAGCACGTCTTCGTCGAGGTGCCGCAGGACATGGTCGAGGCGGCCGAGGAGGCCAAGCGGGCGGTCCTGGCCGAGCAGCGGGCCTCCGGAGTGGAGCCGCGGGAGGCGCCGGTGCCGCTCGGCGCGGTCCTCGGCATCATCGGCACCCCGCTCGTCCTGATCCTCGCGGCCACCTTCTCCTCCATCGCCCTCGACCCTCCCCCAAGCTCTTCGGCAGGCTCCGAGCAGGGGGGACCCCCATCCGGGTGGTCGGTGATCGAGTTCTTCGGCCACCCGTTCGTGGCGCTCAGCATCGCCCTGCTGCTGGCCTACTACCTGCTGGGCATCCGCCGCGGCTGGTCGCGCAAGTCGCTGGAGACCGTCTCGACGGCGTCGCTGAAGCCGGTCGGCAACATCCTGCTGGTCGTCGGCGCGGGCGGGGTCTTCGGCGCCGTCCTCAAGGCGAGCGGCGTCGCCCAGGCCCTCTCGGACACCTTCAACGGCGTCGGCCTGCCGGTGATCGTGCTGTCCTACCTGATCTCTGTGGTGCTGCGGGTGGCGCAGGGCTCGGCGACCGTCGCCATCGTGACGACGGCGGGCATCGTCGCCCCGCTGCTGTCCGAGGGGCACCACTCGCAGGCTTTCGTGGCCCTGGTCGTCATGGCGATCTCCGCCGGTTCGATCTTCGCCTCGCACGTCAACGACGGCGGCTTCTGGATGGTGGCGAAGTACTTCGGCATCAGTGAGCGGGACACGCTGAAGACGTGGACGGTCCTGGAGAGCGTCCTTTCGCTCGCGGGCTTCGCGGTGGCGGCGGTGCTGAGCCTGTTCGTTTGACTGCTCCTCTCCCTGAGGGGAGGGGATTCCTGGCTCAGGCAGCCTCCCGGAGCGGCACTCCGGGAGGTCTTGCGCCCTCGACACCAGCCGGGTCCAGACCTGCCCGGACGAGCATCGCACGCGCGGAGTTCTTGTCCCTCGGGGAGAGGGCTCCGCAGGTGGTGCAGGTGTAGGTGCGTTCGGACAGCGGGAGTGCGTGCTTGGTTCTTGCTCCGCACCTGCCGCAGTCCATGGTGGTGTGCGCGGGACGTACGAGGCGTACGTCCCGACGGTGTTTGCGGCCCATCTCGACCAGGGCCTGTTTGGTGGCGCCGATCGCGGCATCGGCCGCCTTGCGCGCCATCGATGTCTTGGCGAGGAATTTGGGCCTGAAGTCCTCCACCGCGATCACGTCATGGTCCCGGACGACCTTCTTCGCCCACTTTCTGGCGGTGTCCTGCCGCTGCCGGGCGATCTTCGCGTAAGTCTTCGCCCGCCACCGCTTCGCCTCCCGGTACCCCTTCGACGCCGCCTGCCCTGGCTTAGGTTTGCGGCGGGCCGTCATCCGGTCGTACCGGCACAGCTTCTCCTTCGCCTTCCGGCCGTGCTGCGGGTGGGGAAGGTCGTGCGCGTCGGAGGTGGTCGTGGCCGTCTGCGTCACGCCCCAGTCGATACCGATCACCCGGCCGGTGGGCGCAAGGGGCTCCACCGGGGCGGGGACCACAAAGGAGCAATACCAGTGGCCGAGACTGTCGCGGTACACCCGCACCGAGGACGGCTCGGCGGGCAGCGGACGGGACCACACCACCGTCACGACGATCCCACCCGCCAGGTGCAACCGCCCGTCCTTGAGCCGGAAGCCGCGCCGGGTGTAATTCAGGCTCGGGTCCGCTCCGTGCTTCTTCTTGTGCCTCGGCATCCCGGCCCGCCGCTTCAGCGGGAGCCGGTTCTTGATGTCCATCAGGGCCTTGGCGCGGGAGGCGGCGAAGTCCCGGATGGTCTGCTGCTGCGGGACCGAGGCGCCCGCAGCCAGCCACGGTGTCACCGCGCGGGCCTGGGTGAGCATCCGGTCCAGCCGGGCCGGACCGCACCCCTCCGTCTCGGCGTAGGCCTTCCGGGAGCGGGCGACGGACTCGTTCCAGATCCACCGGCACCGGTCCCACTCCGCCTCCAGCCCGGCCCGGGCGGTGACGGACAGGCGTAGCCGGTACGTGTACCGGGCACGCCCCACCGCCTCCTCGGCCTCCCGCACCTCCGCCACACCCCCCGCCCCGTGTTCCGATTCCGGTCAGCCGACCCCGAACGGCCGACCTGCACTGACCGTATGTGCGAATCCGGAACGTCTGCACGCCTTTTCGCCACATTCACTCCAACCCGTGAACAGTAGTAAGGGTGTTCGCGTTTGCTGGGTTCCGCCAGGGCTGGCGGTTGGGGCGCTCCGCGCCCCTGACAAGCCGGTGCGGCGAGGGAGGCGATTCCTCCCCGACGTGAACGCCGGGGCCTCCTCGCAAGAGATCGGTGAGCGGTCGCCCGCCGGACGGACGTACGCCCGTCCGGCCCGCGTCGGCGGGCCGGTTGTAGGGGTCTGATAACGAAGTAGGGGCTGGCTGTCCCCGGCACAGGATCGTCGACCATACTGCCCGCTGTGGAGCAGCGCATAGGTTCGAGCAGTCAGCCCCTGAAGAGCGAGCCCGTGAAGGGCGCCGGATTCGACCCGGCGTTCGTCCCCGGCCTCACCTCACCCGCGTCCGCCGAGGACGCGGCACCGGAGGAGCCGGAGCGGACGCCTGCGGCGGAGGGGACCGCCCCGGACGCCGAGGCACCGGCCCCGGGCACGGCAGGGGAGTCCGCCGAGGAGGCGTCCGCCGTGGAGAAGCCCGCCGCCGGGGACGACGAGCAGGCCGCCGGGGAGGAGACCCCCGACGGCCCGGTCTTCGAGGCCGCCGACCGCCGCGCCCGGATCGTCGCCGACCACCGGGGCGTACGCCTCGCCCTGGACGACCAGGAGTGCGAGTTCGGCTGGGACGAGATGGGTGCCGTCGAGACGGCGACCTCCCGCTTCGGCAAGCGGTTCACCGTCGTCGTCCACACCCCGGACCGCCGCTGGTACCCCATCGAGATCGAGGCCCCGGCACGGTCCCGCTTCAGCGTCTGGGAGACGGAACTGGACGCGGTGCTGGACGCGTACTTCGAGGACGGGGAACACGGGCAGGACGAGAAAGAGGAGCAGGGCGAGCAGGACTGACCTCACGTCAGAGCCTCCCCGGCGCCCGGCGCCCGGCGCACGCCCACGCGTCCGTGCCCGTGAACGCCGCGGCCGAGAAGGACGCCCCCGTCACCCGGGCGGAACCCCCGCTGTCGGCCGATCAGTCGAAGGCGCTCGTCACCGCACGCGAGTGGGGGCAGGCCGCCGATGCGATCCCGCGCGCCCAGTGGCCGAAGCCGGCGCCGGACGACACACCGGGGGCAGCGTCATGTGGACGGTGGAAACCATCCGCCCCGGCGGCCGCCGCGTCGTGATCAGCGCCTTCAACTCGGGCGCCTAGAACGCCCCGGCGACCCGCAGGACCCCGGCCCTCGCCCTGGCGCGACTGGAGCGGATCGCCACCGACCCGGCGTGGCCGGCCCTGGGCTGACCGTCACGCGAGCGGCGCCCGCCCCCGGCCGGGGACGGGCGCCGAGGGCGCGAGTGCCGCTTACGGCATCGCGTGCACGTGTGCGCCCACCGAGTTGGACCAGGCGTTGCCCGCCGCCGCGTCCCAGTTGGTGGACCAGGTCATCGCGCCGCGCACGTCGGGGTAGGCCTTCGACGGCTTGAAGGAGCCGCAGTTGGTCAGCTTCGCCAGGCAGTCGAGGGCGTTGTTCACCACCGTCGGGGAGACGTAGCCGCCGCCGGCGCCGCTCGGGGAGGCGGGCAGGCCGAGGCCGACCTGGGAGGGCGCGAGGCCGCCTTCGAGCTGGATGCAGGCGAGGGCGGTGAGGAAGTCGACCGTGCCCTGCGAGTAGACCTTGCCGTCGCAGCCCAGCATGGTGCCGCTGTTGTAGTACTGGGTGTTGACGACCGTGAGGATGTCCTTGATGTTCAGGGCCGTCTTGAAGTACCCGGCGGACGTCGACTGCATGTCGATGGTCTGCGGGGCCATGGTGATGATCAGGTTCGGGCCGGCCTTCGCGGACAGCGCGCGCAGCGCCTGCGTCATGTAGGTCGGGTCGAGGCCGTTCTCCAGGTCGATGTCGACGCCGTCGAAGCCGTACGTCTGCATCAGCGAGTAGACCGAGTCGGCGAAGTTCGTCGCGGAGGCCGGGTCGCTGACCGAAACGGTGCCCTTCTCGCCGCCGATGGAGATGACGACCTTCTTGCCGGCCGCCTGCTTGGCCTTGATGTCCGCCTTGAACTGGTCGACCGTGTAGCCCTTCAGGCCCGCCGAGTCGAGGTTGAAGGTGACGGCGCCGGGCGTGGTCGTGGCGTCGGCGAAGGCGACCGCGACGATGTCGTAGGCCGAGGGGACGTCGGAGATCTTCTGGACGGTCGCGCCGTTGTCGAAGTTCTGCCAGTAGCCCGTCACCGCGTGCTTGGGCAGGCCGGTGTGGCCGCCGTCACCGCCGCCGCCCGTGCCCGCCGTGGTGGCCGTCACGGTCGCGGACTTCGCCGACTCGCCCGCCGTGTTGGTCGCGGTGACCTGGAAGGAGTACGCGGTCGACGCCGTCAGACCGGTCACGGTCGCCGAGGTGCCGGTGACCGCCGAGACCTTGGTGCCGTCGCGGTAGACGTTGTAGCCGGTGGCGCCCGCGACCGTGTTCCAGGACAGGGTGACCGAGGACGAGGTGGTGGCGCCGGCCGCGAGGCCGCCCGGGGCCGCCGGAACCGTCGGGGCGGGGTCACCGCCGCCGCCTCCGTCGGGGCCGGAGACCGAGACGTCGTCGGCGTAGTACGCCGCCTGGCCGTACCAGCCGTGCAGGTACACCGTCACCGAGGTGGTCGAGGAGCCGGTGGTGAAGGTGGTGGAGAGCTGCTTCCAGGCCGTCGTGTCGGGCGTCCACGTCGAGACGTCGGTCGTGCCCGTGCCCGTGGCGCCCAGGTAGGTGTACCCGCCCTGGACCCACGCGCTCAGCTTGTACGTCGAGTTGGGCTTGACGGCCACCGTCTGGGTGCACTGGGCGTTGTCCTGCCCGGCCGGGGTGGCCTTCAGCGCGGCCGAACCGCCGTGCACGGGCGAGGAGACGGTCGTACCGCTGCCCGCCGAACAGGTCCAGTTGCTCAGCCCCGACTCGAAGCCGGCGTTCTTGGCGTTGTTGACGTCGGCCGCCGACGCCTGGCCGGTGCCCGCGAGGGAGAGGGCGAGGGCTGCGGTGACGGCTCCGGACCAGATGCCGAGCGGCCGAAGCCGTCTGGTGCCGGGTGTGCCTGGGACGCGGTCCACTGGGGCCTCCGGGGGAGAGGAGAGGGAGGGGGAGAGGGGGAACGGAGCGGGGAAGGGATCGGGCGGGGGGAAGTCCGGGAAGTCCGGGGAGTCCGGGGAGTTCGGGGGAGTCCGGGGGGAGAGACATGAACTGCGGTGCCGCCGCTGGTCGTACAAGTTGGTCCAGACCAATTGCGTTGTCAAGAGGTCCAGACCAAAATCGTCGCCGCCCCGCCCTCCGGCCGCGGTCAACGAGCAGCCGTGCCGCCATGCTTTCGAGCCCGCTCGGAAGGCGTAACCTGCCCCGTTTTGACGTGACTTGTGCGACCGCAGTTGCCGCGGAGCTGACGAATCGCTGTTCTCCGGCCACGGAGGCGTGGATACAGTGCTCAAGTAGTCACGCAGTGAAGTCAACTCGGTGCGCCGGCTCTGCGACGGCGGCCCGACAGGCGGCAGACGGGGAGCTGGCGTGTCAACTGCGATCGCTGTGACCGGCGCGGACATGGCACTGCCCGCGCAGGACGAACGGACCGTGCCCGCCGCCGTCCTGCCGGACCTGGACCGGGAACCGCTCGACGGGACCCTCGACGGCATACGGACGCTGCTGGACCAGCACGGCCACGTGATCGTCGTCCACTCCGGGGCCCTGCCCCCCGCCGCGGAGCGCCGGCTGCACACGATCCGCTCGCTGCTGGAGAGCGACCGCATCGCGCTCTTCCGCCCCGACCTGCCGCCGCTCGGCACCGCCGTCCTGGCCCGCCAGTTACGGCAACTGGCCTCCTGCGACCTAGGTCCCGGCGTCCTCGCCTCGGCGGGCCGCCTGCTCACCCACTACGTCCACTGCGGCGCCGTCCTCGGCTCCGTCGCCCGCCTCGACCGCGTCCCGGTCGACCTCAAGGCCCACGCGAGGTCCTGGGTGCCGGGCAGCCAGTTCGGCGTCACCGCCCATCCCGTCCCGCACCTGGTGCGCATCGGCCCCGGCGCGACCCTGCCGGGTCCGGACTTCGGCACCTGGATGCTCGTCGCCAAGGGACAGTTCCAGTCCGACTGGGTCGGCGCGCACCTCGCCCCGGCCTGGAAGGTGCTCGGCCTGCGGGAGGCCGCGCTGCCCGCCGAGTCCGCGACCTGGTGGGGCACCGGGAAGCTGATCGAGTTCTGCAGCTACCTGCCCGACCTGTCGGTCCTCTACCAGTTGGTCACCTCGGTGCGGCAGAGGGTGTGCCACTGGTGCGGCATCGACGTCATCGGTGACCGCTGCGTCTTCTGCTCCGCCGTCCCGCCGCCCGGCCCCGGCGGCGAGGACGACCCCGTGAGGCAGGGGGACCCCGGGAGACAGGGGGAGTACGGCATGCAGGGGGAGTACGGGCAGCTGGGGCAGTACGGGAGCCCCGGGACGTACGCGCCGTACCGGACCGCCCCCGAGAGCCGCACACCCACCGGGTGAGCCCGCACCACCGCCACCGCCGCCACCGCCGCCACCGCCACCGCCGCCACCGCCACCGCCACCGCCGCCACAACTGTCACTCGAGCCACCCACGCGCCCACCGTCATCCGTCGAATCCGCTCGGACCAACCCCCCAACGAGGTCGTACGGTTCATGAACTCCCGTCAGCGCCGCGGCGTGATACTCCTGGTCCTGTCCGTGATCTGCGCCCTCGGCGCGTTCGCGGGCGTGCTCTCCGTCATCAGCGACGTCAAGTCGAAGGTCGGCCCCGAGGTCACGGCGTACCAGCTGAAGGCCGACGTGAAGCCGTACACGCCGCTCAGCGCAAGCCAGTTCGAGAAGATCCGGATGCCCAAGCGGTGGCTCTCGCCCAACGCCGTGACCGACCTCGGCCAGGTGCAGGGCAAGATCGCGGTCACCACCCTGCGCCAGGGTTCCCTGCTCCAGAGCGACATGATCGTGAGCCGGCCCGCCCTGCGGCCGGGGCAGCAGGAGGTCGCCATCATGATCGACGCCGCGACCGGCGTGGCCGGCAAGATCACCCCGGGCGCCTCGGTCAACGTCTACGCCACCTTCCCCGGGCAGCGGCAGGGCGACCCCGCCCAGTCCAAGATCATCGTGACCAACGCCAGAGTGCTCGACGTCGGCCGCATCACCGCCCTCGACCCGGGCGCCGACAACAGGAACCAGCAGCCCACCGAGGCCGTCCCCATCACCTTCGCGCTCTCCACGATCGACGCCCAGCGCCTCACCTACGCCGAGTCCTTCGCACAGCGGGTCCGGCTCGCACTGGTCGCGCCGGGCGGCGCCACGGACGTCCCGGCCAAGGACCGGACCTACGAACTCGCGAACGACAAGTGAGAGGCCCGCAGCCATGCCCACCAGGATCCTCCCGGCAGTCGGCGACGCGGACGCGGTCCGGTCCCTCACGACACTGCTCAGCCAGCTCCCCGACGCGGAGCCGGTGACCTCCGTCGCCGACTCCACCCAGCTCATCGACACCCTGGCCCGCCTGGCCGCCGAATCCGTCGACGAGCTGCCCGAGATCGTGGTCGTGCACGAACGGATCGGGCCCGTCCCCGCTCTGGAGCTGATCCGCGAGGTCGCGCTGCGCTTCCCGGCGGTCGGCGTCATCCTCGTCACCTCCGACGCGAGCCCCGGCCTGTTCTCCGCCGCCATGGACTCCGGCGCCCGGGGCCTGGTCTCCCTCCCGCTGAGCTACGAGGAACTCGCCAGCCGCGTCCAGGCCGTGGCCCAGTGGTCGGTGGGCGTCCGGCGCCACCTCGGCCACGGCGCCGAGGCGTTCAGCGGGGCCGGCGGGCGGGTCGTGACGGTGAGCGGGGCCAAGGGCGGCGTCGGCGCCACCCTGACCGCCATCCAGCTCGCCCTCGCCGCCCAGGCCTCCGGTCACGGCACCGCCCTGGTCGACATGGACCTCCAGACCGGCGACGTCGCCTCCTACCTGGACGTCCAGTTCCGCCGCTCGGTCGTCGACCTCGCCGCCATCACGGACATCTCCCCGCGCGTCCTCGCCGACGCCGTCTTCCGTCACGAGACGGGCATCGCCCTGCTGCTCGCCCCCGGCGAGGGCGAGCGCGGCGAAGAGGTCACCGACCGGGCCGCCCGCCAGATCGTCAGCGCCCTGCGTTCGCGCTACGAGGTCGTCGTCCTGGACTGCGGCGCCCAGCTCGGCGGCGCCGGCGCAGCCGCCGTCGAGATGGCCGACACGGCTCTGCTCCTCACCACCCCGGACGTCGTCGCGGTGCGCGCCGCCAAGCGGACCGTGCGGATGTGGGACCGGCTGCAGATCCGCAAGGCGGAGGAGACGACCGTCGTCGTCAACCGCCACACCCGCGCCACGGAGATCCAGCCGGCGCTCATCGGGAAGATCACCGGCACGCCGGTGGCAGGCACGGCGGTCCCCGCGAACTTCAAGGAACTCCAGAGCCTGGTCGACGCCGGCCGCATCCACGAGCTGGACGCCAGGAGCACGGTCAAGCAGGCCCTGTGGGGCCTGGCCGCCGAACTCGGCCTGGTCAAGGGCCCGGCGGGCGGTCACAAGGGCCACGGCCGGATGCGCGGCGACCGGGGCGCGGTCAGCTTCCGGCGGCGCAGGGAGGCGGGGGGATGAGGAGGGGGAGAGGGTGCGGGAGAGGACGCGGGGCAGGGCGCGCGCGGCAGCGGTTACGCTCCGACCGCGGCCAGGTCGCCGTCGAGTTCCTGGGCATGGCGCCGACCATCCTCATCACGCTGGTGCTGCTGTGGCAGTGCGCGCTGCTGGGATACACGTACACGCTGGCGGGCAACGCGGCGGACGAGGCCGTACGGGCCGGGACGGCCGCCACCGGGGACATGCAGGGTGCCTGCGAACGCGCGGGCCTGGAGGATCTGCCGAGCGCGTGGCGGGGCGACGCGGAGATCAGTTGCGTGCCCGGAGCGGCCGGTTACGTCAGGGCCACGGTGACGCTGGAGGTCCCCGTGCTCGTCCCCGGCCTGGTCGGCTTCCCGATCCCGGTCACCGCTCGCGCCGGCGCGGTGGCGGAGGTGACGGACTGACATGCCTCACGAGCGACGTACTGACGTGCCCCGCGAGCGGCGTACGGGCATGCCCCGCGAGCGGCGTACGGGCATGCCCCGCGAGTGGCGTACTGACGCGCCTCACGTGCGACGACACCGGCCCCGCGACCGCGGTCAGGTCGCCATCGAGTACCTCGGGTTCATCCCGATCCTGATGCTGGTCGCGGTCGCGGTCATCCAGATCGGCCTGGTCGCCTACGCCGCCCAGCAGGCCGGTACCGCGGCACGGGCCGGGGCGCGCGCGGCCTCGCTCGGACGGAGCGCCCAGGAGGGCTGCCAGGAGGGGGTGTCCGACTCGCTGAGCGGCCGTACGAGCTGCACCGAGGCCCGGGGCGGCGACACCGTCACCGTCACCGCCACCGTCCGCATCCCGTCGATCATCCCGCTGTGGGACCCCGTCGGCGACGCCCGCAAGACCGCCACCATGCCGCTCGACGACCCCCGCGCGACCACTGACCGAGGACGAGGAGCCCCGCACCCATGAGCCTGCGCGCACGCATCAACTCCCCCGAGGAGCACGGCAGCCGCGGCGAGGACGGCCACCTCGTAGCCTCCTACCGGGCGAAACTCCTGGAGGAGATCGACCTCGCGGAGATGAGCGCGCTCGCCCCGGCGGAGCGGCGGGTACGCCTTGAGCGCGTGCTCGGGCACATCATCAGCCGGGAGGGCCCGGTCCTGTCGACCGCGGAGCGCTCCCAGCTGATCCGCCGGGTGGTCGACGAGGCCCTCGGGCTCGGCATACTCGAACCTCTGCTCGAAGACGCCTCCATCACCGAGATCATGGTCAACGGCCCCGACGCGATCTTCGTCGAACGCGGCGGCCGGGTCGAACAGCTCCCCCTCCGCTTCGCCTCCCACGACCAGTTGATGCAGACCATCGAACGCATCGTCTCCACGGTCAACCGGCGCGTCGACGAGACGAACCCGATGGTCGACGCGCGGCTGCCGTCCGGCGAACGCGTCAACGTGATCATCCCGCCGCTGGCGCTGACCGGCCCCACCCTCACCATCCGCCGCTTCCCGCGCTCCTTCACCCTCCAGGAGCTGATCGGCTTCGGCTCGCTCGACGAGCACATGCTCTACCTGCTCGCCGCCCTCGTGCAGGCCAGGTTCAACATCATCGTCTCCGGCGCCACCGGCACCGGCAAGACCACCCTCCTCAACGCCCTCTCCGGCCTGATCCCCGAGAGCGACCGGATCATCACCATCGAGGACTCCGCCGAACTCCAGCTCCAGCAGGCCCACGTCGTACGGCTCGAAGCACGCCCGCCCAACGTGGAGGGCCGGGGCCGCATCAGCATCCGCGACCTCGTGCGCAACTCGCTGCGCATGCGCCCCGACCGCATCGTCGTCGGCGAGGTCCGCGGCGGCGAGTCGCTGGACATGCTCCAGGCGATGTCGACCGGCCACGACGGCTCGCTCGCCACCGTGCACGCCAACAGCGCCGAGGACGCCCTGATGCGCCTGCAGACCCTCGCCTCCATGTCCGACGTGGAGATCCCCTTCCCCGCCCTGCACGACCAGATCAACAGCGCCGTGGACGTCATCGTCCAGTTGACCCGCTTCGCCGACGGCGCCCGCCGCGTCACCGAGATCGCCCTGCTCGACAGCCACGGCGGCGAACCGTACCGGCTGGCGACCGTGGCCCGTTTCGACGCGCGCCCCATGACCGCCGACGGCCGCATCCACGGCGCCTACGCGCACCACCCGCTGCCCCGCCGCGCCGCCGACCGCCTCTACATGGCGAGCCAGCCCGTCCCCCAGGCCTTCGGCGTCGCCCGGTCCGCAGACCAACTGGCCACCCGGGAAGCCAGGTAGGAGCCCCCATGGACCTGAGCACCCTCGTCACCCTCACCACCGGCATCACCCTGCTGGCCTGCGTCCTGGCCGTCACCGGAGTGCACGCCTACAGCACGGGCCGGGCCCAGCGGGCGGAACTCGTCGACCGGCTCGCCCTGACCGGCGCGAGCGCGCCGGGGCGCCGGCGCCGCTTCCGCTCCCTGGACCGCCGCCTGCGGCGCACCACCCTCGGCCGGAAACTCGAACGGCGACTGGCCGCCACCGGCCTCGACATCACCCCCGGCGAGTTCTTCGCCTGCATGCTCGCCGTGGTCGCCGCCCTCTGGCTGATCGGCCAGGCCGCCCTCGCCCCCTTCTTCGGGCCGCTCGCCGGCCTCCTCGGCGTCTGGGCGGCGGTGCAGTTCCTCAACTGGCAGCGGGCCAGACGCATCGAGAAGTTCATCAACCAGCTCCCCGAGCTGGCCCGCATCCTGGCCAACGCCACCCAGGCCGGGCTCGCCCTGCGGACCGCCATCGGCATGGCCGCCGAGGAACTGGAGGCCCCGGCCGGCGAGGAACTGGGCAAGGTGGGCCACCAGCTGGCGCTGGGCGCGTCGATGGACGACGCCCTCGGCGAACTGGCCGACCGGCTGCCCTCGCGCGAACTCGTCGTCCTGGTCACCACACTGGTCCTGTCCAACCGGGCCGGCGGCCAGGTGGTGAGCGCCCTGCGCAACCTCACGGAGACCCTGGAGGAGCGCAAGGAGACCCGCCGCGAGGTCCGCACCCAGCTGTCCCAGGTCAACATGACCTCGTACGCCGTGCCGGTGCTCGGCGTCGGCGCGCTCTTCCTGATGAACGGGGTCAAGGCGGGCGCCCTGGACCGCATGACGGGCTCCCCCCTCGGCCAGGCTGCCGTGATCACCGCGTTCGCGCTGTACGCCGTCGGGTTCTTCCTCATCCGCCGGATGTCCCGCATCGACGTCTGACCGGGTGCCGGCAGGAAGACAGCGCGGCTGGGAGAGGCAGGAGAGCAACGGATGGGACGGAACGGGACAGGAGAGAACCGGGTGGGACGGAACGGGACGAGAGGGGATCGACGATGGCATGGCTGCTCGCACTCGTGATGGGCCTCGGTGTCTGGGGAGCCTTCGCCGGCATCCGCATGTACCGCGCGGACGCCCGGCTCCCCAGCGACCTCGCGCTCGCCCTGGAGGTCGGCTCCACCCGCACCGGTGCCGTGGGCTCGGTCATCGACCGCCTGGGCATGCGCTATGCCCCCGCCGTACTGCGCCTGATGGGGCCCAGACTGGTGGCCCGGTACCGCCGCAAGATCGACCTGGCCGGCAACCCCGGCGGCCTGACCATCGACCGCTACGCGGCCCGCCGGGCGGTGTACGGCTTCCTGGGCGGCTTCGGCGGCCTGATCTGCCTGCTGCGCGGCCAGTTCGTCGTCGCCCTGCTCCTCTTCGCGTTCGGCGCGTTCTGGACCGAGGTGGGCATCTGGTCGGCGATCCGCATCCGCCGGGACGTGATCGAACGGACGCTGCCCGACTTCCTCGACGTCCTCGCCGTCGTCGTCAGCGCGGGCCTCGGCTTCCGCCAGGCACTGGACCGGGTCGCCTCCCGCTACGAGGGCCCGTGGGCCGACGAACTGCGCATCACCCTGCGCCAGATGGACCTCGGCATGAGCCGCCGCGAGGCCTTCGCGGAACTGCGCCGCAGGAACGACTCCGAACAGGTCGCGATGTTCGTCACCGCTCTCCAGCAGGGCGAGGAACTGGGCGCGCCGATCGTCGACACGCTCGTGTCCCTGGCCAAGGACATGCGCCGCACCGACGCGCAGAACGCCCGCCGCAAGGCCGCCCGCGCGGTGCCCAAGGCCACCATGATGATCACCACCTTCATGGTCCCGGCCACGCTCATCCTCCTCGGCGCGGGCCTCCTCCTGGGCTCCGGCGTGGACTTCGGCTCCGTCACGGGGAAGTAGAGGGCAGGTGGGTACGACCATGGCCACCACGGAGGAACAAGCCCACGCGAGCCCGCCGCACCGCTGCGCGGAGGCGTCCGGGGCGGCCGGGGCGTCCGAGGTGGCCTCGGTGGCCTCGGTGGCCTCGGTGGCCGAGGGGGCGCGCCAGGGGGACCCTGAGGGCTCTGGGACGTCTCGGGCTGAGGGGGTGCGAGGGGGTGCGGGGGCCCCGGCGGCCCCGGTGGTTGCGGCGGACTCGGGCCTGCCGGGGCTGCCGCGGCAGCCGGGCGCTCGTAAGGCGCCGGTGCGGACGCCCGCCCCCGTGACCGACGGCCGGGCGGCGGACGCACGCGGACAGAGGCCCGCGGCCGAGGATGCGAGGGACGTCGTAACCACCGCCGGTGGTGTTGCTGCCGTGCCCGGTGCCGCAGCCGGCGCCCGGGCCGATGCCGCGCCACATGCCACGCCTGACGTCCCGCCACATGCCGTGTCTGACGTCGCACCGCATGCCACGGCCGATGCCGCGCCACATGCGGCGGTTCCCGTTGTCGCAACAAACGCCGAGGCCGCTGCCGCCACGGGAGCCGCGGCCGTCGCCGCCCCCGCAGCGGTGACCGGCGCCGCGACAGCCTCGCCCGGCGGCCTCGCCGCACCGGAGAAGCTCCAGATCAGCGCCCTCCAGGCGATGTGCCGCCACGTCTTCGCCTTCCGCCTGGCGATGATCGCCCTGTCCGCCCCCGCCGCACTCGTCCACGCAGCCCCCGGCCTGGCCGTCCGCCTGGTCGGCGCGGCGGTGGTGGTCACCGTCATGGGCTCCTACGTCCTCTTCCGGGACTGGGAACGCTTCGGCCCACTCCTGCTGCGCCACCCCACCCTGCTGGCCGTGGACACCCTCTTCGGCGCCCTCCTGCTCGTCGCCGCCGGACCGGACAGCACCCTGGCCTACGTCAGCGTCTGCACACCCCTGCTCGCCGGTCTCGTCTACAGCTGGCGCGGCGCCGCGATCTTCGCCTCGCTCCAGTCGCTCATCCTCTTCCTCGTCTACGCCGCGACGCGGGAACTGCACGCCAACCTGGCCCAGTCCGCGCTCTTCCCCGGCCTGTGCATCGTCGCGGGCGCGGCCGGCGCCACCCAGCGCACACTGCTCCTCCGCTTCGGTGAGGCCACCAGGACCCTGACCGAGGTCCAGGCCCGGCTGGCCGTCACCGAGGCCGTGAGCGCCGAACGGGCCCGCTTGGCCCGGGAGATGCACGACTCGGTGGCCAAGACCCTGCACGGTGTGGCCCTGGCCGCCGACGGTCTGGCCCGTTCGGCCGGTGCGGGCCGCCCGGACCCGGCCATACTGCGGCAGCAGGCGGACCTCGTGGCCCGCTCGGCCCGCCGCGCGGCGGCCGAGTCACGGGAACTGCTCACCGACCTGCGGTGCGAACACGGTCCGTCCCGGACGAGCGACCTGATGACCGAACTGGTCGCCGAAACCCAAGCCTTCACCGACCGCACCGGCCTGCCCGTCACCTGCCTCCCCGCCGAGGGCGCCGACGCGGCGAGCGGCGCCCTGCCGGTGGCGCCCGCCGTGGCCCGCCAGCTCCGCTCCATCGCCGCGGAGGCGATGGAGAACGCCCACCGCCACGGAGCGCCGAGCCGCGTGGAGGTACGGGTGCGCCTCGACGGCGGCCTGCTGCGCCTCAGCGTCCACGACGACGGCCGGGGCCTGCCCCCCGGCACCACCCTCGACGAACTCCGCCGCACCGGCCACTTCGGCCTGGTCGGCATGGCCGAACGGGCCGCGACGCTCGGCGCCCGCCTGCGCATCGGCCCCGGCCGCCAGGCCAAGGGCACGGAAGTGTCCCTGGACGTTCCCCAGGACACAGCCCTGCCGCCCCCCTCCCGCTGAGTTCCCGATCCGATCCATCCTTGCCGCCCCCGCCACTCCACCCGAGAGGAGGCCCGATGCCGCACGAGACACCGCCCCGCCCGCCCTCCGCGCCCCTGCGCGTCGTCGTCGCCGACGACAATCCGGTGGTCCGCGCCGGTCTGACCGCCCTGCTCTGCGGCCGCGAGGACATCACGGTCGTCGCCCAGGCGGCGGACGGCCGCGAGGCCTGGGAAGCCACTCACCGGCACCGCCCGGACGTCGTCCTCCTCGACGTCCGCATGCCCGGCGTCGACGGCATCTCCGCCCTGCCGTACCTGGTCCCGGTGGCCCCGGTCCTGATGCTCACCTACAGCCGCGAGACCGAGATCGTCCAGGAGGCCCTGCGCAGGGGCGCGGGCGGCTACCTGGTCCACGGCGAGTTCACGGCCGACCAGCTGGTGGACGCCGTACGGGACATCGTGCACGGCCGCGCCCACCTCACGGCCACGGCGGCGGGAGCGCTGCTGGACCGGCTGCGCCGGAGCCCGGCGCCTGCGGAGGGCTCCCTGCCGGAGGACCTGGGCAATGCGAATGCACACACCTTCATGTCCTCAACTCACCGAAATCCGCGTGTCACTGTCGAACCTCTTTCGCAGATGCAACGACCTGTGAGACAGTCGTCCCCGGTCGACAGATCGAGGTTCCAACTCAGCGCGAGGGAGGCGGAGATCATGGACCTGATCGCGTCCGGCATGACGAACCAGCAGATCGCCGCCGCCTGCTTCATCAGCGAGAAGACCGTCAAGAACCACATCAACCGCATCTTCGCCAAGCTGCACAGCACCAGTCGCGCCGAGGCCGCCGCGAAGTGGCTGGGCACGGCCCCGGGCTCCGCCACGCGAGAGGCGAGGTGACCGGCGATGCCGCGACGGATCTGGGCCCGGAATTGGGCCCACGGACCCTCGGCCACCCCGGCGCCCCGGCCGTACGGTGCCCCTGCCGCAACCGGCATGGAGCCCGAACCCGGAGGGGAACACCATGAGCGACCTGATGCTGAAGACCGTGGTGGCGACCAAGGTCCGCGTGAACGGCTGGAAGCACACGACAACAAAGGCGATGCGCGACCGCGCCGGCGACAAGGGGCAGACGGCGGTCGAGTACCTGGGCATCCTCGCCGTCGTCGTCGCGATCGTGCTGGTCATCAACGGCACGAGCATCGGGCAGACGATCCTGGGCAAGATCACAGGGCTGATCGGCAAGGTCGGCAATTGACGCACCTGCGCCGGTGTGGCGACGCAGGGCAGGCCTTCCCCATCTACATCACGGTGGTGGCGGGTCTGCTCTTCCTGGCGTTGGCATACTTCGCGGTCGGCCAAGCAACGGTGAATCGAAGCAGCGCTCAGACTGCCGCAGATGCGGCGGCACTCGCGGTAGCCCAGGACGCCCGCAAGCAGCTTGCGGAAGAGTGGACGAGGAGCGTACTCGACCCTACGAAGTGGCAGGACATCTTCGAGGGGGACGGACAGGGAATTCCCCCTTCGTGCGGGCGGGCGTACGAACTCGCCGCACGGAACGACGCCCATGTGCTCGGTTGCGCACCTAATGGCCTGTTGGGCTATACGGTCACGGTCGAGACCAACAAGACCATGGGGAAATCAGTGGTTCCTGTCACTGAACGTACGAGGTCCAGCGCGCGGGCCACTGCCGTGATCAAAGCGCTCTGTGGGTTCAAACCCCTACCGGAGGGCGCCGGCCGCGACGAACTGCCGCGCCTCACCTGTGGTAAGGACAGGTACTGGGACCTGGATCCGAGACACCTCACCAATCTTCCCGAGCCTCAGGACCTGTTCGACGTCCACTTGGCCGACCGATGAGTGCACGACGAGGGAAGAAGGAAGCGGAGCGATGAGCATTCGGTTCACTGCGAGGTACCGCAGAGGGCTGGTCGCGCTGGCCGTGGCGGTTGGTCTGGCCAGTGGCGTGACCGGCTGCGGCGGGGGTGGTGGGGATGCCAAGAAGCCAGATGCATCGGCGTCGGCTACGAAGGACGGTGCGTCAGACCCCAGCGCCCAGGAGGAGACTCCTCAGACTCCGCTGGCTGAACTCCGGGGCCAGGACGGTCTGCTTCTCCAGATCACCTCCGCTCAGCGGGACGCGGGCGGTTTCGTGACGGTGAACGGAACTCTGAAGAACGACGGTGCCAAGCCAGTGGTCGTTCCGCCGCAGACGAGTGGCAACGAGACTGAGATCATCAAGAACGGCCCTTCCCTCGGCGGCGCTACTCTCGTGGATTCCAAGGGA
The DNA here is from genome assembly GCF_040641015.1 of Streptomyces sp. NPDC021356. Taxonomy (NCBI): domain Bacteria; kingdom Bacillati; phylum Actinomycetota; class Actinomycetes; order Kitasatosporales; family Streptomycetaceae; genus Streptomyces; species Streptomyces sp. NPDC021356. The sequence goes on along the minus strand of NZ_JBFACU010000030.1, from coordinate 55,704 downwards.
AAGAAGCGTTACTACGTCTTGCGTGACACGGACGGACGGCCGTTGACCACGTCGGGTCTCGGCAACCTGGAAGCGGGCCAGACGCTCCCCGTCTTCATGCAATTCCCCGCCCCCCCAGCCAACACCACCGAAGTAACCCTCCAACTCCCCACCTTCTCCAGCGGCACCATCAAGATCTCCGGGTGAGGTGGCCACCATGACCCGCACCCCGCCCCGCCTCCCGCTCACCCTGACGGCCGTCGCCCTCCTGCTCGCCGCGAACCTCTGCGGAGCCGCCGCGGCCCGTGCCGACGGCACCGCCCCGAGCGTTCCGCCGGGCACCGAGGCATCGGCCGCACCCCCCGTGAAGGTCGACCCGAACGACCCCGACCTCAAGCTCCCCGAGGGAGCGACCCTCGCCGCGCCCAAGGTGCTGGACATCAAGTCGGTGGTCGAGGACCAGGGCGGTGAGGAACGCCGCGAGGACACGAACACGGACGTCACGTTCGCGCTCCAGGCCGAGGTGCTGTTCGCCAAGGACAGCGCCCGACTGAGCGACCAGGCCAAGTCCCGTATCGACGCGATCGCGCAGGAGATCAGGAAGCAGCACGCACCCCAGGTCCGGGTCTTCGGTTTCACCGACAACCTCGGCACCCACGAACACGGCGTCGTCCTGTCCAAGCAGCGCGCCAACGCCGTCCAGGAGGTCCTCTCCCAGGAGCTGAACGACCCGGACATCACCTTCGACGTGCGCGGTTACGCGGAGGACTACCCCATCGCGGACAACTCCACGGAGGACGGCCGCAAGAAGAACCGCCGGGTGGAGGTCACCTTCCCCCGCACCCAGAGCTGACCCGCACCTCCACGCGCGCCCCCGCCCGCACCCCCCACCCCGCCATCGCCCCCGCCGCCGCCTCCAGGACGTGCCGGGAGCGGAGGCGGGGCAGGCCCAGGCGGCCTGGTCTCATCGTGACGACGGCGAGGACCCGCAGGTCGCGGGTGAGGTAGGCGACGTCGAGGGGGATGCGCATGCCGAACGTGTGGATGCTGCCCGCGGGGGAGAGCAGGATCGCGCCGTCGACCGCGTCGCGACCGAGCAGCCCCCGCGTACGGGCCCGGTAGGACGTCGCCAGTTCGAGGGGGACCGTCACCTCGGCAGACCCCCCGCCCTGCCCGTCCTCCCCGCTCCCGTCACCGTGCACGACCAGCTCGCCCCGCCCGTCCCGCCAGCGTCCTGCCATGCCGGGGCCGCCTTCCCGCTCCGCCGCGAAAGTTCCCGACCGACCGTATCCGTAGGGGAGTACGCCTGCCATGGTGGGCCGCCCTGGGCGTGCCATGGTGCCGCCCCGGGCCCGCCCCGGGCCCGGCCTGGGCCCGACCTGGGTCCACAGGCCCATGCGGCCGCCGGCCAGTCCGGCTAGGGTCCCCGCGTGCGCGTCCTCCTGATCGTCGTCGCCGCCCTGTGGGGTGCGGGCGCCGGGCTGCTGGTGCCCCGGGCCGCGCACCGGTTGTCGGTGGACGCCGGCGAGCCGTGGCGGGCGGAGTGTCCGGGCGGACACGCCATCACCGGACCGTTCGGCGGCTGGGTGGGCCGGGCGCGCTGTGCCGCCGCCACCGCGAAGCGGGACCGTACCCCCGCCGCCCCGGCCGCATCCGTGACCCGCGAACCCCCCGCCGCGGCGCGGCACTGCGCGGCGTACGGGCCGAGCACCCCCCTCGCCGCCACCGTCACCGCACTCGCCTGCGCCGCACTGGCCGCCGCCGTCGGCGGGCCGCGCCCGGAGGCGGCGGTCTGGCTGCTCGTGGCGCCGGTCGGGGTGCTGCTCGCCCTAGTCGACCACCGGGTGCACCGCCTTCCGGACGTGCTGACCCTGCCGCTCGCCGCCGTGACCGCGACGCTGCTGGGCGCCGCCGCCCTCCTGCCCGCGGCCGCCGGGTCCTGGCCGCGGGCGCTGCTCGGCGCTCTCGTCCTGGGCGCCTGCTACTTCGTTCTCTTCCTCGTCAACCCGTCCGGCATGGGTTTCGGCGACGTCAAACTGGCGCTGGCGCTGGGCGCGGTCCTCGGCTGGTACGGCTGGCCGGTGCTCGTCGTGGGCGGTTTCGCCGGGCTGTTCTACGGTGCCGTGTACGGGCTGGGGCTGGTCGTGCTGCGGCGGGCGGGGCGCGGGGCGACGATGCCGCTGGGGCCGTTCATGCTCGGCGGTGCGTTCACGGGAGTGCTGCTGGGTGCGGCCGCCGTGGCATGAGGCGGGTGTTGCGTGGGGAGGAAGCCCGCATGACCGGACTCGGCGCTGTCTTCCGTCCCCAACTGCCGCCCGAGCGGCTGCGTGCGATCGCCCGCCTCGCCGACGACGTGGGTCTTGAGGAGCTGTGGCTGTGGGAGGACTGCTTCCTGGAGGGCGGGATCTCCTCCGCCGCCGCCGCACTCGCCTGGACCGAACGGGTCCGGGTCGGCGTCGGCCTGCTGCCCGTCCCGCTGCGCAACGTCGCCGTCACCGCCATGGAGGCCGCCACCCTGCACCGGCTCTTCCCGGGCCGCGCGATCCTCGGCGTCGGCCACGGCGTACAGGACTGGATGGGGCAGGTCGGGGCACGGGCCGGGTCCCCGCTGACCCTGCTGCGTGAGCATCTGGAGGCGTTGCGCGCCCTGCTGGACGGCGAGCGGGTCACCACGCGGGGCCGGTACGTCCGGCTGACGGACGTGGCCCTGGACTGGCCCCCGCCCGCGGGGAGCGACGTCCCGGTCCTCGCCGGTGCCACCGGACCGCGCACGCTGCGCCTGTCCGGTGAGGCGGCCGACGGCACGATCCTGACCATCGCCACCTCCCCGGAGGGCGTCCGCCGGGCGCGCGGGCTCATCGACGAGGGACGGCGGGCGGCCGGCCGCGACGGCACGCACCGCGTCGTCGTCTACCTCCTCACCGCCACCGGGCCCGACGCCGAGCGCCGGCTGCGCGCCGAGCTGGCCGCCGAGGGGCTGTCCGCCGTGCCCGACCTGGGGGTCGCCGGTGACGCGCCGGCCGTGGCGAAGGCCGTCGAGGCGCTTGCCGACGCCGGAGCGGACACGGTCGTCCTCCAGCCGACGGCCGACGAACCGGACCCGGAGGGCTTCCTCCGCTTCACCGCCCAGCAGGTCCGCCCACTGATCTCCTGACAACGACCAGGCCCCGCCCACCGCCACCCCGCCCCTCACGGCCCCCGTTCCATCCACCGGCCCCCCGTTCCATCCACCGGCCCCCCACCGGCCACCGGTTGCCCGAGCACCGACCCCCACCCCCGCCCCCCCCACGGCCCCCGTTCCACCCGCCAGCCCCCACCGGCCACCGGCTGCCCGGCCACCGACCCGAACCACCGACTGCCCACCCCCCGGCCCCCGCAGGGCCCAGCTCGCACCCGAGGCCGCCCCGCTCTGGAAAACGGGCAGCGGCACACCCTGCCCACCTGCAAAAATCGCCGGCATGGCAGACCATCAGCACCGTTCGTTCGAGGACCTCCTGGCCGAAGGGGCCGCCGTGCCCACCGAGGGATGGGACTTCTCGTGGTTCGCGGGGCGGGCCACCGAGGCGCGGCCCTCCTGGCAGTACGCCGTGTCGATGGCGGGCCGGCTCGCCGGTGCGGACGCCGTGCTCGACGTGCAGACCGGGGGAGGCGAGGTGTTCGACTTCGCGCTCGGGCGGGCCGCCCGCGTCCCCGCGCTCCTCGCCGCCACGGAGGGCTGGCCGCCCAACGTGGCCAAGGCCACCGAACTGCTGCGTCCGCGCGGTGTCGTGGTCGTCACCTCGGAGGAGAACACTCCGCTGCCGTTCGCCGAGGGGGCCTTCGACCTCGTCGTCAGCAGGCATCCGGTCCGCCCGAACTGGACGGAGATCGCCCGTGTGCTCCGCCCGGGCGGCACGTACTTCGCCCAGCACGTCGGGCCGAGCAGCGTCTTCGAACTCGTCGAGTACTTCCTCGGGCCGCAGCCGGAGGAGATTCGCGGCGCCCGTGACCCCGAGCGGGAGCGGGCGGACGCGGAGGGGGCCGGTCTCGACGTGGTCGGCCTGCGTGCCGAGCGGCTGCGCATGGAGTTCCACGACGTCGCGGCCGTCGTGCACTTCCTGCGCAAGGTGGTCTGGATGGTCCCCGGCTTCACGGTCGAGGCGTACCGGCCGCGGCTGCGGGAGCTGCACGAGCGGATCACGGCCGACGGCCCGTTCGTGGCGCACAGCACCCGCCATCTTTTCGAGGCCCGCAAGCCGCGGTGACGGGCTCATGACGTGCGTGGGGGGGGGTGCGGGGCGGTCGAGACGGACGATGGGGCGGATATATGGGGCGGATATATGGGGGCTGGACGTATGGGGCGGGGCGGATGGCGCGTGCATGACCGACACAGTTTCCACATCGTTATCGTCAGCCCCTCCCGTCACTGACCCGTCTGGCGTAAGTTCAGACCAACGAAATTCGCGTGAGCAAAGTCGCGCGGGTGGCATCGCGCGGTGGAGGGGGCTGCGCGGCGCCGAGCCCCCTGCTGGCGGCGGCTTCGCCCCGCCCGGCCGCGGCCGGTGCCGGCCTCTTCGGCGTCAAGCGGGTGTGAACGGCCGGGTCCCCCGGGAGAGGTATGCGCGGACAACTCGCCGCGCGCCCCTCAGATGGCGCAATCCCTGCGGATCCCATCACATTCGGTCGGTTTTCCCTGTGAATTCGCTGTGATCCGGCCATGATCGGGCGCGGAATGCCGGGTTCCGGACCCGTCGACGCGTCGCCGGACGGTTCCGGAGAGTAGTTGTGGCGCGCTGATGCACGCAGCATCACTTACGAAGGGTTATGGTGGAAACCCCCCCTCGGGCCGGTCCGTCTCCCCCCCACGGACCGGCCCGTTTTTTCTTTCGCGCCGCCCGGACCGGCTCCCCTGGCGCCGGGCGCGCGTGGTCGCCCGTGGGGAACCCTGGGGGTGCCGGGGGTAGGCTTCGCCCCGGGACCGCCATACGGACGAGGCCGCCGCACGGGCAGGGAACGCCCCCGGCCGCGCCTGTCCGATCCATACGGAGGGGCTGACGAACACGTGAACCTGCGCGACAAGCTGCGCAGCCTGCTGGTCAGGCTGTACGCGCGCCGGGTGGAAGGCCACCTGGACCACGCTCAGGTGCCCAAGCACATCGGCGTCATCATGGACGGCAACCGCCGCTGGGCGAAGGCCTCGGGTTCCACCACCGAGCATGGACACCGGGCCGGTGCCGACAAGATCGAGGAGTTCCTCGGCTGGTGCACCGAGACGGACGTCGAGGTCGTCACCCTCTGGCTGCTGTCCACGGACAACTTCGACCGCCCCCAGGACGAGCTGGTCCCGCTGCTCGGCATCATCGAGGACGTCGTGCGCTCCCTGGCCGCCGACGGCCGCTGGCGCGTCCACCACGTCGGCACCATGGACCTGCTCCCCGCCGGCATGCAGGCCGTTCTCAAGGAGGCCGAGGAAGCCACCGCCGACGTCGACGGAATAGTGGTCAACGTCGCCATCGGCTACGGCGGCCGGCAGGAGATCGCCGACGCCGTGCGCTCCATGCTCTTCGACGCGCGGGAGAAGGGCACCTCCCTGGAGGACCTCGCCGAGGCCGTCGACGTCGAGATGATCGGCCGGCACCTCTACACCCGGGCCCAGCCCGACCCCGACCTCGTGATCCGCACCAGCGGCGAGCAGCGGCTGTCCGGTTTCATGCTCTGGCAGACCGCCCACTCGGAGTACTACTTCTGCGAGGTCTTCTGGCCGGCCTTCCGCAAGGTCGACTTCCTGCGCGCGCTGCGCGACTACGCGGCCCGCCACCGCCGCTACGGAGGCTGACGCAGCGCCCTGCCGCAGGGCCCGTACCCGTCTTCACGAGGAGTTCATCCGCGCGCGGCGGCCCGCTTCTGCATGGCGGTGCATGTTCGAGGGCATAAGCCAGACAGGCCGACACCCGAACCACGGGTGTCGGATCTCAGCGGGCGGCTCGGGGCCGTCCGCCCGGGAGGCCCGTTGCACCAGCCCGACCGTGCGGTCACTGTGCGGACGAAGACGTGGAGGGCCGGTCGCCGGCCCGCGCATCGCGGCCGGCCACCGGCCCCGATGCCCCCACCCTCCCGGCCCGGCATCCACCTCGTCGCTCCCCGACCTCATCCGAGGGGGTACGTCCTTCCGTGGTGACCAGCACAAAGCGCCACAAGCCAGACCGGCGCACCTACGTTCTCGACACCAGCGTCCTGCTGGCGGACCCGAACGCCCTGACCCGCTTCGACGAGCACGAAGTCGTGCTCCCCATCGTCGTGGTCACGGAACTGGAGGCCAAGCGGCACCATCCCGAACTCGGCTACTTCGCCCGGCAGGCCCTGCGCCTGCTGGACGACTACCGGGTCCGGCACGGTCGCCTCGACGCCCCCATCCCGATCGGGGACCTCGGCGGGACGGTCCGGGTCGAGCTGAACCACTCGGACCCCAGCGTGCTGCCCACCGGCTACCGCCTGGGGGACAACGACTCGCGCATCCTCGCGGTCGCCCGCAACCTGCAGGCCGAGGGGTACGACGTCACCGTCGTCTCCAAGGACCTGCCGCTGCGGATCAAGGCCTCCTCCGTGGGCCTCCTCGCCGAGGAGTACCGTGCGGAACTCGCCATCACCGACGCCTCCGGCTGGACCGGGATGTCCGAACTGACCCTGCCCGCCGAGCAGGTGGACATCCTCTTCGAGGAGGGGCACGTCGACGTCCCCGAGGCCGCCGCGCTGCCCGTGCACACGGGCCTGACGATCCATTCGGAGCGCGGCAAGGCGCTCGGCCGGGTCACCCCCGAGGGGGCCGTCCGGCTGGTGCGCGGGGACCGGGAGGCCTTCGGCATCAAGGGCCGCAGCGCCGAGCAGCGGATCGCGCTCGACCTGCTCCTCGACCCGGACATCGGGATCGTGTCGATGGGCGGCCGGGCCGGCACCGGCAAGTCGGCGCTGGCGCTGTGCGCGGGCCTGGAGGCGGTTCTGGAGCGCCGCCAGCACCAGAAGGTGATGGTCTTCCGCCCGCTGTACGCGGTCGGCGGGCAGGAACTGGGCTATCTGCCGGGCACCGAGGCGGAGAAGATGAGCCCCTGGGCGCAGGCCGTCTTCGACACGCTGTCGGCGGTCACCTCCCGCGAGGTCATCGAGGAGGTCACCGCGCGCGGGATGCTGGAGGTGCTGCCGCTCACCCACATCCGCGGCCGCTCGCTGCACGACGCGTTCGTCATCGTGGACGAGGCACAGTCCCTTGAGCGCAACGTCCTCCTGACGGTGCTCTCGCGGATCGGCGCCGACTCGCGCGTGGTGCTCACCCACGACGTGGCGCAGCGGGACAACCTGCGGGTCGGCCGCTACGACGGTGTGGTCGCCGTCGTGGAGAAGCTGAAGGGGCATCCGCTCTTCGCGCACGTGACGCTGACCCGGTCCGAACGGTCGCAGATCGCGGCCCTGGTGACCGAGATGCTGGAGGACGGACACATCTGACACCCCTTCGCACACCTGCCCCGTTTTCGGGTAGTTGTGCGGGAGTCGGCGCCGTCCGGCAAAGGCCGAGAGCCTAGCCGGGCGGCGCCGTCGTGCGCGGCTCTTTCCCGAAATCCCGTGGGCCGAACGGGGTGTGAGCTTTCACACGCAACTCGGAATTGCCTCGCGGCGTCGGGTTACGGCAAAGTCTCACTCCTGTCAGGCCCCGCATACGACACAGCTGTGCCCCTTGAGGTACGGCGCCACACGAGCACCACCGTCAACTCCATAACGTCGTCGTATGCCGCCCGAAGCACACGCGGCACTCCCGTGACGGGAGTTGTCCACCGGGCCCGCGCCTCCGTGACCCGCAGTTGGGAGGCCAGTGCCAGGGGCACGATCGCGTCCGTCAGGGTCACCGAAGCGGGCGATGCTGGAAGGAAACCGTGTGAGCCGGATCTCGGTCCGGGGACTCGCAGTGGCCTCGGCCACCGCGGTCACCGCCGTCGGAAGCGTCGTCGGAGTTGCCTCGGGCAGCACCGCGCAGAACAACGACGCCGAAGCGACGGCAGCCGACGCCACACTCCTCGCGGACATCCCGGTGGGCCAGCAGGCCCCGGTGCAGACCGCGTCCCTCACGCAGCAGGCCGACGCCCAGGCGATCGCCGCCGACGCGAGTGCCAAGAAGGACGCCGAGGAGGCGGCCCGCAAGGCAGCCGCCGAGACCGCCATCGCCAAGAAGGAGGCCGCCGAGAAGGAGGCCAAGGCGGCCAAGGAGGCCAAGGAGCGGGAGGAGCTGAAGAAGGCGACCACCCGCAGCACCCGGGACGCCTCCTCCTTCCCCGTCCAGAGCTCCTACACCGTGGCCCAGGTGCAGGCGATCGCCCGGCAGATCGTGCCGAGCGGCCAGTTCCAGTGCTTCAGCAACATCGTGAACAACGAGTCCACCTGGAACTACCAGGCGGTCAACCCCTCCTCGGGCGCCTACGGCCTCGTCCAGGCGCTGCCGGCGGGGAAGATGTCCTCCGCGGGCGCCGACTGGCGGACCAACCCGGCCACCCAGATCAAGTGGGGCCTCAACTACATGAACGTCCGCTACGGCAGCCCGTGCGACGCCTGGGCGTACTGGCAGGCGAACCACAACTACTGAGCCGCGCCGCCGTGCTCAACCTCGCACAGCCCCTCCCCGTCCTAGGGGGAGGGGCTTTTGCCCTGTAGCGTCTGTCGGAACGACTCCAGGGGGCGTGGTGGTCAGAGACGGGGGAAGAGGACGGATCATGTCGCGAGTTCCAGGGTGGCTCGGCCGTGTCGGCGCCGGACTGACCGAGATGGGTGAGCGGTTGGACGAGCGCCGTGCCGAGGTGGAGAAGGAGCACACCGGGCACGAACACGAGCCGGCCGCGGACGTCGTGGTGCCCGCGGAACACGTGACGGTCGTCACCGCCCGCCCCGATCCCGCCCAGGCCGTGCCCTGGGGTGTGCGGGTGGCGGCGGAGGCCGGCTGGCGGGTGCTCGTCCTCGCCGGCACCGTCTGGGTGCTGATGCGGGTCATCAGCGCCGTGCAACTGGTGGTGCTGGCCTTCGTCGCCGCGCTGCTCATCACCGCCCTGCTCCAGCCCACGGTGGCCCGCCTGCGCCGCTACGGCCTGCCGCGCGGACCGGCCACCGCGCTCACCGCGATCCTCGGCTTCGTCATCATGGGCCTGATCGGGTGGTTCGTGACCTGGCAGGTCATGGAGAACATCGACAACCTCTCCAACCAGATCCAGGCCGGCATCGACGACCTGCGCAAGTGGCTGCTGAACAGCCCCTTCCACGTCACCGACAAGCAGATCAACCAGATCGCCAAGAGCCTCAGGGAGGCCATCGGCGCGAACACCGACCAGATAACGTCGGCCGGCCTCGAAGGCGTCACGGTCATCGTGGAGGCCCTGACCGGGATCCTGCTGACCATGTTCTCGACGCTGTTCCTGCTCTACGACGGGCGGCGGATCTGGGAGTGGACGCTGAAGCTGGTGCCGGCGGCGGCCCGCCCGGGCGTGGCCGGGGCCGGCCCGCGCGCCTGGCGCACCCTGACGGCGTACGTGCGCGGCACGGTGATCGTGGCCATGATCGACGCGATCTTCATCGGGCTCGGGATCTACTTCCTGAACGTGCCGATGGCGGTGCCGCTGGCCGTCTTCATCTTCCTGTTCGCCTTCGTCCCGCTGGTGGGCGCCGTCGTGTCGGGCGCGCTGGCCGTGGTGGTCGCGCTGGTCACCCAGGGCGTGTTCACCGCCGTGATGACCCTCGTCGTCGTGCTCGCCGTCCAGCAGATCGAGGGGCACGTCCTCCAGCCGTTCATCCTCGGCCGCGCGGTGCGGGTGCACCCGCTGGCGGTGGTCCTGTCGGTCGCGGCGGGCGGCATGATCGCGGGGATCGGCGGGGCCGTGGTGGCCGTGCCGCTGGTGGCGGTGACCAACACCGTCGTGGGCTACCTGCGCCAGTACGCCCGGGAGGCCGCGTTGCGCCAGGCGCAGCAGCCCGCGGGTGCCACGGCGCCGGCCGCGCGGCCGGCGGACGCGGCGCCGGCGCCGGCCGCGAGCACCCCGCCGGACGGCCCGACCCAGCAGACGCCGGCCCTCGCCGAGGAGCAGTAGCCGGGCACGGACGGCGCCCGCGTGCGCGTCGGCGCGCCGGCCACCCCGCGTCCTGCGCCCTGCGGCTGCGTGCCCAGCTCCCGCAGCACCCACCCCCGCAACGGCGGCGCCGGAACGTCAAAGGGCCCCACCCGGAGGGTGGGGCCCTTTCGACGAGTTGTCGCCCGCGGAGTCACTCCGCGAGGACGGCCTCCGCCTCCAGCGTCACGCCGACGGCCTGGATCACCGAGGCGATCTTGAAGGCTTCCTGGACGACCTCGCGCTCGACGCCCGCCTTGCGCAGGACCTGCTCGTGCGAGTCCAGGCACATGCCGCAGCCGTTGATGGCCGAGACCGCGAAGGACCACAGCTCGAAGTCGGTCTTGTCGACGCCGGGGTTGCCGATGACGTTCATCCGCAGACCGGCGCGCAGGGTGCCGTACTCGTGGTCCGACAGCAGGTGCCGGGTGCGGTAGAAGACGTTGTTCATCGCCATGACCGCGGCCGCGGACTTGGCCGCGGTGTACGCCTCCGGCGAGAGGTTCGCCTTGGCCTCCGGCTCCAGCTCACGCAGGACGATCGGCGAACGGGAGGCGATGGCCGTGGCCAGCACCGTGCCCCACAGCTGCTGCGCCGGCAGGTCGCTGTTGCCGATGACCGAGCCCAGGTTGAGCTTGAGGTCCTTGGCGTAGTCCGGGACGGCGGCCTTCAGGGAGTCGAGGGACATGCCTCACTCACCAGCCAGCAGCGCGACCGGGTCGAGGGTCTCGTCGCCCTTGCTCCAGTTGCACGGGCACAGCTCGTCCGTCTGGAGCGCGTCCAGGACCCGCAGGACCTCCTTGGGGTTACGGCCGACCGAGCCCGCCGTCACCATGGAGAACTGGATCTCGTTGTTCTGGTCGACGACGAAGACCGCGCGCTTGGCGAAGCCGTCCTCGTCCTCGATGCCCAGCTCGCGCATCAGCTCGTGCTTGGAGTCGGCCATCATCGGGAAGGGCAGCTCCAGCAGGTCCGGGTGGTCCTTGCGCCAGGCGTGGTGGACGAACTCAGAGTCACCGGAGAAGCCCAGGACCTGGGCGTCGCGGTCGGCGAACTCCTCGTTCAGCTTGCCGAAGGCCGCGATCTCGGTCGGGCACACGAAGGTGAAGTCCTTGGGCCAAGCGAAGATCACCTTCCACTTGCCCTCGTAGGTCTTGTGGTCGATCTTCTCGAACTCCTTGCCCTTCTCCAGCGAGACGCAGGCGGTCAGTTCGAACTCGGGGAACTTGTCACCGACAGTGAGCACACGCTCTCCTTGCAGCGAAGAAACACCGGCTTTGCCCGTGTTTCCCATGGGTTGGACCTTGATGATGTTGGCACAGAGTCAATTGATTACGGAAATAGCTACACTCGGTCGTGTTGATCGGAGGTAGTTATCAGTGACCGTCGGTAATGCCGCGAGGCGCCGGACCCTGCCCAGCCTCTCCCAGCTCCGCGCCTTCGCGGCCGTCGCCGAGCACCTGCACTTCCGGGACGCCGCCGCCGCGATCGGCATGAGCCAGCCCGCGCTCTCCGGCGCCGTCTCCGCCCTGGAGGAGACCCTCGGCGTCACGCTCGTCGAGCGTACGACGCGCAAGGTGCTGCTCTCGCCCGCGGGCGAGCGTCTGGCCGTACGGGCCAAGGCGGTGCTCGACGAGGTCGGCGCCCTGATCGAGGACGCCGAGGCGGTCCGGGCGCCCTTCACCGGCGTCCTGCGGCTCGGCGTCATCCCCACCGTCGCGCCGTACCTGCTGCCCACGGTCCTGCGCCTCGTCCACGAGCGCTACCCCGACCTCGACCTCCAGGTCCACGAGGAGCAGACCGCGAGCCTGCTGGAGGGGCTGTCCGGCGGACGGCTCGACCTGCTGCTGCTCGCCGTGCCGCTCGGTGTGCCCGGCGTCACCGAACTCCCGCTCTTCGACGAGGACTTCGTGCTCGTCACGCCGCTCGACCACCGGCTCGGCGGCCGGGAGGGCATACCGCGCGAGGCGCTGAAGGAGCTGAACCTGCTGCTCCTCGACGAGGGGCACTGCCTGCGGGACCAGGCCCTGGACATCTGCCGCGAGGCCGGGCGCGAGGACGCCCCGGTGACCACCACCGCCGCCGGACTGTCCACCCTCATCCAGCTCGTCGCGGGCGGCCTCGGCTGCACACTGCTGCCGCGCACCGCGCTCAAGGTGGAGATCTCCCGCAGCAACCAGCTCCTCACCGGCTACTTCGCCGACCCGGCCCCGGCCCGCCGCATCGCCCTCGCCATGCGCACCGGCGCGGCCCGCGGCGCGGAGTACCGCGAACTGGCAGCCGCCCTGCGCACCGACCTGCGGGCCCTGCCCGTGCGCGTCCTCGCCGCCGACGCCTGAACCGGCGGAGCCGGCCGGGGCCCCGAAGCCACGGTCCCCGCGGCGCGGCAACGCTCGCGGAACGCATCCGGGCCCCTTCCCCTCCGCACGGGAGAGGAAGGGGCCCGGAGCGATTCGGGGGCCGGCCGGACGTCACTCCGTGCGCAGGCCCTCCGGGCGCATCATGCGCAGCAGCGGAGGCAGGCTGAGCACGGCGACCGCGAGGGCGATCCCCGCGCCCATGCCGGTCATGGTCAGCACGCTCGGCCAGTCGATGCCCACCGCCGTGTCCGTCATCTTCAGCAGCACAGCACCCAGCGTCAGGCCCACGGCCAGCGACAGCAGCAGCCCGAGGGTGATCGGGACCGCCGTCTGCCACAGCACCGACAGGCTCAGCGTGCGCCGCCGGGTGCCGAAGGCGACCAGCGCCGACAGCAGTTTGCGGCGTTCGCGCAACTGCTCCAGCTGGGAGACGAGCAGGCTCGCGCCGATCAGCGCCAGCACGCAGACCGCGCCCACCAGCAACCCGGTGCGGATGGACGTGAACTTCTTGGACTGCTCGGTGCGCGTCCAGACCGTCACGTCCGCGAACGGGTCCACGGCCGCGGCGGTGTTGCGCACGTACTCGCGCACGTCCGCCACGGATTCGTCGATCGAGAGGTAGACCTGGGCGGCGGGCTGTCCGGCCGCGGCCGGCATCGCGCCCCGCGTCAGCAGGAAGCCACCGTGCTCCATACCGGTGGGGTCCGTGATGGCGCGGACCTTCCTCAGGTCGCGCGGCACCGTCCACCGCACCTCGTGGGCGGGTCCCATCCCCTGGGAGGTGTCCAGGTACAGCTTCTTGCCGGGCTTGGCCAGGGCCGGGGTGTCCGAGTCGTAAGCGGCGCCCTGGACGGCGAAGGCGTCGCCGTCACGGCAGGAGGAGAGGGCAGCCACCTCGCGCAGCGCCGCGCAGTCGCCGATGGTCACCTCGGAACTCTGCTTGGGGCCGTCGGGCGAGGTGTGCGTCGTGCTGCCGACGTTGGCGTTCGCCAGCGCGACGGCCTTGCGCACCCCTTGCGTCTTCCTGAACTTCGCCAGGGCCGGGTCGGTCGCGACCCCGGGCGAGAGCTGCACCTGGACCTGCGCCCGGCCCAGGTCGTTCTTCGACGCCTTGGTGTAGTCGCTCTCGATCCCCGCGAAGAGCATCTGCAGGGCGATCGCACCGGCCACCGCGACCGAGATGCCGTTCACCGTGCGGGCGGCGGTGCCGCTGCTCAACTGGAGCCGTCGTACGGCCAGTTGCCAGGAGACCGAGCCGCGGCCCAGCCGGGCGACGACCGCCTCCACGATCCACGGCAGCAGCGCGGTCACGCCGATCAGCAGCAGGATGACACCGCCGGAGACCATGTACTGGTTGAAGTCGCCGTCGGCGCGTCCCTTGCCGATCATCGGGGCGAGCAGCGCCAGACCGGCCACCGGCAGCAGCAGCCGCCACCACAGGCGGCGCCGGCTGGGCTTGGCCGTGCGGACCACGCCCAGCGGCTCGATGACCACCCCGCGCAGCGCGAGCAGGGTCACCAGCACCGCCGCCGCCGGTACGGTGAGCGCGACCAGCGCGGCCAGCGCGGGCGAGGGGTTGAGGTAGCTGGGGAACACGCTGATGCCGACGACCTCCAGCGACCCCGCGAGCTCACGGCCGAGCAGGAAGAAGACCGCGCCGAAGACCAGCCCGAGCAACGAGCCCGCCAGGGCCTCGCCCGCCGCGATCCGCCGGGTCATCCGGCTGTCCGAGCCGACCAGCCGCAGCGCGGCCAGCCTGCGGTCGCGCCGCTCGCCGCCGAAGCGCACGGCCGCCGTGATGAACACGGCCACCGGCATCAGCAGCACCACGAAGACGACCAGCACCAGCAGGATCAGCACCGGGTCCTCGCGCTCCGCCACCGGGTTGGGGGAGCCGTACTCACTGATCCGGGCGGTCTGCCAGCCGTTGATGTGAGAAGCCAGGCCCTGGGCGCCGGCGTAGTAGGCGAGTTCCTGCGAGCCGATGAGCCCGCTCTCGCCGATCGTCCCGGTGATCCGGTAGGGCAGCCGCTCGCGCAGCAGCTTGCCGTCGTCGGAGGCGAGCAGCTTCTTCAGCGCGGGGGAGACCACCATGTCACCCGGCGCCGGATAGCTGCTCAGGCCGGGCGGGGCCGGCGCGCGCGGCCCCTCGGGCTCCACCAGCCGCCCGCGGATCTCCTTCTCGCCGTACTCCGAGTTGATGTCGGAGATCACGAACGTGTTGTCGGCCTTGGGCTTGACCGTCTGGCTGTACGTGTAGTCGGAGCGGGCCTTGTCGCGTTCGTGCCGCACCGACAGCGCGCTCGGGATCGCGGTCGTCAGCAGCAGCAGTGCCACGCCGAGCCCGACGCCGACGGCCGTCAGCAGCACCCGGGTCCAGCCCTCGCGCCCGCCGGTGAAGGCGAACTTGGCGCCCATGCGCAGGTCGCTCGCCCACCTGTGGAGGAAGGAGGCGGCGGGCGGTGCCTCGGGCCGGGCGACGGCGGGCGGCGGGTGGACACTCATACGATGCGCTCCATGTCCCGGGACTTGCCGTCGCGGACGACGATCTCGCGGTCGGAGTACGCGGCCACCCGCGCCTCGTGGGTGACCAGCACCACGGCGGCGTTGGTGGACCGGGCGGCCTCGGTGAGCAGTTCCATCACGCGTTCGCCGTTGAGCGAGTCGAGCGCGCCGGTCGGCTCGTCGGCGAAGAGCACCCGAGGGCTGGTGACCAGCGAACGGGCGACCGCGACGCGCTGCCCCTGACCGCCGGAGACCTCGCCGGGTCGCTTCTTGCCGAGGTCGTCGACCTCCAGCCGGCTCATCCAGGTCAGCGCGGTGCGCTCGGCCTCCTTGCGCGGGGTGCCGTTCAGCCGCAGCGGCAGGGCGACGTTCTCCACGCAGGTCAGCTCGGGCACGAGCTGACCGAACTGGAAGACGAACCCGAACTCGGAGCGCCGCAGCGCGCTGCGCTGGGCGTCGGACATGGTGGACAGTTCACGGCCGTCGTAGAGGATCGAGCCGGAGTCCGGGGTGACGATCCCGGCGAGGCAGTGCAGCAGCGTGGACTTGCCGGAGCCGGAGGGGCCCATCACGGCGACGACCTCGCCGGGGTGGATGGAGAACTCGGCGCCGTCCAGCGCGGTGGTGGGGCCGTAGGCCTTGCGCAGGTCCTCGGCCGACAACAGGGAGCCGGGGGGAGGAGTCACCGGGTCACCGCCTCACGGAGTTTGTCGAGGCGCGCGGCGGTGAGTTCGAGCCACCGCAGGTCGGCCTCCAGGTGGAACAGGGCGTGGTCGCAGATCAGCTGGTCGGCCAGGTCGCCCTTGCGCTTGCGGTCGGTCAGGATCCGCATGCTGCGCAGGTGCTCGGCGCGCTGCGTGTCCAGGACGTCGGCGGCGTCGCGCCGGGTGAGCAGGGCCAGGACGACCTTGGTGTAGAGGGTCGACTGGAGGTACGGCTCGGGCTTCTCGGGCGTGGCCAGCCACTGCTCGACATCCGTGATGCCGGCTTCGGTGATGGCGTAGCGCTTGCGTTCGGGGCCGCCGCCGGCCTCGATCCCGTCGACTTCGACGAGACCGTTCTTCAGCAGCCGCGACATCGTCGAGTAGACCTGGCCGTAGTGCAGCGGCCGGTCGTGACCGAACGTCTCGTCGAAGGCGCGCTTGAGGTCGTAGCCGTGGCGCGGCCCGGACTCCAGGAGCCCCAGGAGGGTGTGACCGATGGACATGCGGAGCACTCTACACACCGTGTATACGCACGATGTATACGCTCGGTGCGCAGTGGCTGTCCCGGTGTCAGGAGTGAGGGTGACTTCGCAGGTGGGAGGGGATTGTCACGGTTCCGCTACGGGCGGCGGGCGGTCGCCCGCCTCTTGCCCCCGCCGCCGCTTCGGCCGGTGGCGACACCGCGTCGGCCAGAGGCGGCGGCGGGGGTGCGGTGGTGGCTACCGCGGCCTCGGCGGAGTGCCCCGCGGGGGCCGGCCGCGGCGGGGGAGGGGGCCCGTCTCGCCGGGCAGGCGGCCCGCGTCGGCGAGGGCGCGGCGCAGCAGGAACTCGATCTGGGCGTTGGCCGAGCGCAGTTCGTCCGACGCCCAGCGCGCGAGGGCGTCGTAGACCGACGGGTCCAGGCGCAGCAGCACCTGCTTGCGCTGCTGCGGCCGGCGCCGGGGAGCGGCCCCGCCGGCTCCCTCGACGCCCTCGGCCCCCTCGGCCCCCTCGCCTTCCTCGGACGGATCCGTCGTGGAGGTCACTGGTAGAGCGTTCCCGTGTTGAGGACCGGCTGCGGTGCCCGGTCCCCGCACAGCACCACCATCAGGTTCGACACCATCGCGGCCTTCCGCTCCTCGTCGAGTTCCACGATGTCCTGCTCGGCGATGCGGGCGAGTGCCGCCTCGACCATGCCGACCGCGCCGTCCACGATCTCCCGCCGGGCCGCGACGACCGCTCCGGCCTGCTGGCGCTGGAGCATCGCGGAGGCGATCTCGGGAGCGTACGCGAGGTGGGTGAAGCGCGACTCGATGATCCGCACCCCGGCCGCCGCCACGCGCGCGTGCAGTTCGACGGCGAGCTTCTCGGTGATCTCCTCGGCGTTGCCGCGCAGCGACAGCCCGCCCTCGTCGTGGGCGTCGTAGGGGTACTCGATGGCGATGTGCCGCACGGCCGCCTCGGTCTGCGTGGAGACGAACTCCAGGTAGTTGTCCACCTCGAAGGACGCCTGCGCGGTGTCCTGGACCTTCCACACCACGACCGCGGCCAGCTCGATCGGGTTGCCGTAGGCGTCGTTGACCTTCAGGACGGCGGTCTCGTGGTTGCGGACCCGGGTGGAGATCTTCTCCCGGGAGGTGAGCGGGTTCACCCAGCGCAGGCCGTCCTCGCGGATGGTGCCCCGGTAGCGCCCGAAGAGCTGCACGACCCGTGCCTCGCCCGGCGCCACCATGTTCAGGCCCGCCATGGCGAGCAGCGCCGCTATGCCGACCAGGACGCCGACGACGATCAGCGCGGCCTTGGCGCCGCCGGATGCCAGGCCCCCGCCGGCGGCGACCAGCGCCGCGGCGACCAGCAGCCCGAGCAGGCCGAGCAGCAGCGCCAGCCCGCCCTTGATGCTGTGCGCCGCGAACTCCCGCACCTGCGGTGCGGGCATCTCGGGTGCGTCGGCCGTGGCCGCCGCGGACGGAGTGGATGCGGACATGGGAGGTCCCCCGTTCCTCGTGGTCGGTGCGAGCAGCAGCCGTAGTAGCTTCTGCCTATCTAAGTGATATCACTTTAACAGCTCGCGGCAACCCCCGAACCCTCCCGGACGTCGGTTCACTTGAGGGCGGGTGCTGATTCTCACGTCCCCAAAAGCCCGGATCGCGGGCCGTTTGTCACAGAGAGCGGTGTTAGTTTTCTGAGCTGACCTGAACGACGTACGCCAGTGACAGCCGAGACATCCGAGACGAAAGCGGAGCGAACGGACGCATGGGACGAGCGGAAGACAGACGTGCGCGACAGCGCGGTGGCCGCCGCGCGGCGCCCAGGCGCTCGTCCGGGACGCCGACGACCGGTATCGGGGACGGGGCGGGGAGCGGCGGCGCCACGGGCGGCCGGGCCGCCGCCCGGCGATCGGCCCGGCCCGCCAAGGCGAAGAAGAGCGGCATACGCCGCCTGTTCACCTGGAAGAAGATCCTCGGCACCGTCCTCGGCGTCTGCCTGCTCGGCATCGGCGCCTTCGTCGTGCTCTACATGATGGTGGACATACCCAAGGGCAACGCCGCCGCCGAACGGCAGAGCAACGTCTACAAGTACAGCGACGGCACCATCCTGGCCCGCGACGGCGAGGTCAACCGCGAGAGCGTGTCCCTGGACAAGGTGCCCAAGGACGTCCAGCACACCTTCGTCGCCGCCGAGAACAAGTCCTTCTACCACGACTCCGGCGTCGACCTGAGGGGCACGGCCCGCGGTCTGCTCAACACCCTGACCGGCAAGGGCACCCAGGGCGGCTCGACCATCACCCAGCAGTACGTCAAGAACTACTACCTCACCCAGGACCAGACCGTCACGCGCAAGCTGAAGGAACTGGTCATCTCCCTGAAGGTGGACCGGAGCGAGACCAAGGAAGAGATCCTCGCCGGTTACATCAACACCAGCTACTACGGTCGCGGCGCCTACGGCATCCAGGCCGCCGCCCAGGCCTACTACCGCGTCGACGCGCAGCACCTGAGCGTCGAACAGGGCGCCTACCTCGCCGCGCTGCTCCAGGCGCCGAGCCAGTACGACTGGGCGGTGGCCGGACCCAACGGCAAGCGGCTGGTGCAGGCCCGCTGGAACTACGTGCTCGACAACATGGTCAAGCAGCACTGGCTCGACGCCGGCAAGCGCCAGGCCATGAAGTTCCCGGTGCCCAAGGACCCCAAGGGCGCGCCCGGCCGCGAGGGGCAGAAGGGCTACCTGATCGACCTCGCCAACAAGCAGCTGGAACAGCAGCTGATGCAGGAACAGGGCATCACGCAGTCCCAGGCGGAGGCCGCGGTCGTCGACCGGGGGTGGACCATCACCCTGAACATCGACCGCAAGAAGCAGTCCGCGCTGGAGGGGTCGGTCAAGAAGCAGCTCACCAGCAAGCTCGACCCGAAGAAGCGCAAGGTCGACGCCAACGTCCAGGCCGGCGCGGTCTCCGTCGACCCGAAGACCGGGAAGATCGTCGCCCTGTACGGCGGCCAGGACTACTTCAAGCACTACATCAGCAACGCGACCCGGCGGGACTTCCAGCCGGCCTCCACGTTCAAGCCGGTCATCCTGGCCGCGGCCATGGACGAGGGCGCCAAGACGCAGGACGGCCTGCCCATCGACGCCAACACCGTCTACGACGGCACCAGTGAGCGTCCGGTCGTCGACCACGGCAGCAAGGTCGGCTTCGCCCCGCCCAACGAGGACGACGTCAGCTACGGCAACATCAGCGTCCAGTCCGCCATGAACAAGTCCGTCAACTCCGTCTTCGCGCAGATGGGTGTCGACGTGGGCATGGAGAAGGTGATGGCGACCGCGGACAAGCTCGGCATGGACACCAAGGGCATGCAGGCCGTGCCCGCCCAGACCCTCGGCTCCATGGGCGCCAGCCCCCTGGAGATGGCCGGGATCTACGCCACCCTCGACAACCACGGCAAGAAGGTCACCCCGAGCATCGTGGCCTCCGCCGAGAACCGGACCCGCAAGGTCTCCATCGCCGACCCCATCGGCGGCCAGGTCATCAGCCGCGAGGCCGCCGACACGGTCACCTCGGTCCTGACCGGCGTGGTCGACGACGGTACGGCGAAGACGTCGGTGGCCGACAACCCGCTGCGCGAGGGCCAGCAGGTGGCGGGCAAGACCGGTACGTCCGACAACAACTGGTCGGCCTGGTTCAGCGGCTACACGCCGGACCTGGTCACATCGGTCGGTCTGTTCGGTGAGAACCCCAAGACCAGCAAGCACACCACCATGAGCGGCGCCACCGGACTCATCCCGGGCAGCGGCCGCATCAACGGCGGCGGCTACCCGGCGCAGATCTGGGCCGGGTACACCTTCGGCGTCATGGGCGACACCAGCAAGTTCGACCTGGACACCACGCAGGGCGCGGCCATGCAGTCGCCGAGCCAGACCCCCTCGACGACCCAGTCGCCGAGCCACTCGCCGTCGATGTCGCCCAGCCACTCGCCGACGCCGCCGTCCCACTCCGCGAGCCCGCCGCCGCCGTCCCACTCCGCGAGCCCGCCGCCGAGCCACTCCGCGAGCCCGCCGCCGCCGAGCCACTCGGCGTCCCCGCCCGACCCGTCGAGCAGCGGCTCGGTGGAGAACCCGCTGAACCCGGACGACCAGCACCACATGCACGACGGACTGCCCGGGCAGTAGCCGACGGAGAAGGCCGGGAGACGACGGGAGAAGGCCGGGAGGACCGGGGCGACGCCCTCGTCCTCCCGGCCTTCTCGTGCCGCCTCCCGCTTCGCCGTACGGTCAGCCGCGGTGCAGTTCGAACCAGACCACCTTGCCGGTGCTCAGCCGGGTCGCGCCCCAGCGCCGGGCCAGTTTGTTCACCAGGTACAGGCCCCGGCCGCCCTCGTCCGTGGCCCGCGCCTGCCGCAGCCGGGGCAGCTGCGGCACGTCGTCGCCGACCTCGCAGCGCAGCACGTCCGTGCGCAGCAGCCGCAGCGTCACCGGACGGGAGGCGTACCGCACCGCGTTGGTGACGACCTCGCTGACCAGCAGCTCCACCGAGTCCGTCAGCTCCTCCAGGCCCCAGCGGGACAGCGCCCGGCGGGCCAGCCGGCGGGCCCGCGACGGCGCGGAGTCCTCCGGCTCCAGGAACCAGTACGCCACGTCGCTCGGCGCGATCCCGTCGAAGCGGGCGGCCAGCAGCGCGATGTCGTCGTCCCGGTCGCCCGGACCGAGCATGTCCAGCACCTCGTCGCACAGGGCTTCCAGCGGCGGCGGATGGTCCGGGCCGGTGAGCTGCGCGGTCGCCGCCAGCTTCTCCCGCAACTGCTCTATGCCGGTCCACACGTCCCGCAGCCGCGACTCCACCAGGCCGTCGGTGTACAGCAGCAGCGTGCCGCCGGCCGGCGCGTCCAGCTCCACCGCCTCGAAGTCCACGCCGCCCACGCCGATCGGCGCGCCCGGCGGCACCCGCAGCACCTCGGCCCGGCCGCCCAGGTGCAGCAGCACGGGCGGCGGGTGACCGGCGTTGGCGATGGTGATGCGGTGCGAGACCGGGTCGTAGACCGCGTACAGGCAGGTCGCCATGCGGTCGGTGCCCAGGCGCTGCGCCTGCTCGTCCAGGTGGTGCAGCACCTCCTGCGGCGGCAGGTCCAGGCCCGCGAGCGTCTGCGCGGTCGTCCGCAGCTGCCCCATGATCGCCGCCGACGTCATGGAGTGCCCCATCACGTCGCCGACGACCAGGGCGACCCGGCTGCCGGGCAGCGGGATCGCGTCGTACCAGTCGCCGCCCACCCGCGCCGTCTCGGCGGCGGGCAGATAGCGGGACGCCAGCCGGACACCCGTCGGACGCGGCAGCGTCTCCGGCAGCATGGTGCGCTGCAACTCGTCGGCGATGTACGCCTCACGCCCGTACAGCACAGCCTTGTCGACGCCGAGCGCGCTGTGCGTGGCCAACTGGGCGGCGACCAGCAGGTCGTCGGCCTCGAAGGCCGGACGGTCGGGGCGGCGCAGGAAGAGCGCTGCGCCGATGACGCGGCGCCGCCCGCGCAGCGGGGCGAGGATCGTGCGCTGCCCGCCGGGCACCGCCAGCTCCGAGTCCTCGCCGAGGAGTTCGGCCAGCGCGGCCCCCGCGGACGGGGTGTCCGTGAACACCGGCCGCACCCCGCGCAGCACCTCGCCGAGCGCGCTGCCGGGCCGTACCTCGCACAGCTCGTTGGTGACCACGGACAGCTCGGCCGGCTGCTCGGGCGCCGGCACGGGCATGATCCCGGCCTCCAGGTCCCGCTCGGCCGGGATCCGGTCGGTACGGCGCAGCCGCAGCACGAGCGGGCCCACCGGCCGCTCGTCGCCCACCGGCAGCGGCTCGCGCAGATAGACCAGGATCGCGTCGGAGAACGTCGGCACGGTCGCCCGGCACAACCCCATGACGATCTCGTCCAGGTCCATGCCGCGCGCGATGCGCCGCGTCGCCGCGCCCACGAACCGGAGCCGGTCGCCGTCGCGGCGCATCGGCAGCGGCCGCCCCGGCGGCAGGCCCTGTCCGGTCCGCCGGTCCTGACCGTCCGGCGCGCGCCGCTCCCGCCCGCCGCCCCCGCCCGCCGCTGCGGGAACGGCTTCCGGGGACGCCGCAGGGGCCCCGGAGACCGGGGGTTCCGTGCCGTCGGCGGTCCGCGCCGCCGCGTCCGGCTGGGCGGGGATGCCCTCCGGAACGGGACGCGGCCGGTGCGCGTCGGGCTCGGCCGACGCGGACTGGGAATGCTCGGAGGCGGGCCCGGGCGGGCCGGCGGCGGCGGTCGCCGTGCCGGGGCGCGCGGAAGCCTCCGGGGGCTCGCCCTCCACGCCGGGCGCACCGGGGCGCGGGATCGCGCCCTCCGCGCGCGACTGCAGCGGTAACGCCGCCTGAGGCGGTTCGGGGGCGCGCAGAAGCGCCCCAGGGGGTTCCGTTCGGTCGGCGCCCGGCTGGGGGCGTTCGAAGGAGGTCGGCTGCTCCGTCACGCGTGTCGCATCCATCCGTCCGGGGCCGCGCGACGGGCGCGCGGTTCGTCCCGCCGAAGACCCGATACCCGGAATACATGCCCCAGGAACGGATTTCCGGCGTGGTCAGAGGCTGTTCCTGTGCCACCGGCGGGCCGTATGCGCCCCGCTCGGGTCGTGCCCTCGTACCCCTCGCTCACGTCCTGCCGCCCCTCGGTGACATACGGTCAGACTCTCCACCGGCCGCGGGAGTTGCGCCGGTTACGTGCCCCCCTGCGCCCTTGCGGAGGACGATCCTACGTTTCCTGTCCGGGGGCGCATCAAGGGTCTCATGAGGACACATGCGCGGGCGTACGGTCCCAGTCCTGTGGCAGTGACGGTACAGCCCAGGAGGGATCCGGGCGCCAGTCCTGCCAGTCGTCACGGAACGGAGACCCCCAGGCGCGGATCACCTCCACCGCCAGGCGGCCCGCGGCCCGCACGCGCCCGGCCAGCGCGTCGTCCACCAGACCGTCCTGCTGCGCCTGCGCGAACTCGTCCTCGTCCTGCCAGTCCCAGCTGCGGTCCGGCTGCACGGTGATGTCCAGGAAGTGGTCCTCGGAGTCGACGCCGCCCGCCCAACGGGCCAGCGGCTCCTCCAGGTTCACGTACCAGTTCTTGAACCGCCAGCCCGGCTCCCAGAACAGCCACACCGACCAGGGCTCACCGGGCCGTGCCAGCTTCAGCACGCCCGTGCCGAACCAGCGGTCCCGCTGCACCGCACGGGGCTTGGTGTAGCGGGTGGCCAGCGGTTCCAGGTGCACGGGCGTGCCGTCGGCGAGGACGGGCCTGACGCACTCGGTGCCGGGCGCCAGCCACACCGCCAGCAGGTCGGCGTCGTCGTGCACGACGGTCACGGGCCGCGCGATGTGGAACCCCGGCCCGCCGTTGTCCCGGTAGCGCCACAGGACATGACTCCCGGGCGCCCAACGGGCCGTCGCACCGCGTGCCGTCACATCTCTCACCGCTCCGTCGTCTGCCATGCACAGATATTAGGTGTCATGGCCATCGGCCGCTGCGGTCGGCGTGACGGATGGTGTCCGTGCGCCCGACCTCTTCAGGGGCGCGTCATCCGCAGCACGTCCAGCGCCTCGTCGAGCTGCGCGGCGGTCAGGTCGCCGCGCTCCACGTACCCGCTCTCCAGTACGACCTGACGGATCGTCTTCTCCTCGGCGAGCGCCTTCTTGGCGACCTTCGCGGCCTCCTCGTAGCCGATGTACTTGTTGAGCGGCGTGACGACGGAGGGCGAGGACTCGGCGTACTCGCGGGCCCGTTCCCGGTGTGCGGTGATGCCGTCCACGGTGCGGTCGGCGAGCAGCCGGGAGACGTTGGCGAGCAGCCGGATCGACTCCAGGACGTTCTTGGCGATGACCGGCAGCATGACGTTCAGCTCGAAGTTGCCGGCGGCGCCCGCGGTGGCGACCGTGGCGTCGTTGCCGACGACCTGTGCGGCGACCATCAGGACGGCCTCGGGGACGACCGGGTTGACCTTGCCGGGCATGATCGAGGAACCGGGCTGGAGGTCGGGCAGGGAGATCTCGGCGAGCCCGGTGCGCGGCCCGGAGGACATCCACCGCAGATCGTTGGCGATCTTCGTCAGGCCGACGGCGATGGTCCGCAGCTGCCCGCTGGTCTCCACGACGCCGTCCCGCGCGCCCTGCGCCTCGAAGTGGTCGCGGGCCTCGGTGAGCGGCAGCCCCGTGACGCGGGCGACCTCCTCGATGACGGCGGCGGGGAAGCCGGGCGGGGTGTTGATGCCGGTGCCGACGGCGGTGCCGCCCAGCGGCAGCTCGGCCAGCCGGGGCAGGGAGGCCCGCAGCCGCTCGACGCCGTACCGCACCTGGGCCGCGTACCCGCCGAACTCCTGGCCCAGGGTGACGGGCGTGGCGTCCATCAGGTGGGTCCGTCCCGACTTCACCACGTCCGCGAACTCCTCGGCCTTGCGGCCGAGCGCGTCCGCCAGGTGCTCGAGGGCCGGGATCAGGTCCCGGGTGACGGCGGCGGTGGCGGCGATGTGGATGGAGGAGGGGAAGACGTCGTTGGAGGACTGGGAGGCGTTGACGTGGTCGTTGGGGTGCACGTCCCGGCCCAGGCGCTCGCTCGCGAGCGTGGCGAGCACCTCGTTGGTGTTCATGTTCGACGAGGTTCCCGACCCGGTCTGGAACACGTCCACGGGGAAGTGCTCGTCCCACTTGCCCTCGGCGACCTCCGCGGCCGCCTCCCGGATCGCCTCGGCGACCTCCTTGTCGAGCACCCCGAGTTCCGCGTTGACCTTGGCGGCGGCGCCCTTGATCCGCGCGAGCGCCTCGATGTGCGCCCGCTCGATCCGCTGCCCGGAGACGGGGAAGTTCTCCACGGCCCGCTGCGTCTGGGCCCGCCACTTGGCGTGCGCGGGAACCTGGACCTCGCCCATGGAGTCGTGCTCGATGCGGTATTCGCTCATACCGGGTACAGCGCGTCAGGGGGTGCGGTTGTTCCGGCCGTTGGGCCGGACGGGGGTGGGCGGTGGGGCGGCGCGGGCCGGTTCCGTGGGCGCTCGGACCGTGGGCGCGGCGCCAGCTACGGTGTGTCGTCGTCCGGCGACAGGTACGAGTGGAAGAGTCCTTCGGGGTCGTATCGCGCTCTCAAGGCCCGCAGGCGCTGCCAGGCGTCCGGGGTGAAGGAGCGGCGGGCGCGGGACGGTGCCGCGGTGAGGTCCGTCTCGGCGATGTAGTGCCCTGTTCCGAGGGGTTCGACCCGGTGCATCGCTTCCCGCAGCCAGCCGGTGTTGGCGGCGTCCTGGCCGGGGTCGTCCCAGACGGCGTAGGGGACGGCGTAGCTCTCGCCGAGTGCCGAGAAGGCCATGTCCTGCGTCGGCCGGCCCACCGGCGAGACCGGTGCGATGACCAGCGACCTGCCCGAAGAGGCCGAGTCGAGGGCCTTGGCCAGCCGGCTGAGCAGCGCGGGGAAGCCGGCGTCCGACCACAGGGTGTCCGCCGCGTAGCGCAGCCGTGGCGGCCACAGGGCGTCGGAGGAGGCGTACAGGGCCTCGTACGTCGTCGGCTCGTCCAGTCGCCGGGAGAGGGAGCGTCCGCCCAGGGGGCAGCGGTGCAGCGGGCGGAGGAACTCCTCGGCTTCCCGCCGTGACGAGGCGAAGGCGGTGCCGGTGACGGTCACCACTCGCGGGCCCGGCTCGGTGCCGGGGGCCGCCGCGGCGAGGGCGAAACCCAGCTCGACGCTCGGGGAGAGGCCGGGGGCCAGCTCGGTTGCCCAGTGCGTCGCCTCCGTGACGGCTGCCAGGGGGAAGGTCCACCGGCTGCAGGCGATCGCGCCGGGACGGGGGTACGGCTTGAGGTGGAAGGCGGTGACCGCGGCGAAGAAGCCGGGGCCCGCTCCCCGGGCCGCCCAGAACAGGTCCGCGTGCTCGCTCCCGCCGCAGGTGACCGCCTCCCCGTCCGCGGTCACGGCTTCTATGCGCTCGACACCGGCGCACGCCGGCCCGCGGGCACCGGAGTTCCAGCCGAGCCCGCCGCTGAGGAGGTATCCGCCGACGGCGACGGAGCCGCAGTGGCCGGCGGGGAAGGCGAGTCGGTGACCGCCGAGCCGCGAGATGAGCTGCCGGCCCGTGACACCGGGCTGCACCGTCGCCGTCCCCGAGGCGGGGTCGACGGCGCAGGCGCGCAGCCCGGACACGTCGATGAGCATGCCCCCGTCGCGCAGGGGCGACCCGCACCAGCTGTGCCCTCCCGACCGTACGGCGACCCGGAGTCCCTCGGACCGGGCCAGGCGCACCGCTTCCACGACATCGCCGGCCGACGCCGCGCGCACGATGACGTCCGGGAACCGAGCCGGTGTGAGCGCGTTCCACACCACGGCCCTGCGGATGTCCTCGTAACCGTCGTCGCCCCTGCGGACCGACAGGCCCCCGGGACCGCGCCCCTGCGTGTGGCGGCTCATCATGTGACTCCTCGCCCCGGGGCCCGGCGCCCGCTCACGCCCTCGGGCAGCGAGGTTGCGGCGACCGATACCGTGGACGACTCTGAAAGAGACGCCGGGAGACGCCATGAAGTCGTCGGAATCCTTCGGCGTGAGGACATGCGCGTGCGCTTCCGTGTCGGTCGCGTGCGCCGCTATGCGGTGACGCTGAAAATCGCGAGGAGTGCCGCGTAGCACGCGAGCACGACGGCCGCGCCCGCCAGATCGGTGCGGCGCGAGCGCGGCCGGTCGGGGGCCAGCCAGAAGGCCAGCCCGCGGTTGACTACCAAGGGCATCAGAAACCAGGTCAGAATTCCCACGCTCAGTACGTTTCCGATGAAAAGGCCGAGGAATCCCGCGACGCCGGCACCCGTGAGGGCGGCGGCCACGGTGAGGTTCAGCACCATGACGGTGGGATAGAGCGCGAGAAGAACGGACATGGCCTGCTTCCAGTTGGGCGGGACACCCGCCTGTTCCCCGCCGCCGAAGCGGAACCACCCGCTGAAGGCCGACGCGATCTCGCGTACGTCGAAGTCGGCGAAGGAGTCACGCCCCTCCTCCAGGAGTTTCCCGCGGACGTCCGACTCCAGCCACTGCTCCAGATGTTCGCGACTGTCGAACCGGAACACGACGACCCACCGGTCCTGGATTCCCTCCACCGGCGCGAAGAGTTCTGATCCCATGAAGCCCCGGAACCTCTGCTGGGTCCTGAGGGCCTTGTCCTGCCACCGCACGAAGTCCTGCTCGTGGCCCGGGCGTACCTTGTGCGAGATGACGGCCGTCACGGCTTCCTGAGCGGGCCGCCCTCCGCTGAGCACTTCCTGAGCGGGCTCCTCCTCGAACAAGTGACGGCCCTCGTCGAGGAGTTCGCGGCGCGTCGCCGACCCGAGCCAGGCGCTCAGCCGGCCGACGTCCGAGAAGCGGAACACCACGACCCACTGGTTGTCCTCGGCACCGGGCGGGTACAGCTCCGTTCCCTCGAAGCCGTCGAAGTCGCGCACGGCCCCGTTCACTCGTTCCTGCCAGCATTCGTAGTCGTCCTCGCGACCGGGGACGACCTTCTGGGAGGTCACGACGGTGGCTCCGGCTCCACCACGTCCGCGGTTTGCGCTGGCGCTCATGCGGAGTAGCCTAATCCTGAAGGGACTTACCGGACAAGCGGGGAAAATCGGAACGGGAATCGGGGGGAACGGGAACAGAGCTCGGGATCAGGGGTAGATCAGGGGAAGGGAAATCCGCACACCCGAATTACCGGGCGGGCGCGGAGCGGAGGTCGTGATGGGTCACAAGGAGTTCATGGCGGAAGCGGTGCGGCTGGCCACGGAGTCGGCGGAGCACGGCTGGGGCGGTCCGTTCGGCGCCGTGATCACCCGGGACGGCGAGATTCTCGCCCGCGGCCGGAACCGTGTCCTCCTGACCGGCGACCCGACCGCACATGCCGAGATAGAGACCATCCGCAAGGCCTCCCAGCTCCTCAACCCGGAGGCGCCCAGCATCTCGGAGGACCACCAGAACGAGGGCATCCTGGAATACGTGCCGCGCCCCGAAGGCTCTCCCGACCCGGTCCCGGAACGGGCCCGGATGCTCCAGGGCTGTTCGATCTACATCAGCGGCGCACCGTGCCCCATGTGCATGAGCGCCATCTACTGGGCGCGCATCGACAACGTGTACTTCGGCTGCGCTCTCGAGGCCACACGGAAGATCGGCTTCGACGACGCCTTCCAGTACGAGGACTTCCGAAAGCCCCTGGACCAGCGCCGCATCCACATCGAGCAGATCCACCCGGAGCTGGGCGCGAAGGCGTACGAGGCCTGGGAGGCCAAGCCGGACCGCCACCCGTACTGAACCCGCGCCGCGCGTCCGCGCGACGGGGAAGAGCCCCCGGCGTTCGCCGAGGGCCCCGGGCGTGCGCTGGGGGGTCAGCCCAGGCCGGGCCCCCGCACCGGAATGCTCGTGAACGTCGGCTGCGGGGCCGGGTCCTGGAAGAAGTCGTTGCCCTTGTCGTCGACGACGATGAACGCCGGGAAGTCCTCGACCTCGATCTTCCAGACGGCCTCCATGCCCAGCTCCTCGTACTCCAGGACCTCGACCTTCTTGATGCAGTCCTGGGCGAGTCGCGCCGCGGGCCCGCCGATCGAGCCCAGGTAGAAGCCGCCGTGCGCGTCGCACGCGTCCGTGACCTGCTTGCTTCGGTTGCCCTTGGCGAGCATCACCTTGGAGCCGCCCGCCGCCTGGAACTGCTCCACGTAGGAGTCCATGCGGCCCGCCGTGGTCGGACCGAAGGAGCCGGAGGCGTAGCCCTCGGGGGTCTTGGCCGGGCCGGCGTAGTAGACCGGGTGGTCCTTGAGGTACTGCGGCATGCCCTCGCCCGCGTCCAGCCGCTCCTTGATCTTCGCGTGGGCGATGTCGCGGGCGACGACCAGCGGGCCGGTGAGGGAGAGGCGGGTCTTGACCGGGTACTTGGCCAGCTCGGCGAGGATCGACTCCATCGGCTGGTTCAGGTCGATCTTGACGACGTCACCGTCCGACTCCAGGTGCTCGTCCGTCGTCTCCGGCAGGAACCGCGCCGGGTCCGTCTCCAGCTGCTCCAGGAACACGCCCTCCGCGGTGATCTTGGCGACGGCCTGGCGGTCGGCCGAGCAGGAGACGGCGATGGCGACGGGGCAGGACGCGCCGTGCCGCGGCAGGCGCACCACGCGCACGTCGTGGCAGAAGTACTTGCCGCCGAACTGCGCGCCGATGCCGATCTTCTGCGTCAGCTCGAAGACCTTCTCCTCCAGCTCCTCGTCCCGGAAGCCGTGGCCGAGCGCGGAGCCCTCGGCGGGCAGGTTGTCCAGGTAGTGCGCGGAGGCGTACTTCGCGGTCTTCAGCGCGTACTCGGCCGACGTACCGCCGACGACGATCGCCAGGTGGTACGGCGGGCAGGCGGCCGTGCCCAGCGAACGGATCTTCTCCTCCAGGAACTTCATCATGGAGGACTCGTTCAGGACGGCCTTCGTCTCCTGGTAGAGGAAGGACTTGTTGGCGCTGCCGCCGCCCTTGGCCATGAACAGGAACTTGTAGGCGCCGCCGTCGGTGGCGTACAGCTCGATCTGGGCGGGGAGGTTGGAACCGGTGTTCTTCTCCTCCCACATGGTCAGCGGCGCCATCTGCGAGTAGCGCAGGTTGAGCTTGGTGTACGCGTCGTAGATGCCGTGCGAGAGGGCCTCCTCGTCGCCGCCCGCGGTCAGCACGTTCTGCCCGCGCTTGCCCATCACGATCGCGGTGCCCGTGTCCTGGCACATGGGCAGCACACCGGCGGCGGCGATGTTCGCGTTCTTCAGCAGGTCCAGGGCGACGAACTTGTCGTTCGCGCTGGCCTCCGGATCGTCGACGATGCGGCGGAGCTGGGCGAGGTGGGCCGGGCGCAGGTAGTGCTGGATGTCGTGGATCGCCTCCTCGGCCAGCTTGCGCAGCGCATCGGGCTCGACCTTGAGGAACGTACGCCCGTCGGGTCCCTCGACGGTGGAGACGCCCTCGGACGTCACCAGCCGGTACGGAGTGGTGTCCTCACCCTGGGGGAGCAGATCGGTGTACGCGAACTCAGGCATCTCAGCCCATTCCTCACTCTACGGACGGCTGCCCGTCGACGCCGGCGGGCACCGACCAGCGTAGAACCTGCCGCCGGCAGCGGGTCTGTGAGGTCCCGCTCAGTTCCCTCCGCATCGCTTCCGCTCCGCCGGTTTCCGCCGCAGAGGTGTCGCGATCTATCGTGTTTGGGTACGCTGCTGCCGTGGACCTTCAGAAGCAGACCGCGCCCCCTGCCACGGAGCTGCGCGCCTCGGACGCCGACCGTGACCGCATCGCCGACATGCTGCGCGACGCCCTCGCCGAGGGCCGCCTCACCGCCGACGAGCACGCCGAGCGCGTAGAGGGGGTGCTGAACGCCAAGACGGTCGGTGAGCTGGAGGTCTTCATCCAGGACCTGCCCGCCGCCCACCAGGGCCGCACCGCCCCTTCGTTCGCGCCCAGGCGCCCGTCCGAGGAGGAGATACCCCCGCAGGCCGACGAGAACGTGGTGGCGGTGTTCAGCGCGGCCACCCGCAGGGGCCGCTGGCGCGCCGGGCGCAGGCTGCACGCGTACTCGGTCTTCGGCAGTATCGAGATCGACCTCAGCGAGGCGACCTTCGAGTACCAGCAGGTCGTCATCAAGGCCGTCTCGGTCTTCGGCGACGTCCAGATCCGCGTCCCGGAGAACGTGACGCTGCGCGGCACCGGCGGCGGCATCCTCGGCAACTTCGAGGTGGACACGCTGGACGCGGCCGACCCCGACGCCCCCGTCGTCTACGTCGACGGCTGGGCCGTCCTCGGCAACGTGGAGGCGCGGCCCAAGCGAGGCAAGCTCGTCGCGGACATCCTCGACCGGGTGCAGCGCAAGGTCGACAAGCATGTGCGCAAGCACCTGTGAGCAAACGGCCGGTTCACCACCGAGTGCATAGGCCCGCGTACAGCGGGTAGGCCTTGCTGCATCGTCTCTCGCTCGCGAAGCCGTCGTCAGGAGTAGACCGTGCTGCAACCGCCGCATTCGTCCCTGCAGGTCGCTGCCGTACCGGCGCAGCGGGCGCCGGTGCGAGACAGGGACCAAGACGCACCGTGGCACACCGAGGCGGTGTGCAGGCGCGACGAGGCCGGCCTGTTCTTCGCACCCTCGAAAGAACCGACGGCCGCGCGGCTGTCGCGCGAGGAGGCGGCGAAGCGGGTCTGTGCGCGCTGCCCGGTGATGGTCGAGTGCCGCGAGCACGCGCTGCTCCAGCCCGAGCCGTACGGCGTCTGGGGCGGCCTGACCGCCGCCGAACGCCGCGTGGTCCTGGCCCGCCGGCGGCGGCGCGACCTGGAACTGCAGAAGGTGGCCCACGCGACGGGCCGCATAGCGGCGGCGGGTTAGCGGGTCAGCCGGGAGCGGGTCTGCAGGTCCGTCGACCCGCAGGCCGTAGCCCCGGGGGCCCGTAGGCCCGTGGGTTCGGTGCGGCTCCGTCGTTCCGCGGCCGGGCCGCGCCCGTACGACGAGGGGGCGCCCCTCCGCACAGGGGCGCCCCACGCCATGCCGGGCCCGCGCGGGCTGGGCCACCGGCCGTCAGCCGCCGGCCCTCCCGGCTACTTCGCGCGGTCGAAGTCGATCGCGCTGTACGCGCGCAGCTTGCTCAGCCGGTGCTCGGAGTCGATCCGCCGGACCGTGCCGGACTTGGAGCGCATCACGATCGAGTCCGTCGTCGCCGACTCCGAGCGGTAGCGCACTCCGCGCAGCAGCTCGCCGTCGGTGATGCCGGTGGCGACGAAGAACACGTTCTCGCCGGTCACCAGGTCCTCGGTGGTCAGCACACGGTCGAGGTCGTGCCCGGCGTCGATGGCCCGCTGCCGCTCCTCGTCGTCCTTGGGCCACAGCTTGCCCTGGATCGTGCCGCCCAGGCACTTCACCGCGCAGGCCGAGATGATGCCCTCGGGGGTGCCGCCGATGCCGAGCAGCAGGTCGATGCCGGTGCCGTCGCGC
The DNA here is from genome assembly GCF_040641015.1 of Streptomyces sp. NPDC021356. Lineage (NCBI taxonomy): Bacteria > Bacillati > Actinomycetota > Actinomycetes > Kitasatosporales > Streptomycetaceae > Streptomyces > Streptomyces sp. NPDC021356. Next base: position 23,606 of record NZ_JBFACU010000030.1, on the reverse strand, counting down.
AGCGCCAGGATGGAGCCGGCCACGTCGCCGTCGGAGATCAGCTTGATCCGGGCGCCGGTCTCCCGGATCTCCTCGATGATGCCCGCGTGCCGCGGCCGGTCCAGGATGACCACGGTGACGTCCTCGGGCGTGGCCCGCTTGGCCTTGGCGACCCGCTTGATGTTCACCGACACCGGCGCGTCGATGTCGACGAAGTCGGCGGCCTCCGGCCCCGTGACCAGCTTGTCCATGTAGAACACGGCGGACGGGTCGAACATCGCGCCGCGCTCGGCGGCGGCCAGCACCGCGATCGCGTTGGGCATGCCCTTGGCGGTCAGGGTCGTGCCGTCGATCGGGTCGACGGCGATGTCGACCTCCGGCCCGGTCCCGTCACCCACGCGCTCCCCGTTGAAGAGCATCGGGGCCTCGTCCTTCTCGCCCTCCCCGATGACGACGACGCCGTTCATCGAGACGGTGGAGACGAGGGTCCGCATGGCGCGGACCGCGGCGCCGTCGGCGCCGTTCTTGTCGCCGCGCCCGACCCAGCGGCCCGCGGCCATCGCGGCGGCTTCGGTCACGCGGACCAGTTCCAGAGCGAGGTTGCGGTCGGGAGCCTCGGAGGGGACATCGAGCTCGGACGGCAAGTGATGATGCTCGGTCATCGGAGCGCACCTTTCTGATACGACGACGGCCGGATGAGGGTTCTGGCCACGACTCTATCGCCGGGTGGGCAGGATGAGCAGGGGACCCCACGGATGAGCGCATCGGGCACCTGCGACGATAGGGGGCGTGGCAGGTTCGAACGGCAAGCAGAAGACAGTGCGGGGCACGATCCTCTCCCTGATCGTGATCATGGCGACGGCCGGGGTCGTCTACCTCTTCGTCCCGCACGACGACCACGCTCCGGACATCAAACGGGTCGACTACCGCGTCGAACTGCTCACGGCACGCCGCGCCGCCTCCTACCCGGTGGCCGCGCCGGAGGGCCTGCCCGAGACGTGGAAGGCCACCTCGGTCCGCTACCGGGCCGACCAGGGCGACAGCTGGCACCTGGGCTTCCAGGACCCCGAGGGCCAGTACGTGGCCATCGAGCAGTCCACGCAGAAGCGCAAGGACTTCATCGACGACGCCAGCCAGGGCTCCCGCGCCACCAAGGTCAGCCAGGAGATCGGCGGTCGCACCTGGACCCGGTACACCGGCGGCCGTTACGACGCCCTCGTCTCGGAGGGTGCCAAGGGCGACACGACGGTGGTGGCGGGCACGGCCTCCTTCGCGCAGCTGACGAAGATGGCGCAGGCACTGCGGACGTCCTGAGCGCCCGGCCGGCGCAGACCGTCCCGAACCTGGCGCTCAGGGCCGGTACGGGCCTCGAGCAGGGCCGGTACGGCCCCGAGCGCCGACCGGCCCCGCCTCCGCGGCTCAGTCCCCGCGTCCGCCTCTCACTCCTCGTCCGCGCCTTCGTCGCCGTCCTGCGCGGCCTCCTCGGCCAGGGCCGCGTCCAGCCGGGCGCGGGCGCCCTCCAGCCACCGCCGGCAGACCCTGGCCAGCTCCTCGCCCCGCTCCCACAGGGCGAGGGACTCCTCCAGGCTCGTCCCGCCCGCCTCCAGGCGCCGGACGACCTCGATCAGCTCGTCCCGTGCCTGCTCGTAGCCCGGCGTCTCGTCGGCCGCCGGTGTCCTGCTCGTCATTCGCCCATCCCTGTGTCGACCCGAACCGTGAACTCGCCCTCGGCGACCCGTGCCCGCAGCGTCTCGTCCGCCGTCACCTCGCCTGGGTCGCGGACCACGTGACCGTCGGCCCGTTGCAGCACGGCGTACCCGCGCCGCAGTGTCGCGGCGGGGGAGAGGGCCACCACGCGCGCGTGGGTGTGCCCCAGCTCGGAGTCGGCGCGGTCCAGCAGGTGCCGCAGCGTGCGCCGGCTCCGGTCCAGCAGCGCGGCCACGTGGTCGGCCCGCTCGTCGATCATGCGGTGCGGATCCTCCATGACCGGCCGGGAGAGCGCGTGGGCGAGTCCGCGCTCCTCCCGTTCGACGTGCGCCTGGGCGCACCTGCGCGCGCGGTCGCGCAGCTGCCGTACCCGCTCGGCCTCCTCGCCGACGTCCGGGACGACCTTCTTGGCGGCGTCGGTGGGCGTGGAGGCGCGCAGGTCCGCGACGTAGTCCAGCAGCGGGGTGTCCGGCTCGTGGCCGATCGCGGAGACGACCGGCGTACGGCAGGCGGCGACCGCGCGCACGAGCTGCTCGTCGGAGAACGGCAGCAGGTCCTCCACGCTGCCGCCGCCGCGCGCCACGATGATCACGTCCACGTCGTCGAGCGCGTCCAGCTCCTTGACGGCCTGCACGACCTGCGGGACGGCGTGCACGCCCTGCACGGGCACGTTGCGCACCTCGAAGCGGACGGCGGGCCAGCGGTGCCGGGCGTTCTCCAGGACGTCCCGCTCGGCGGCGGAGGCCCGGCCGCACACCAGTCCGATCAGCTGCGGCAGGAAGGGCAGCGGCTTCTTGCGCCCCGGCGCGAAGAGCCCCTCCGCCGCGAGGTTCTTCTTCAGCTGCTCCAGGCGGGCCAGCAGCTCACCGACGCCCACCGGCCTTATCTCGGCGGCCCGCAGCGACAGCTGCCCGCGCGGGGCGTACCACTCGGGCTTGGCGCGCACGACGACCCGGGCGCCCTCGCCGACCACGTCCGCGACGGCGTCGAACACCTCGCGGTAGCAGGTCACGCCGACGGAGATGTTGTACGACGGGTCGCGCAGCGTCAGGAACACGACGCCGGCGCCCGGCCGCCGCGACAGCTGCGTGATCTGCCCCTCGACCCACACCGCGCCGAGCCGGTCGATCCAGCCGCCGATGAGCCGGGAGACCTCACCGACGGGCAGCGGGGCTTCGGGGGACGTGGAGACAGCCATGCCCGCGAGCGTAACGGTCGCCACCGACAACGCGGGCGCACCCGCGGGCGCCCCCGGGCCGCGGGGCGTCCGCACCCCCGCGCCCACCCTCCCGGCTGCGGGGCCTCCGTGCCCGCCCCTCGGGATCTTCGGCGCGCGGCGGGCGGCCTTACGATGGGGCGCATGACTGCTACGTCTGGCCGCCGTGTCCTGCTCGCCGCCCCCCGGGGCTACTGCGCGGGTGTGGACCGCGCCGTGATCGCCGTCGAGAAAGCCCTGGAGCAGTACGGGGCTCCGGTGTACGTCCGGCACGAGATCGTCCACAACAAGTACGTCGTGCAGACCCTGGAGAAGAAGGGCGCCGTCTTCGTCGAGCGGACGGAGGAGGTGCCGCCGGGCAACATCGTGATGTTCTCGGCGCACGGCGTGGCGCCCGTCGTCCACGAGGAGGCCGCCCGCGGCCGCCTCGCCACCATCGACGCCACCTGCCCCCTGGTGACCAAGGTCCACAAGGAAGCCGTCCGCTTCGCCAACGAGGACTACGACATCCTCCTGATCGGGCACGAGGGCCACGAGGAGGTCATCGGCACCTCCGGCGAGGCCCCCGACCACATCCAGCTCGTCGACGGCCCCGGGGACGCCGCGAACGTCGAGGTGCGCGACCCGTCGCGGGTGGTCTGGCTCTCCCAGACGACCCTGTCGGTCGACGAGACCATGGAGACGGTCGACGCGCTGAAGGAGAAGTTCCCCCAGCTGATCTCGCCGCCCAGCGACGACATCTGCTACGCCACGCAGAACCGCCAGCTCGCCGTCAAGCAGATGGGCGCCGAGGCGGACCTGGTCATCGTCGTCGGCTCCCGCAACTCCTCCAACTCCAAGCGGCTGGTGGAGGTCGCCAAGCTCGCGGGCGCGGACCAGGCGTACCTGGTGGACTTCGCCGACGAGATCGACGAGGCGTGGCTGGACGGCGTGAGCACGGTCGGCGTGACCTCGGGCGCCTCCGTACCGGAGGTCCTGGTCGAGCAGGTGCTCGAATGGCTCGGGCAGCGCGGCTTCGAGGACGTGGAGATCGTCAAGGCGGCCGAGGAGTCCATCACCTTCTCGCTGCCCAAGGAACTGCGCCGCGACCTGCGCGAAGAGGCGGCCGCGCTGACCGCCGAGCGCGGCGGATCGGGTACGTCGGAGGGCTGAGCGGACCCGCCTCCCGCGTGGGGGACGCGGCAGGCGTGACTGTCGGTGGCACGTCGTAACGTGGAGCCATGCAGATCTTCGGTGTGGACATCGGCGGGTCGGGGATCAAGGGCGCCCCGGTGGACCTGGACAAGGGCGACCTGGCCCGGGAGCGCCACAAGGTGCTCACCCCGCACCCGGCGACACCCGACGGCGTGGCCGACGGCGTCCGGGAGGTCGTCGCCCACTTCGGCTGGACCGGACCGGTCGGACTGACCTTCCCCGGCGTCGTCACCGGCGGCGCCACGGTCCGTACGGCGGCCAACGTCGACAAGAGCTGGATCGACACCGACGCGCGCGCGTTGTTCGGCGAGCGGCTGGGCGGGCTGCCGGTGACCGTGGTCAACGACGCGGACGCGGCGGGCGTCGCCGAGATGCACTTCGGCGCCGGCCAGGGCCGCAAGGGCACCGTCGTGCTGCTCACCTTCGGCACCGGCATCGGCAGCGCGGTCTTCGTCGACGGCGTCCTCGTCCCCAACACCGAACTGGGCCACCTGGAGCTGGACGGCCACGAGGCGGAGAAGCGGGCCTCCAGCAAGGCCAAGGACGACCACGACCTCTCCTGGGAGCAGTGGGGCCGCCGCGTCCGCACGTACCTGGCCCACGTCGAGATGCTCTTCTCCCCGGAGCTGTTCATCATCGGCGGCGGCGTCAGCCGCAAGGCCCACAAGTTCCTGCCCTACCTGGAGGGCGTCCGGGCGGAGATCGTCCCCGCGCGGCTCCAGAACAACGCGGGCATCGTGGGCGCGGCGATGCGCGCGGCGGGGAGCGGCGCGTGACCGACCGCAGGTGAGGCGGCCGACCGCCGGGGCCGCGGGGCCTGCGGGGCACCGGCCGGAGCGGCAGGATCAACGGCGACCGCGGACCCCCGACCGCGCCCCCGCACGCCTCGCGGACCGCGCCGCTGCCCGTTCTCCCGCTCTTTGCTCGGCTCGTTCCCCTGCTCGTTCCCCTGCCCGGGCGGGTGCCGACGCGGCGCGTCGCACCAGCGCCGTGACCCCCGCGATCAGCGTCCCGCCGTACAGCCACACCGCCTGGGTGGAGAGGGCGGTCACCAGGCCCATGAGGGTGCCGAGGACGCCCCCGCCGCCGTCGGCCACGGGCAGCAGGCCCACCGCGAAGCCGATGGGCACCGCCACGGGCGCGCTCAGCAGGTCCCCCTTGCGCGTCCACACCGCGGTCAGCGCGCACACCGGCACGAACAGCACCCCGTACACGGTCGGCGAGGCGTCCAGGAGCAGCGCGTCCAGACAGCCGAGCACGAACATCACCGCCCCGCAGAACAGCCCGCCGCCCAGGCCCGTGAGCCGGGGGTTGGGCAGTTGGCGCAGCCGCTGTATGACCAGGGCCGGGGCGGGACCCCGAACGACGGCGGACGAGACGGCGGACGAACGCCACGCCGCCCGCCCCGGACCAGGAGCCGACCTCGGTCCCCGGACCGCCCCCGGTCCCCGGACCGCCCCCGGCTCCCGGACCGCCCCCGGCTCCCGGACCGCCCCCGGCTCCTGAACCGCACTCGCACCCGCACTCGCACCCGCACTCGCACCCGCACCCGCACCCGGGCCCGGGCCCGGGCCCCGACCCGGCCCCCGGCCCACGCGCCCGCCCTGCGCCGACCCCTCGCCCTCCCCCTGCCCTCTCTCCCGGCGCGGGGTGTGCGGGTGCCCCTGCGCGCCCTGCGGGGGCAGCGGCGGCCTGCCGCGTCGCGGTCCGTGCTGCTGAGGTCGCGTCCAGTGTTGCTCCACCGGACCAACCTAGGTCTGTTTATGTGTTGAATAGGCCGTTTGACACGCCGCGTGGTGTGGCGGTCCTGTGGCGGCCGGTCGGTCGGCCAGGCGTTCGACGCGTCGCGAAGACGGGATGCCGCACGCCGTAGACTGGTGGATCGGCCCCCTGGCCCCCAGTCTCCTCACGTACGGGAAGTCGCAACGTGTCGCTCACGATCGGAATCGTCGGTCTGCCGAACGTCGGCAAGTCGACCCTGTTCAACGCCCTGACCAAGAACGACGTGCTCGCGGCCAACTACCCGTTCGCCACGATCGAGCCCAACGTCGGTGTCGTGGGCGTACCGGACGGTCGCCTCGCCCAGCTCGCCTCGATCTTCAAGTCGGAGCGGATCCTCCCGGCCACGGTCGACTTCGTCGACATCGCCGGCATCGTGCGCGGTGCCAGCGAGGGCGAGGGCCTGGGTAACAAGTTCCTCGCGAACATCCGCGAGTCGGACGCGATCTGCCAGGTCATCCGCGCGTTCAAGGACGAGAACGTCGTGCATGTCGACGGCAAGGTCTCGCCCAAGGACGACATCGAGACGATCAACACCGAGCTGATCCTGGCCGACCTGCAGACCATCGAGAAGGTCCTGCCCCGCCTCCAGAAGGAGTCGCGGATCAAGAAGGACATCCAGCCCAAGGTCAAGGCCGTCGAGGAGGCCCAGGCGATCCTGGAGAAGGGCGACACGCTCTTCTCGCAGGGCATCCTCCAGGGCACCGAGCGCGCGGAGCTGCTGCACGACCTCCACCTGCTCACCACCAAGCCCTTCCTCTACGTCTTCAACGTCGACGAGGACGAACTGACCGACGAGGACTTCAAGAACGAGCAGCGTGCCCTGGTCGCCCCCGCCGAGGCGATCTTCCTCAACGCCAAGCTGGAGGCGGACCTCGCCGAGCTGGACGAGGAGGAGGCCCTGGAGCTCCTGGAGTCCGTCGGCCAGCACGAGCCGGGCCTGGCCACCCTCGCCCGCGTCGGCTTCGACACCCTCGGCCTGCAGACCTACCTGACGGCCGGCCCCAAGGAGTCCCGCGCCTGGACCATCAAGAAGGGCGCCACCGCCCCCGAGGCCGCCGGTGTCATCCACACCGACTTCCAGAAGGGCTTCATCAAGGCCGAGGTCATCTCCTTCCACGACCTCGTCGAGGCCGGCTCGGTCGCCGAGGCCCGCTCGAAGGGCCGGGCGCGCATGGAGGGCAAGGACTATGTGATGCAGGACGGGGACGTCGTGGAGTTCCGGTTCAACGTGTAGTCGTGTCGCTACTGCATGTTGGATAGCTGCGTCAGGTGTGCAGGTCAGAAGGGGGCGGACTCTGACGAGTCCGCCCCCTTCTGTGTTCCCGTGCTGACTTTTCAGTTGCCCCGCGACGGTGTGAGCTTGTCGAGGTCCAGGCTGATCTCGAAAGGCACCGGGCGCTGGAGGGTGCCCCGGAAGATGCCGGCGGGCGCGTAGGCGCCGGTCGGTTCGTCGAGCTCGTAGACGTGGACGACAGGCGCGCCATCCTCGTCCTCGATGCACCAGTAGTGCGGGATGCCGGCCTCTGCGTACTTGCGAAGTTTTACTGTGCGATCGCGATGGGCGGATTCGGGGGATACAGCCTCCACGACGAGCTTCACATCCTCCGGGGCGTACCAGGTACGGTCCGGGTCATAGGCCAGATCCGTCAGCAAGAGGTCCGGCTCGGGGCGGTTGCGGGCGTCGAGGCGGATCGTCATCTCCCGCTCGACCTCGAAACCGGCCGGTGCCTGCGCCATGAGTGTGGTGGTCAGGGCGGTGACGAGGCGGCCATGCCAGGACCGCTGGGGCGACATCATGAAGACGAGGGCTCCGTCGATCAACTCGGTGTGGCGGGGCGCCTCGGGGAGGCGGTCGAGATCCTCCGCGAACCAGCCTTCCGCGCGCGGTGGGCGCATCCAGTCGGGCAGTGCGGTCATGAGCCAACCCTAGCGATTGAGGCCGTCAAGAGGGGCGTCGTGCTACTGATAGTCGAGCAGCCGCCAGCCGCGCTCGCCGATGTGGAGGCTGGTGGGGTGGAACTCGGAGTGCATCCAGCCGAACGGTTCCAGCGTCGCTCCGGCCGAGCGGCCCTCGGCGGCCTGGGCGATCTGGTCGAGCGCGTCCTCAATGTCGTCGGCGTCCTGCCACCGGTGGGCCTTGCGCAGCCGTTCGAGGTGCTCCAGCGCCCGGGCCGGCAGCTTGCGCAGCGCTCTCGACCACGTCGCCGTAGCCGACTTCCTCGGGGTGTTGGGACGGCATCGGTCACTTCTCCGGGTAGAGGTCGGTACGGTCGATCCATGTGGGGGCGACGAAGATGTCGTCGCCGGCGGGGGCTTCGGAGGCTTCCAGCAGGGACCAGGTGCGGGACTCTTCGACCAGGTGCTCCCAGGGCGCGGTCAAGTCGAGTTCCCAGGCAAGGCCAGTGCCGGAGATGCCGTACGTGTGGCCGGCGTCCACGCGCCAGAACTGGGAGTAGAGGATCACCTGGGCATGGTCGGCGAGATCGTTGATGATCTCGGTGAAGTGGGTCGAGGGCCAGCCCGGGGCGTCGTCCGCAGTGGCGGCTCGTAGGCGCGCGGTGAGCGCCGGGACGACAGGGGTGCGGACGCCGAGTTCGGTCAGCGCCCAGCGGATGCCGACGGACTCGGTCCCGTCAGGTGGGGTCCCGCGTTCCAGGCAGGCGCCGTAGGAGCGGCGCAGGGGCTCAATGGCGCCGTCGATCTCCAGGCTCGCCAGGGCCATGGCCGCCCATTCGCGGACGGTCGAGTTGTCGCTGTTCAGCAGGCCGATGAGAGCGGGGCCGCAACGAGGATCGCCCACCTCCTCGAAGACCTCGATGGCGGTCAGCTGACCGAAGCCGCCGAGGGAAGGCAGGCCGTTGATGACGGCGGGTATGGCGTCGGCGCCGATCCAGATCAGCTCCGCGCGGGCGTCGTAGGACTCGTCGGCCTTGCCGTCGAGCTGCTGGACGAGTGTCTCGATGTGGGAGGTCATGACGCGGAGTGGTCCCGGCGCCAGAAGGTGGGGAGCCACCAGCAGAGCACCGAGTGGTCGGCGGGCCACGGGGCGCGGTCCTCGGCTGCCCAGACCTCGAAGGAGTCGCGTGTCAGGTCGATGGGGCGCCAGGCGGGGTCGTGCGGCTCGCCCTCGGCAGGCGGGCGGACGAACCGCCGGCCGTGTTCGTCGCAGGCGCCGAAGTCCTGGTAGTTGCGCTGGGCCTCGATCAGGGAGACCTTGTTCGCCCCGCCTGCCATGGTCGGCCAGCGGAATTGGACTCCGTCGTCCTCCCAGAAGCAGATGGGGCAGATCTCATATGAGCCGGGCATCTCGCCCAGCACGCGGTGCCCGCAGCACGGGCAGGGGCAGGAGTCGCTCACCTGCGCAGTCTCGTTGCAGGTCCCGCCCGGGTGCCATGGAATTCTCGGCCTCCGCCTGCCCGGCCAAGTCCGCAGGACACCGGTAGACGGCGTCGGGAGCCAACGCACGCCAACGAGGAAACCCCAGGTCCAGAGCACTGGATGGGGCTCCGTCGCAGGCCAGGATCAGACCACAGACATTCCGCTTCAATGCTTAGCGGGTGATGTAGCGCCACGTCACCGACCTGGCAAGCATGCAGGTCAGGTTGGGTCCGGCTCTTCGGAGTCGGGCCCTTTGCCTTTCCCGTGCCGGGACGTGTACTGCTCGCGTCCGGCTCGTGGGTGTGATCTCCCATTGTCCGCGGCGTGGTGCCCCGCACTGCTTCACTCACCGGCCCCACGAGTGCATCTCCACTTTGTGGTGGGCGCGCAGTCCGGGTTCGGGCCGTAAGGGCGTCGGTCGACGCACGGACCAGCCGCCTGCCGAGGTTCTCGCCGGTGCGCAGGGCGTCGGTGAATGCCGCGAGGGACCGGAATTCCTCGCCGGAACCTCGCTGCTGCCCGATCGGGGGGAGGGGAAGAAGAGAGGGACCCGGTGTACCGCCCGCGTCCCGCGTGCCTCACGCGTCGCCCGTCGCCAGCCGGCAGGCGTCGGCGCAGGCGCGGACCAACGGGTGGTCCGCGTTCTCGCGGCGCCAGGCGAGCGCGTAGCGGCTCGGGCCGATGCCGCGTACGGGGCGGGTGGTCACCCCGCCCAGGGTGACGAGCGGGGCGTTGCCGGTCGCGACCAGGCAGACGCCGAGCCCCGCCACCAGCGCCTCGTACGTCTCCTCGGCGCTCGCCACCTCGGCGCCGATCAGCGGCGGGCGCCCGCCCCGCGCGTCCAGGGCGAGCCAGTAGTCCCGCAGCGGACCGGCGGCCCGCGGCAGCGCCAGGAACGGCAGCGGGGCCAGGTCGGCGAAGTCGACCTCCGCGTGTTCGGCCAGCGGATGCGCCTCGGGCAGCGCGACCAGGCGCGGCTCCTGTGCGACCACCGTCCACCCGTACCGTTCCGGGTCGGGCAGCGGCAGCCATACGAAGGCGACGTCCGTCTCCTTGTCCGCCAGCCCCGCGGTCGGGTCCTCCCAGCTCACCTGTCGCAGCCGCAGCGACGCCTCGGGCCGCGCGGCCGTGAACCGGGAACGGATCGCCGGCAGCAGCCCGCCGCGCCCCGGGCTGGTGCTCATGCCCACCACCAGCGTGCCGCGCAGCGCCGCCCGCGCCGACTCCACGGCGAGGGCGCCCTGTTCCCACACCTCCAGCACCCGCAGGGCGTGCGGCAGCAGCGCCTCACCGGCGTCCGTGAGCGCCACACCCTGCGGCCCGCGTTCGAAGAGCGCGGAGCCCAACTGCCCCTCCAGCGCCCTGATCTGCTTGCTCAGCGCGGGCTGGGAGACGTACAGGCGTTCGGCGGCGCGGGTGAAGTGCAGCTCCTCGGCCGCCGTCGCGAAGTACCTCAGGTCCCTCAGATGCACGTCCGTCGTCATAACCATCGGCTATCACGACAGATCTTGGACGCGCCACCCGTTCCGGGCCGAACCTGGTGACACGACGACGAACCCAGGAGGGGTCATGAACAAGGTGTGGCTGGTGACCGGCGCGAGCAGCGGTTTCGGACGGGCGATCACCGAGGCGGCCGTCGCCGCGGGTGATGTCGTCGTGGGCGCGGCCCGGCGCCCCGAGGCACTGGCCGACCTGGTCGCCGCGCACGCCGACCAGGTGGAGGCGCTGGCGCTGGACGTCGCCGACACCGCTGCCGCCGAGGCCTTCGTACGGGACGTGCTGGCGCGGTACGGACGGATCGACGTGCTGGTCAACAACGCGGGCCGCACCCACGTCGGCGCCCTGGAGGAGACTACCGAGCAGGAGCTGCGCGACCTGTTCGACGTGCACGTGTTCGGCCCCGCCGCGCTCACCCGCGCTGTGCTGCCGCACATGCGCGAGCGGCGCTCGGGCGCGATCGTGCAGATGAGCAGCATGGGCGGGCAGATGTCCTTCGCGGGCTTCGGGGCGTACAGCGGGACGAAGTTCGCCCTGGAGGGCATGTCGGAGGCGCTCGCGGACGAGGTCGCCGAGTACGGCGTCAAGGTGCTGATCGTCGAGCCGGGAGCCTTCCGTACGTCGCTGTTCGGCACGGGCAGGGCCGGACTCAGCGCCGACAGCGGCCTGTACGCCAAGGTGGGCCGGACCCGCGGATCCGTCGCCGGCGGTGACGGCACCCAGCCCGGCGACCCGGCGAAGGCGGCGACGCTGATCCTCGCCGCCCTGGAGGCGGACGACACCCCGCTGCGCCTGCCCCTGGGCGACGACGCGGTCACCGCCGTCCTCGGCCACCTCGACCAGGTCCGCGGCGACGTCACCGCCTGGGAGAAGCGCACGCGCGCCACCACCTTCGACGACTGAGCCCCGGCGGCGCCCCACCCGCCCACGCGCGCCCCACCCGCCCACGCGCGCCCCACCCGCCCACGCGCGCCCCGCCTGCCCGCGCCGCGCCGAGGCCCTGCGCGCCGAGGCCCTGCGCGGCGGTGCGGTCCTGTGTGGCGGTGCGGTCCTGTGTGGCGGTGCGGTCCTGCGCGGCGGTGCGGGGGCTACGGCCGTGCCAGCCCCGACTTCAGACCCGCCCCGCACAACGGCACCACCGCCGACTTGCCGGCGAGCGCGCCCTCCCGTACGGCCGCCCAGCAGGCCACACCCGTCGACTCGACGTACAGGCCCCGGGAGGCGAGGTCCAGTTGCGCGTGCCGGATCTGGTCCTCCGTCACCGTCAGGAACGTCCCGCCCGACCCCCGTACCGCGCGCAGGATCTGGCGGGCGCGGGGCGGGCGCGGGATGGCGATGCCCTCGGCGTAGGTGGGGGCGACGGTGGTGGTGCCGGTGAGTTCCTCCGCGCCCCGCGCCCAGGCGTCGGCCAGCGGGGCAACTGCCGCCGCCTGCACCGCCCACAGCGCCGGACGCCGGTCCAGCAGCCCGGCCCCGTACAGCTCGGCGATCGCCAGCGCCGCGCCGAGCAGCAGCGTGCCGTTGCCCACCGGCAGGACCAGCACGTCGGGCAGGCGGCCGCCCAGGTCCTCCCACAGCTCGTGCACGTAGGTCTTGGTGCCGTGCAGGAAGTACGGGTTGTAGACGTGCGAGGCGTAGAACGTCCCCGGCTCGTCCGCCGCCCGCTGCGCCGCCGCGCCCGCCGCCGCGCGGTCGCCGTCCACGACCTCCAGGCGGGCGCCGTGCGCCTCGATCTGCTCCAGCTTCTTCGCGGACGTGCCCAGCGGGACGTAGACGCTGCAGGGCAGCCGGGCGCGGGCGCAGTACGCGGCGATCGCCGTACCCGCGTTGCCGCTGCTGTCCGCGACCACCCGGCGCGGCCCGATGCGCTGCGCGAGCTGGGCCAGCAGCACCGCGCCCCGGTCCTTGAACGACAGCGTCGGCATCAGGTAGTCCAGCTTCGCCGACACCTCGTCCGTCAGCGTCACCAGCGGGGTGCGCCCCTCGCCCAGGGACACCGAGGGCGGCGCCAGCGGCAGCGTCTCCGCGTACCGCCACAGCGAGTTCACCCGTCCGGCGAGGGACTTCAGGGATGCCGGGGTGGGGGAGAAGTCGAGGTCCAGGGGGCCGTGGCAGGACGGGCAGCACCAGGCGAGCGAGTCACTGGGGACACGGACGCCGTCGGTGGGGCAGTAGCGGTCCGGCAGACTTGTCATGACCGCAGGTTACGGGCCGAAGGGTCCCCGATCCGGGTACGGCGTCGGCTCGGTGACCCACCCGGCGGCGACCCGCCCGGCGCTGATCGCAAGCCCGCTCGACCGCACGCCGCCCGCTCCGCCCGACCCGCCCGCTCTGCCCGATCCGCCGACTCCGCCCGATCCGCCGACTCCGTTTGGCGCGCGGTCGGTCCGCCGAGGGCCCGGACCGTCGCTTCCGTCACCGCAGAGCACCCCGTTGCTTCCGTCACCCGCAGAGCACCCCGTCGCTTCCGTCACGCGCACAGCACTCCGCCCCCGTTCTCTCTGTCACCGCGCGCAAGGCTATGGGCCCGGCCGCCCGCGACACCCCCGCGTTTCGAGCCGGTGCCGGGATCGCGGGCGCGGCAGGCAGCGCGGCCCGGCAGGTGTGAGAACGCCTATAGCGGGGAGAAAGTGCCTGGGTAAAGCCCCCCGACCCCACAAGTCATCACATCGAGTGATTCTCTGGCCTTCACTTGCACGTTACAACCTACGGTTGCCACGCTGTTGCTGTCTGTGCAACCTGATGGGAGTGGCCAGTGACTTTCGGTGAGCAGCCGGCGTATCTGCGGGTCGCGGGCGATCTCCGCCAGAAGATCGCCGACGGGCTGCTGCCCCCGCACACCCGGCTTCCCTCCCAGGCGAGGATCCGCGAGGAGTACGGCGTCTCGGACACGGTCGCCCTGGAGGCGCGCAAGGTGCTGATGGCCGAGGGCCTGGTCGAGGGCCGCTCCGGCTCGGGGACGTATGTGCGGGAGCGGCCCGTGCCGCGTCGCGTCGCCCGCTCCGGCTACCGCCCGGCCGGCGGGGCCACACCCTTCCGGCAGGAGCAGGCCTCCGCCGAGGCGCGCGGCACCTGGGAGTCCAGCAGCGCGCAGGCCGCGGCGAGTCGCGCGATCGCCGACCGGCTCGGCATCAAGCCCGGAGACCGCGTGATGTGCACCAAGTACGTCTTCCGGGACGCGGGCGAGGCGATGATGCTCTCCACCTCCTGGGAACCGCTCGCCCTGACCGGCCGCACCCCCGTGATGCTCCCCGAGGAGGGGCCGCTCGGAGGCATGGGCGTCGTCGAGCGCATGCGCGCCATCGACATCATCGTGGACAACGTCACCGAGGAGGTCGGCGCACGCCCCGGCCTCGCCGAGGAACTGCTCATGCTCGGCGGCGTCCCCGGTCATGTCGTCGTGGTCGTCCACCGGACCTTCTACGCCTCCGGCCGGGCCGTCGAGACGGCGGACGTGGTCATCCCGGCGGACCGCTACCGCGTGGCGTACCACCTTCCCGTGAAGTAGACCGCCGCGCGGACGCGGCCGTGCGGGGGGAGAGGGGGGAGCCGCAGCGCGGTCGCGGTTCATTCATCCGGCGTCGAGCTGGTGGTCGGCCCAGACGTAACTCTCGGGCAGCAGGTCCGTGGTGGGGACGGTGCGGACGCGGTCGCCCTCGCCGACGATGACCTCGAGGGCGGGGAAGTAGTCGAGGAGGACCTGACGGCAACGGCCGCACGGGGGCACGACCCCCCCGGTCGCGGTCGCCCACGGCCACGACGGTCTCCAGCTCGTAGACGCCCTGGGCGGCTGCCGCGCCGATGAGGACCAGTTCGGCGCACGGTCCTCCCGTGAAGTGGTAGGCGTTCACGGCGGTCACGATGCGGCCGTCCCGGGCGCGGGCCGCCGCGGCCATGGTGTGGGCGTCACCCCGGCAGCGGGTGCGCGCGACGTGCGCCGCCGCCTGGACGAGTTCATTGTCGACTGGGTGGGTCTGCGCTGTCGTCTTCACGGCGCCCGAGTGTGCCAGGGTGTCGCAGTCACCGGGGGTGGTGCGCGCCCCCTCGCGGACCGGCCCCGGCCGCTCGCCCGGTCCGCCCGGCGGACAACGCGTTCGATTCCGGCCGTTCTCGCAGGTCGCCCCCGCTCGCCCCGGTCGACGGCGCCGTGCCTGCGACCGCGCGCCCCCCATGTCCGCGAGCGGCGCGTTCGTCCCCGTGCGCCCCCTGCGGATTGGCCGGTTGCATACCTCTTTGTGAAAACCTGTATTCGCTGAGTGAAGGTAGGGCGTAGGCTCGGGCATATGCGAGGTGCGGTTTCCGTGGCAGCCGGGCGCGGCAACCGGGCGCGGCAGGGGACGGGAAGCCGGACGCGGGCGGGAGCGCGGGCGACGCGCGGGGCGGGAAGGAGCAGTGGGGCGGGATGAACGACAGCACGATCACTCTTCCCTGGCTCGTCGTCCGACAGGACGACAACGGCAACCGCTACCGCGTGGGCAGGTACGCCACCCGTGCCGAGGCGGAGAAGATCGCCGACAGCCTCGACGACCGGGGCCACAAACAGCTCTACTGGGTCGAGTGCGTAGGGCAGCCCGGCGGTCCGGCGGGCAGCGGCGGGCCGGACGGCGCCGCCGGCTGACGGTGGCCCGACTTCGGCGCCCCGGCTCGGGTGCTCTGGTCGTGCGGCCCCGACTTCGGCGCCCCGGCTCGGGTGCCACGGTCCGGATACCTCGACGCCGCTGCTCCTCGCTCCGGTGCCCCGGCGCAGGACCGCGCCCCGCTCCCGTAGGCTCCGGGCATGACCGAACGGATCGTGGTGGTGGGTGCCGCCCTGCTCGACGGCGGCCGTCTGCTGGCCGCGCGCCGTAGTGCGCCCCCGGAACTGGCCGGCCGCTGGGAACTGCCCGGCGGAAAGGTCGAGCCGGGTGAGCTGCCGGAGGCGGCCCTCGTCCGCGAACTGCGTGAGGAACTGGGCGTGGACGCCGAGACCGTGACGCCGGTGCCGGGCGCCTGGCCGCTGAGGCCGCCGTACGAACTCCGGGTGTGGACGGCCCGCCTGCGCCCCGGCTCCGCCGCCCCCCGGCCCCTCGAGGACCACGACGAACTCCGCTGGCTGACCCAGTCCGAGATCTGGACCGTACCGTGGCTGGACCAGGACGTTCCCGCCGTGCGCGCCGCCCTCACCCACCTGGCCCCCGCCGGACCCGCGGCCCCCGCGGGCAGCCCGCCCGCCGCCCCCACGGGTAGCCCGGCGGGCGCGCTCGACAACGCCGACAGCGGGCGGCAGAGCGCCGAATACGCCGACGGCCCCGGCGGAACCGCGGCCGACCGGAGCGCGTAGGCCTTCCGCCGGGCGCCCGCCCGGGTACCGCTTCCGGAAGGGCGGTAAGGGCCATCGGATACCGGGTATGTCCCCCATAACCCCAAAACCCATGAAACCGGACATGGGCGG
Source organism: Streptomyces sp. NPDC021356 (assembly GCF_040641015.1). Lineage (NCBI taxonomy): Bacteria > Bacillati > Actinomycetota > Actinomycetes > Kitasatosporales > Streptomycetaceae > Streptomyces > Streptomyces sp. NPDC021356. The sequence goes on along the minus strand of NZ_JBFACU010000030.1, from coordinate 7,422 downwards.
CTCGCTGGCCCGGGAAGTGATCGGCGTGATCGACACCGAAGGCGACTGCGCCGAGTGGACCTTCTCCGCCGACCCCGGCGCGGTGCGCACCGCCCGGTCCGCCGTCCGCGGCCAGTTGCGCACCTGGGAGCTGGACAGCGTCGGCGACACCGCGGCCCTGCTGGTGAGCGAGCTGGTCACCAACTCGCTGCGGCACGCCCACGGCCCCATCGGTCTCAGGCTGGTGCGCCCCGTCGGTCTGCCGCGCGTGCTGCTGGTGGAGGTCTCCGACCCGCTGCCCGACCCGCCCCGCGAACGGCCGGCCCGCCCCGACGACGAGAGCGGACGCGGTCTGCAACTGGTCGCCGCCGCCTCGCGCCGCTGGGGCACCCGGCCGGACGAGACCGGCAAGACGGTGTGGTTCGAACTGGCGGTGCCGGCCAACGGCCGCGGGGCGCAGGTGTCCGACGGCTCCCCGGGCGACCGGAACGGACCGGTGCCGGTCGCCCGTGACGAAGGGTGACGACGAGTGCGGAGCAGGTCACTCGCCACCCCCGCCGGCGGCACTCGCTCGCGGCGGTTGTCCGCAGTGGGGTTCGACGGGGTGTTGCCTGGTTAGAAGACAGGTTGTGTTGTCACAGGACGAACCGGGGCGGACCAAAATGCATCGGGATGGTCCTGTGATCGTGAACACCGTGTTGCGCGGCGCCGTAGTGCTGGATACTGCGGGCAGCCGCCCCCGGTGACCGGTACCGGACGCGGTGAGCTGGAGGGGACGGTTCGCGTGAGCGAGATACCAGCGAAGGCCACGGAGTCCGAGGACCCGTCGGACGGCGCGAGGACGGGGTCCGCGGGTGGCGAGGCCGCCGGCGGGCCCGCAGGGGTCGAGGGGCAGCCGCCCGTGGACGCGATGTGGCAGAGCAGTCCGCCCGGCTCCATCTACGACTACATCAAGGTCGCGTCCTTCTCCATCGGCCCCGACGGGCACGTCGACCAGTGGAGCCTGCGGGCCGAGCAGTTGTTCGGGATTCCGGCCGAGCGTGCCGTCGGCATGGACCCCATCGAGGCGTTCATCGACTCCGACCTGCGCGAGCAGGGCCAGCGCAAGATGGCCGAGATACTCGACGGACGCGAGTGGACCGGCGTCGTACCGTTCCGCCTCCCCGACCCGGAGGACGACGACGGACGGACCCGCGCGGAGAACGGCCGCACGGGACAGCGCGGGGCGAACCGTTCGGGTGGCCCAGGCGGCCGAGGCCGCGCAGGAGGCGGCACCCGCGGCCTCGCCGAGGTGTACGTCATGCCCACCCGCACCGCCGAGGGCGACAAGGCCGCCGTCTGCATCGTCGTCGACGTCCGCACCCTGCGCAGCATCGAGACCGACCTCGCCGCCTCGCAGGCGATCTTCGGTCAATCCCCGTTCGGTTTCCTGCTGCTCGACCCCGACCTGCGGATCCGCCGCGCCAACCAGCGGTTCGCCTCGATCTTCGGCGGCACCCCCGACGACCACCGCGGCAAGGGCGTCCACGACTACCTGCCCCGGGCCGAGGCCGACCGGCTCTCGGCCACCCTGCGCCGGGTCCTGGAGGACGGCGAGTCCATCACGGACATGCACGTCACCGGCTTCGTACCGGGCTCCGACGAACGCCGCCACTGGTCCGTCAACCTCTACCGCGTGCACAGCGGCAGCGGACGCCCCATCGGCATCGCCTGGCTCGGCACCGACATCACCGCGCGCCGGGCCGCCGCCCGCGAAGCCGCCGCCGCACGGCGCAATCTCGCCCTCCTCAACGACGCCGGCGCCCGCATCGGCAACTCCCTCGACCTGGAGACCACCGCCCGCGAACTCCTCGACGTCGTCGTCCCCGGCTTCTGCGACCTCGCCACCGTCGACCTCTACCAGGGGCTGCTCGCCGGCGACGAGACCCCGCCCGGCCTCGCGGACGGCAGCGCCGAACTGCGCCGCGTCGCCTTCGCCAGCGCGGTCTCCGGCGCCCCCCTGTCCGCCACCGGCGCACCCGTCGAACTGGGCGCGGTCCACCACTACGCCTTCAACTCGCGCTGTGCGGACGCCCTGCGCACAGCCCGTCCGCAGATCGTGCCCGGCGAGGACGGCGGCCTGGTGCACTCCACGCTGGCCGTGCCGATGGTCGCCCACGACACCGTCGTAGGACTGGCGCAGTTCTCCCGGACCAAGGGCAGCGAGCCGTTCGGGGACCGTGACCGCGACCTCGCCGTGGAACTCGCCGCACGAGCCGCCGTCTGCATCGACAACGCCCGCCTCTACCGCCGCGAACACGAGCGCGCGCTGATCCTCCAGCGCTCCCTCCTGCCGCCCGGCGATCCGGAGGCGTCCGGCCTGGACATCGCCTGCCGCTACCTGCCCGGAAGCGCGGCCACCGGCAGGCCCAGCGAGGTCGGCGGCGACTGGTTCGACGTCATCGAACTCCCCGGCCACCGCACCGCGCTGGTCGTCGGCGACGTGATGGGCCGCGGGCTGCGCGCCGCCGTCGCGATGGGCGAACTGCGCACCGCCGTACGCACGCTGGCCCTGCTCGACCTCGAACCGGCCGAAGTCCTCTCCCAGCTCGACGAGATCGCCCGCGGCCTCGGCGCACCCGGAGGCGTCCAGCAGGCCACCCGCGCGGCCCGCAGGCCACGGGAGGCGGACCTGTCGGAGGTCTATCTCGCCACGTGCGTCTACGCCGTCTACGACTCCGTGACCCGCCGCTGCACCTTCGCCAACGCGGGCCACCTGCCCCCCGTCCTCGTCGAACCGGGTGAACAGGCCCTCATGCTGGACGTCCCGCCCGGCCTGCCGCTCGGGGTGGGCGGCGAGCCGTTCGAGGAGGTGACGGTCGAACTCCCCGAGGGCGCCCTGCTGGCGCTGTACACCGACGGCCTGGTCGAGTCCCGCGACCACCCGCTGGACGAGGGGCTCCAGGCCTTCGTCGGCGCGCTCACCGACCCGAACCTCCCCCTGGAGGACGTCTGCGACCACGTCCTCAACACCCTCGGCAGTCACCACGGCGAGGACGACATCGCCCTGCTGATGGCCCGCGTCCAGGGCCTGCCCGCCGAGTCGGTCGGCGACTGGACCCTGCCCCGCGAGCCGCGCAGCGTCGGCCGCGCCCGCGAGTACGCCCGCGGGCAGCTCCTCGCCTGGGACCTGGAAGCGCTGGTGGACACCACCGAACTCCTGGTCAGCGAACTGGTCACCAACGCCCTGCGCTACGGCGAGGGCGAGATCAGGCTGCGCCTGCTCCTGGACCGCACCCTGGTGTGCGAGGTCTGGGACTCCGGCCTGGTCCAGCCCCGCCGCCGCCGCGCCCGCGACACCGACGAGGGCGGCCGTGGCCTCCAGCTCGTCGGCCTCCTCAGCGCCGCCTGGGGCTCCCGCCGCACCCCCCGCGGCAAGACGGTCTGGTTCGAACTCCCCCTCCCCGGCGGCGACAACCCCCTCACAGACCCGGCGGAGGCGCTGCTCAGCCTGTTCTGACGTCCGGGTAGTCGTTCTTGAGGGCTTGGACGAAGGCGGCGAAGGCTCCGGCCGGGAAGGTGAGGGTGGCTCGGGCCGGGGTTTTGGAGTCGCGGACGGCGATGTGGGCGGGGCGGTGGGCGACCTCCACGCAGGCGTTGCCGTCGCCGCTGCCGGAGTAGGAGGATTTCCGCCAGTTCTCGGGAGTGGTCACCTGACTCCTCACAGATCCTTCGCCAGCCCGTGGACGAGATCACGCGACCGCTCGGGGTCGAGTGAAACGGCCTCCACTCTACGGAAGAGCGTGCGGAACACGCCCAACTGGGCCTCGGAGTCGATGAACAGTGAGCCGTGCGGGCCGTCCCGTACCACGGTGTCCAGCCGTGGCACCGCGCCGCCTGCGTACGCCATGACGGCGGTGACGTCGGCGAAGTCGTCCAGTTCGAAGGGGATCACCCGCACGGTGACGTGGTCCGCTTCCGAGAGCTCCAGGACGCGGGCGAGCTGAGTCCGCGATGTGGACCGACCGCCGACCTTGATGCGCAGCGCCGCTTCGTGGACCAGCACGTCGTACGGAATGGGCGACGGCTCCTCGATGATGACGCGTCGACGCATCCGGTGCTCCACACGCATCTCGACTTCTGCCTCCGGCGGTTGTGGGACCCGGCAGGAGAAGAGCGCACGCGCGTAATCCTCCGTCTGGAGAAGCCCGGGCACGTGCAGGAAGTCCACATCCCACCGGTAGGTGGCGTGATGCTCCAGCTCGGACAGGTCCAGGAAAGAAGTGGGCAGGCGCCCTCGGTACTCCTCCCACCAGCCCCGTGTCCGGTCGGTCGCGAAGGCGGCCAGCGCGTCGACGAGGGCAGCGTCGGTACACGCGTAGTGGGCGGCGAGGCGGCGCAGCCGCTCTTCGCTCACGCCGGTCGTGCCGGCCTCGATCTGGCTGATCTGAACGGAGTTCACGCCGAGCATCTCCGCGGCCTCACGGGAACTGAGGCCTGCCGCGTCCCGGAGCCTTCGCAGCTCCGTCGCCAGACGCAGCTGCCGCGCCGTCGGTTCGCGCCTGGTGCCCATCGACTTGCTCCTTGCTCAACGTGCCGGGAAACGCGACTCCTTCGGGTGTCAGATTACGCGGTCGGCTTGCAGCAGGTTAAAACTAACCTCTACGTTCAGTGATGCGACGCACACGCTGCGGAACCCCGGGGTGCCGGAAGCGCACCGCTCCGTCCTGCCACGACGGCTGCGGCAGGCCACCGCCCGCCGACCGCACTCACCCCTCACGACGACTGGAGTCGCCCATGCCCGAAACCGGCACCGAGCCCCCCGCCGCCACCTCGTGGGAGTACTGCCTCTACATCCCCAACGATCTGCGCGCCGTCACGATCAGCCGCCGCACCCTGCGCCTGATCCTCACCCTGCACGGCCTGATCCGACTCGTCGACGTCGCCGAACTCCTCGCCGCCGAGCTGGTGTCCAACGCCGTACGGCACACGAAGGGGCCCGCCGCGCTGCGTGTGCGGTGGTCGGCGGGCGTGCTGCGGATCGGCGCGTGGGACGCCGACCCCGCCCCGCCGGAGCCGCCCGTACCGGGGGAGCGGACGACCGAGTTGGAGGAAGGGCGCGGCCTTGCGCTGGTGAAGGCCTGCGCCGACCTGTGGGGCTGGCAGCCCCTGTCCAGGGAGGGGAACCGCGGGAAGGTGGTCTGGTGCGAGTTGGATGCGGGGTAGACGCCTTGCTCATGTAGGAAACTCGGCGCTGCACTGTGCCCTCGATGGCGTCGGCGGCGGACAGGGTGCAATGAAGCCCCTTATGTGGCTCAGGCCGCGCGGTCCGCGGATCCACGGCGCACCGGGCGTGCAGGTGTGAGGAGGGTGGTGTTCAGTGTGAAGTCGACCGAGAACTTTCCCTGTGGCCCGGGACGGTGGTGGTCACGGAGTGCCTTCGTCGCCCATGAGTTCTTCCAGGGAAACGTCTCCGAGGGATTCCTCATTCAGTGCCGGTACGCGGTGCAGGACGGCCTCCGCGTTCGCGATCATTCGGGCGATCTCGATCGGCGGATGCTGGAATTCCTCCATCACCACGTCGTACGGCTCGACACGGTGCGTTTCCCCGTCCAGTCCCGTCGCCTTCACCACATATCGATAGCCGGCCGGTGAGGCCGGGTCATCCGCCTTCTCCCAGAGTGCACCGTCTCGACGCACAAGGAGATCACCGAGGTAGGACGTCAGGTCGGTGTGGAGGGTGATCCAGTCCGACTGCTCGAACTCGTTCAGCGGCAGCCGGTCCACGTAGTTCTGCAGGGCGGGCAGGAGGGTCAACGGGTCATCGGCGTACAGCTCCGGTGAAACACCCAGGGCGGAAGCCAGGCCTGCAGCGTTGCGGTGGGCGCCTTCCGTCCAGTCCCGCACCTCGGCAGTAAGTCCGTCCGGTGTCCTGTTCTGCATCCTGCACAGCCTCCCACTTGCCTCGGGGCGATTCTACTTGTATTTGAGGAGAAGATCGTGACTAGCTCTTTTTCGGTGCTGGACCATATTCGAGGAAGATGATTCTCGCCTTGGTGAGGTATTCACGCAGCGCGGCGGAGGGTCCGGCGTGCGTGAATGACCAGCGAGGATCGAAGTTGGGGTCCAACCGTCTCAACGCGACATCTTTGTGGATTTGCTCTTTGATGTGCTTGCTGAGTGGAACCTCGTTCTTGATCGTCTGTTTTATCCCGTCCTGCATGGTGATGGTCCGGTACTGCCCGTACGTCTTCACCTCTACTGCCACCGTACGCCCATCGGGAAGGTCGACAGGGACGTCGACCTTGCGACCGCCGGTGGCGGTGACCGGGTAACGGGGGTCGCTGTTCGTTGGCACGGGATAGTGACGCTCTGCGCCACCACCCCACATCTGACGGTGGAACTCCTCGCCCCGCTGCCAACGAGTTGCGACGTCACGGCTGTTGCGTACGTCCCTGAGGGTGAGCGGGCCGTCGGCGGGCAGCAGAGCAGGCCTTGAGTAGTCGGGCTCCTGTCCGGCATACGGATCGTCGCCGCTCTGCCCATGCCCGGCGTCCGCATGGTCGTCCAGGTTGTCGTCGAAGACATCGCCCAGGTCGTCCGCCGGGTCGCCTCCAGAGAGGTCGTCCACGGCCTCCGGATCTTCCGGATGCCCGGTGCCGCCCTCCGAGCCGGTGTGTCCGGTGTGGGCACCCGGCAGGTCTCGGCCCGCAGGGGAACCGCCACCGGCGCCGAGAATCTCCGCTCGGGCACTCGTCCCGAGATCGTCGGCCCGGCCGGGCAGGTGAGTTCCCGGAGTGCTGCCAGGCCCGTGGTCGCCCGTGGCCGACGGGGAGCCCGAGTGTGTCCCGCCCGTGGTGGGCGTGTCGCCGTGGCCGGTGTCGAGGGGGTTGTTCAGTTCGTTCGTGGGCAGGTGGTTGCCCGCAGTTCCTCCCGGGACGTGGTCGCCCAAGCCACCCCCGGCCGGGTGTTCGCCGCCCGCGTGGACGGTGGGTGTCGTGTGGGTGTTGTCGCCGATGCGGCCGGTGTCGCCGAGGTCGGTGTCGAGGCTGTGGCCCAGGCGGATGTGTTCACCGGCGTGGCCTGCGGTGTCGGCGGCCGTGTGGGCGCCTGCGCCGACAAGGGCGGGTTCCTTGACCGGGGTCGGGGTGTGGGGCAGGTCAGCTCCTGCTGGGGGAGGCTTCTGCAACTCGTCGGCGTGGATGAGGATGTTTCCGTTGCCGTCGACGATGTGGCCGTCCGGGTGCCCGTACACCTGCCCGGTGCCCTCGGGGGTGTGCAGGGGGTGTGCGCCCTCGTGGACGACCGGGACGTCGTCGGGGAGTTTGAAGTTGCCGTCCGGCAGCTTCGTCGCCCCTTCCGGGACCGACGCGCCCTCGGGGAGGTGGAAGGAGCCGTCGGGGAGTTTCACCGAGCCCTTGGGCAGGGTGATCGCGTTCTCCGGGAGTTCCGGGATGTCGATCT
>NZ_JBFACU010000029.1:0-107192 GCF_040641015.1 Streptomyces sp. NPDC021356 | reverse complement strand
AACCCCGCGATGCCCGGGGCCTGTTGCTTGTCCACCTGGGCGGTCCAGCGCGCCCTTGGCGCTGGCGAGGGGTCTGGGGGCGAGGAGCCCCCAGTACCCGGCCGAAGGACGGGTGCCGCACCACGGCGCTGCGCACCGGCCGTACCCCGGCGGCGGGGCCGGCGCCCACGGCGCTGCGCCCCGGCGGCGCTCGGCGCCCGGCCCGGCCACCCCCGGCCAGCCGCCGCCCACCGCGCACGCGGCCACGGTCCGGCGGCCCGTACGGCGGGGGTTCCGCCGTACGGGCGGCGCTGTCAGATGTCGAACAGGCCGATGGTGCCGGTGGTCGGGTGGTCGCCCGCGTCGAACATGGCGGCCTGGGTGACCTTCGGCCGGGTGGTGAACTCGACGGCGGACATGGTGCGCCAGTCCTTCGCAGGGGCGGCCTTGGGGGCTGCCGTGGCGGCGGCCTTCCGCTCGGTGAGGTCGGCAACGACGATTTCGGTGCGCGGGGCCGCGTCGCGCCACTCGTCGATGTACTGGGAGGTGTCGCCGCTGCACCCCTGCTCCAGGGTGATTCCCGTCTGGCGCTCGAACCGCTCGTACTGGACTCCCCGGGCTTCCTCCCGCGTCCGACATCCGCTGTGGCGGAAGGGGGCCGATTCCTGGGGGATGAGGAACACGCCGTGCCGGGCCACTTCGGCGGCGATGTCGATGACGTGGTACTCGAACCGGCTGCCGGTGTAGCGGGGAGCGGTGCGCCCGCCGCGCGCTACCGCCCCGTACGGCGGGTTCGAAATGGCCACGTCGAACGGGCCCCCTAGGTCCATGGTCGGCACGTCAAAGACGTCGGCACAGATCCACGTCGCCTCGGGCAGGATCTTGCGGCCTACGCGGACGTACTCCGGGTTCTTCTCGATGCACACGATCTCGCGCGCTGCACCGTGGGAACCGAGGTAATGCCACGCGGTCCAGGCCAGGCGGCCGATTCCGGCGCACAGGTCGATCACCCGGTCTTTGCCGAACGCCTCGATCACCATGTCTACGGCGAGACCGCCGGGAGTGAAGAACGCACCGTCGAGCCGGGCGGTCCCCTCCTCCATCAGGTTGTCGAGCACGAATTCCCGCTCTTCGGGGGTGAGTTCGCGGTCCAGCTCGATCAGGTCCTGCGCCTTGCGGTGCTGGGTCGCCTGCTCGGTGGTCATCTTCGCCATGGGGTCCGCCGTTCCGTTCGGGTTTCGAGTGGTGATGTCGGTCGGGGTGCCACCCCCTTCCAACAAGCTCAATATTACCAGCATTGAGCCTGATTCGGAAGCCGTAAAGGGCTCCTGACCAGGGAATTCCTGGGATCTATCGGGGTTCCGGGCCGGGCCAGCATGGCCCGGCCCGGTGCGGGCCTAACGGCGCTCGGGGGTGTACGTCCGGACGACTTCCAACACCCGGAAAATGTCCTGCCCGTCTCGGCGGACCTTGGCCAGCGTGTAGGGCTCGGGCTCGCCGTCGCGCAGCATGGTCACGCCGGGCCTGGCGGCGTCCTCCGGGGATTCCGGGAGCGGGATGCGCTCCCAGTGGGAGCCGAGAATGGAGAGCCATTCACTCTCCGGCCGCAGGATTCCCCACGCGTACCCCTCAACGCGGGAGCGGTCGGGGTGGAATGTGTCCTGCGGGTAGATGTCTGACGCCATGGTGCGGCTCTCCTCATTGGTTTCGAGTGTCCGGGGCGGCGGTGCCATCCGCCGCCCCGGCGGGGTAGGGGGGTCTGTCAGCCGTTGAAAATCTCGCTCAGCTTCTTGGTCGAGTGGATGATTCGCCCCTGCTTGTCGATTCGGTAGACGTCGAATTCGGCACGGACGTAGAGGGCGACATCGTGGGCGCAGTACCATTTGCGCTCACCGGAGACCTGTACGAAATACTTCCCGGAAAGGCGGCATCCCGTCGTGGTGCTGAATTCGCAGCGCGGGCGGCGAACCAGCGAAACGCGCTCACGCCTCAAGAGCACGAGGGCGTCAGTCCAGACGTTGCGCTTGCACGAGCGGCAGATGCGCATTCCCCATTCCACGCCAGCGGCGCGCGCGTCCTCGTACGTGGCGTAATACTCGTCGGCTACGACGTATTCGCACACCTTGTTCGCGCAGTCCCAGTTGGCGCACCCACCGGTCCAGTAGCCGGGCGTCTGCGCGGCCTTCTCGCGGAGCTGCGTTGCGATCTGGGCGGTGGTGAGCGTCGCGGTCATGTCGTCTGCCTCCGTGGTTTCGAGGGGTTCTCGTTGTCCGGGGTGCCACCCCCTTCCAACAAACTCAATATTACCAGTGTTGGACCGGATCGCATAGCCGAAAAGGGGGTCTGACCAGGGTTTTTGCGGAAGTTCCATGATCTTTTAGGGAGCGTCCGGGCCCCGCCGCCCCCCTCCTTGCCAGCCGCTTTTCCCTTCCCCGGCCCCGGGCCGGCCCGCACCTCCTCCACCGGCTCCAGCTCCTCCTGGCCCTCCTCGACCTCAGCCCCTCGCCCCGGCCACGACGCGCCGGCGGACGACGACGGCGCGGAGGAATCACCCCGGCCCACCACTCAGTCCAGCCCGTCCCCCGGTCCCCGGGGGGCGGGCGTCCGGAGGAGCCCCCCGGGGCTTCGCGCAAGGAGCGAAGCGACGCAGCCCGCGCGCAGCGCGGGCCGCAATAAGGAGGGCCCCCCGGGCCCGACGACTGCGGCGCACGGCCGGATCGCACCGAAGGTGCGATGCCCACCCGGCAACCCGCGGCCGCACCACCGGCCCCCGCCCCCGGCGCCTGGGGTGCGCGAGGGGGCGGCGCGAGAGCGCCCCTCGCAACCCGGCCGGAGGCCGGGTGCCCCACCCTCGCGCTGCGCGCCTGGCTCCGGCCTGACGGTGCGTGGTCGTCGCTCACGCAGAGGACGCGCCGCTGCGTGCGCGGTTCGCCGCGCTTCGTCGGCCTGTCGACGTCCTGCCCTGTCCGGGCAACGCGGAGGGGCGGAAGCTGGTCGCTTCCGCCCCTCTGTGTGACTCAGTGCCAGACAGCTCTGCCCCATCGGACGAACCAGTACCGGGTGCGCCCCTTCCGGAGGTTGACGGCAAGGCCCCTGCGGCGGCGGCGCGCTCCCCGGTAGCGGCCGTGCACCTCGTCGGCAGGGACCGCAAGGGCGGCCGCGGCGGTGAAGTGGACCCGGGAAAGGTGGTCGGCGGCGGTCATCCGTGCGCCGTTCCACCGGTCGCCGGGGGTGAGCGCGAGGTGGGCCCGGTCCAGGATGGTCCGCGCGGCGGCCAGGGTAACGGTGCTGACGGCGGCCAGGGCGCCAGCCCGGTCCAGGGCAGCGCGGGCAAGCCGGTTGGCAGCGAGGCACGCGGCGGAGTCGCATCCCCGGCATTCGGGGTCGGCCCGCACGGCGAACTCGTCGGGTGCGGGCGGCAACGTCGCGAGGATGCCGCGGGAGTGGTCGAGCAGGGCCGCGACGCCTTCCGGGCCGCCCGCAGCGTGGTTGACCGGTTCGACGGAGCTCTCGTGCAGCGCGTCAAGGAGCGCGTTGCGGGCGGCCGCCGTGGACCTGTCGAGGCCGGCGGCCGCGACGGCGCGGAGCTCGGCGCGTGTGCAGACCTCGGCCGGGGTGCAGGAGCAGCGCGCGGGGTCAGCGGGCTCGGGCTCGGGCTCCGGGGCCGGGAAGATGACAACGGACTCCACGGCCGCCCGGCCGGGGTTCTGGACGGTGGGGGTTCGCGCAGCCTGGTGTCCGGCCTCGCGGATCAGGCTCGCGCACTCCAGGAGCATCCTGCGCCTGCGGTGGATGTGCCCGCCCGTCAGGTGCTCGTGGGCGTCGCGGGGTTCGCACCAGTAGGTGAGGACCAGGGCGGCGTCGTCGGCGGTCGGCCGGAGGGTGAATCCGTCGCGGCCGGGGGCGATGGGGTGGTGTCCGGCGGCGGCCAGCAGGGCGGTGATGCTCGCGACGGAGGGGGGCGGCACGTGCGTGTTCATGGTCCTCTTTCGGGTCGGTGTCGGGTTTCGAGGGGCCGGGGCGGCGCGGCCATGCGCCGCCCCGGCCGGTGCGATGGGTGCTACGAGACGGGGGCGAGTCCGGCCGGCTGCCAGCGGACGGGCCAGCGGTCACCGAAGTCGACGGCGATCCGGCGGGACCGCTCCGCGATGAAGGTCTCGATCTCGGTCACGCGGCCGGTCTCGGGCTCGGCGTCCTCGTCGGGGAGCTCGCCCTTGCGCCGCACGGTGTCGCCCACCGACCACCACACGGCGCCGTCATCGTCGACGGCGGCGGGCAGGTCTGCCGGGGAGACACCGAGGTCGGCCGCTGTGCAGGTGGCGCAGCCGAGCCGGGTTCCGGCCTGGTACAGCGGGCCGTCCTGCTCGCACCCCATGCACTCACCCGGGGAGACGTAGCGCGGCTCCCGCTCGCGCACCAGGGCGCCGAGCGCTACGTGTGCGGGGTTCATCAGCAGGACGTACGGGGGGCGGTCGCCGGGCTCGGTGCCGGACACCACGACACAGCCGTTGTGCAGGGTCGTGACCCGGGTCAGGGTGACGGGCTGGGCGGCGAAGGTGTCGGGGTAGCGCTCCCCCTCGCCGCCGTAGACGTACGGGGCGCGGTGTACGGGGCGGACCTGGCGGTATCCCTCGCGCTCGATCTCGGTCCAGCTGGCGAACCGCCATCCGGTCGGGGCCTGGGTGCGGCGGGCGCGGCGGCGCTCGATCTCGGCGGCCGTCGAGGTGCGGGCGTCGATCATGCGCACCAGCCGTTCAGCGGCCTCGTACTTGTGGCTGTGGTTGGTTCCGGCCGTACCGTCTCCGGCGCCCTCCGCCCACCAGGGGGAAGAGCCCCGGCCCATCTTCCGTACGTGTCCGGCCGGTTCGGCCGCGCCGTCGACGTAGACGGGGGTGCGCCCCTTGCCGTCCGGCTTGCCGTAGCGGTATCGCGTCTTGATGTCGGTCATGTCCTGCGTCCTCCGGTCTGGGTTTCGAGTGGTTCTCGTTGTCCGGGGTGCCACCCCCTTCCAACAAGCTCAATATTACCAGTATTGGACCGGATCGCATAGCCGAAAAGGGGGTCCGACCAGGGTTTTTCCCAGAAACCGAGGACGGTCCGCACGTCCCTCCGGGCCGGTCCGCCCCTCTTCCTTGCCAGCCGCTTTTCGACGTCGGCCACGACGGGCCGCACCTGGCGGCCGCCGGACCGGTAGACCGCTCCGGGCTGCCGTACGACGCGGCTGCGCGGCGGCCGCGCGCTCGTTCACGCAGCCATCGCGCACGGGGCGGGGTGCAGGTACCGGCCGGGCTTGCCAGGAATGGCGACGGGGGGCCAGCCGGGGGTGGCCCGCAGCTCATGCGGCGGGCGGTGAGCGCGGGCGGCGTTCAGTTCGGCGAGGGTGCGCATCCGGGCGAGGCGGCCGGCCAGGCGTCGGGCTTCGTCGTTCGCCCCGGCGGTCACCTCCGCGTACCAGGCGGCGGGGTCGTCGTCGGCCAGTTGGTCCAGGCGCTCCTCCTCGGCAACCCGGCGCCGCCATTGCTCGGCGGCCTCGATGACGGCGGCGTACCGGCGGGGATCGTTGGGCGGGAGCTGGCTCCACGCGAGCGATCCGTACGGGGGGACGATCCAGTCCCGCGCGCCTTCGGCGAGCGTGGTGACTTGGTGCTCGGCCCACAGCTGCGGGGCGTCGGCGGTCATGGTGTTCACGGGCTTCTCCTCCGGCGTGGGTTTCGAGCGGGAGGCCGGGGCGGCGGTGCCATCCGCCGCCCCGGCCGGGCGGTCACGCGATCTCGTGCTTGTAGACCTCCTCCGCGCCGTCGAACAGGTGGTCCTCGCTCAGGCCGTACGCGTCGGCGAGGCGTCGGAGATTGCCGACGTAGCAGGCGAGCGCCACGGCGCGGTCCGTGGTCCCGGCGGGAAAGGGGCGCCCCGAGAGGCGGACGATGTGGAGCTGCTCCAGGTCCTGGGGGCTAAGCGCGTAGGTGCGCCCGAGGTGGAACGCGTCGGCGAGCGCATCGCGGACGGCGATGGCCACCAGCTCCCGCGCGGTGGTTGCGCCCTCGCGGTCGCGGGCCTCGCGGGAGAGCGCACCCAGGGGGCGCAGGGCCGCGCGGGCGGCCTTCGCGGACGGGACGGGCCCGCGGGTTGCTTCCGGGTGGTCGAGCATGGCGGCGATGGCGGTACGGGCACGGCGAGCGTGGGTCACGGGGTCCTCCAAGGGGTTTCGAGTGGTGGTGCCGGTCGGGGTGCCACCCCCTTCCAACAAGAAGAACATTACCACTTTCGAGCCTGATTCGGAAGCGTGAAAAGGGCATCTGACCAGGCGTTTTCATGGCGCCGGCAGTAGGTGGAGCTCCGCTGCCGGCACCCCCCGAGGGCCGGACATGGAAACGGCCCGTACGTCCCCGGGGGAGGTACGGGCCGCATCCGAAACGGTCAGCCGACGGCGGTCTCCAGCGTCGCGAGGGTCTCCTGGCAGGCCGTTCCGAAGGTGATGACCAGCGGGTGACCGTCGTCGTCCGCCTGCTGGCACTCCCACCAGGCGGCCGCCGTGAGGTCGGCGAGCTCCTCGGCCTGCTGCTGGTCGAGCCGGAGCGGCACGCCCGCTGTTGCGCATCGCGGAGTGGCAGCGTTCAGCCAGTCGGGCAGGCCGCCGGGGTGGCACATCTGCAACGCCGCGTAGAGCGGCCCGGACACCGCCAGGGTGAGGCTCATGCCGCCGGTCCGCTGCCGGCCGGTACAGGCGCGGGAGCGTGCTCGTCGAGCCAGCGGGCGGCCGCGGTCAGGTTCGGGAAGAACTGGCCGTCGAGTCTGCCGTGCTTTCTGAAGATCGGGGTCCCCTGCTCCCCCGGGGCCGGCGGGGACAGCTCGGTGAGGTCGTAGCTGACCGTGTAGGTCGCTCCGCCTCTGGGTCCGATGGCGGGTTCGACGACGCCGACGATGTCCTCGGGGGCCAGGCGCAACGCGTTGCGGCGCGCGACGAGGTACCACTGGGGATCGCCGGGCGGGTCGCACAGGATGCCGAGCCGGGGCGGGGGGCCCTGGTAGATCCAGACCTGGCCGACCCGGCGGGGCTTGACCCCCATGCCGAGCCGGGTGGTGTCGTAGACCATGGGCCGTCCGGGGAGTTCGGCATCCAGCTTGGTCGCGGCGCCGCACTTCGGGCAGTAGATCCGGACCGTGAGCGCCTCGTACTCGTCGCCGTGGCCGCACGCGGTCTTGTCCTCGGTGCCGATCGGGCAGGAGTGGCCGCTGTAGGAGCTCTCGCGGACGGTGGTGTCCATCCGGTAGTCGACCTCCCACCCGGTCACCGTGCAGCCGTCGCGGTGTTCGGGGGCGGTGTAGCTCAGGTGCGCGGCGAGCGCGGACAGGCCGGTCACTCCTGCCCCGCAGGAATGCCGAGGTCGGCGTGGAGGGCCTTGAGCTCTTCGAGCTTGGGGCCGTCCTCCAGGGTGTAGAAGTCCTCCAGCCCCATGCCGATCATGTGGGCCTCCAGGACGCGCTTCGCCGTCGCGGTGCCGAAGGTGTTGAGATAGGCGTCCAGGTGGACGGGACGGCCCTTGGCGTAACTGAGGGCCAGGTGCAGCAGCTTGTCGGTGGACCCGCTCAGGATCATCGACTCGTCGTCGCGCAGGGCGGTCCAGTCGACTTCCGCGATCAGGACGCGGCCGGCCTCCGGGTCCTCCTCCCACACGAGGGCGGTGTGGCGGGCGAAGTCGGCCCGGCCGGGCAGGCCGGTGAAGGTGAGCAGGTGGGTGGCGGCCCGCCGCAGCTCGCTTCGGCTGAGCTTGGCGGCGGCTTCGAGAGCCTCGGTCATCTCTTCTTCGGAGAGCGATGCCGGGCTGGGGGTGACGTCGTGTCGCATGTGGTCCTTCTCAGCTGTTGGCGTAGCGGTGCAGGGCGTAGTCGTGCGGGCTGTTCCCGGTGACGGCCGCGGAGACCCGGCGCATGAAGCTCTGGTAGGCGTCCTCCTGCGGCGGGGTGAGAACGATCCGCTCGGGCGTCTCGTCGCCGGGGTCGGCCACGGCGGCGAGCAGCACGTCGACGTCGGGCTGGTGCGGCAGTTGCCAGACGGACAGGCCGCGGAGGAAGTCCTCGACCATCTGCCTGTCGTTGCCCTCGCGGCCGGGGTCGGCCCAGTCGTCGGCCATCTGCTGGAGGAAGTCCCCGAGCTGCGTGTGGTCCGTGCCGTCGAGCGCCGTACGGAAGTGGGCGAGGACGGCGGCCACGGCGGCGACGTCGCGCGGGTCGACGTCGGCCGGGTAGAGCGGGGTGTGCTCCCATCGGCCGTTGGGGGCGTAGAGGGTGTAACGCCCGGCGGGCCGGTCCCGGTTCGGTTCGGAGCGCCCGATGTTCGTTCCGGTGTGCCGCAGGGGTTCGGGCAGTGCGCCGAAGAGGCGGCCCCACGCCTCGTGGGCGCCGATTCCGTCCAGGTCCGGCGGCAGCTCCCACGCCTCCTCGTCGCCCTCCTGGACGGCGCGGGCGTTCAGGGCGAGCTGCATGAGCAGCGGCTCCTCCATGCCCATGAACAGGGACAGCCAGTCCTCGTCATCGGGCAGCAGGACGCGGGTCGTCTCGGGTGCGGCGGTCATGCGCTGGCCTCCTTCGCGGCCGGGGCGGCGAAGGGGTTGGGGGCCTCGCCGGAGAGGATCTTGTGGACGAGTTCGGCGACCTCGCGGGCGCCGTCCTCGGTGGCGGGGGCGGCGATCGGGCGGGGGCCGTCGGCGCTGGCGTACTCATCGACTCGGATGTCCCAGCCATCGCTGGTGAGCGCGAGGGAGACGGGGGCCTGGCCTCGGTAGCCGAAGCGCGGCCCGTCGGGCAGCGGCTCGACGACGACCCGCTCGCCGGGCTGGACCGTCAGCCCCTTGGCGCTGAGTTCGCTGACCAGGGTGTCCCGCGCGGCGTGCCGTTCGGTGCCGGTCAGCTCGACGCGCGAGCAGTAGCGGGCGGCCAGGGCCTCCAGGACGCCCAAGGGGAGGCTCGTGACGGCGGCCCAGTCCTCGCGGTCGATGTGGTGTTCCTGGCCTGCCGTGTAGAGCTTGCCGAGCAACTCGGCGGCTTCGGCGAGGACGCTGGGGGTGTAGATGACCCCGGAGCCGTACGGAGCGCGGGCGCTCTGTTCCTCGCGGGTCCATCGGCGGATGTCGATCTTCGCGGCATCCAGAGCGGTGGTGTCGCTCATCGGCGGCTTTCTCTCCTAGGTTGTACGGACGGGGGTCCGGGGCCGATTACCGCGGCCCCGGACCCCTACTGTGTCGTGCTGCTCAGACATTCCGGGCCGGATCAGACGAGGACGGCCCGCAGGAGTCACGCCCCGGTGCTGGGGACCTGGATCTCGCGGTGGACGACTTCGGTTTCGACGTGGTTCTGGCGCAGCACCCGGGCGATCTCCTCCGCGATGCCCACCGACCAGTGGACTCCCCGAGCGTCGCCCACGGCGATCTTCACCAGGCGGGCGCGGGCGTCGGCGACGTCCTCCAGGAGGCCGATGGCGAGCAGCGCGGTGTTGTCGACGAGCCGGGCGACGCCCGCGGCCGACAGGACCGTGTTCGCGATGTCGGGGTCCAGACCGGTGCGCTGTTCCGCGTCCGGGATCTGGTGGGTTGCCAGCACGTGCCGGCGGATGTCCAGCGTGATGTCGCTCGGTTCCTCCGGGGTGCCGTGGCCGTAGCCGAAGGTGTTGATGGTGACGCGGACCATGTGGTGATGCTCCTCAGTGGTGGGGCCTGCCGGGAGCTCCCGGCAGGCCGAGCGGATCAGCGGGGCCGGGCGGCCGGTTGCGGCCGGTCGAGGTGGTCGAGGGCGCGCTGGAGAAGCGGCCGGTGGGCGCCGTAGAGGACACGTCCGGCCGCGCTGATCGCGGCGTCGAGCTTGGTGAGGGAGCCGAAGGGCCACCATCCGGCGTCCACCGCGTCGTCGGCGGCGACGGCGCGCACCGTGGCGGGCAGGACGAACAGGGCACTGGTGGAGGCGACCCATGCGTGGTCCGAGTTCCGCCAGTCGTCGACCAGGTCGCGGCCGAGGATGACGGGCTGGTGGTCGCTCAGATCGACGCCGGTCTCCTCACGCAACTCGCGGGCCAGCGTGGTCGGGGCCGTCTCGCCCGGGTCGCACATCCCACCCGGGATCGCTTCGACGCCGATGTCGTCACGGGTGATCAGCAGCACCCGGCGGTCGTCACCGTGGCCTGCGACCACGATCGGGTCGGCGGCCGCGTTCTCGCCCCACTTGCCCAAATTCCGGCCCGTGCGCCCGGTGCGGCCCTGCGGGTGAAGGGGCCAGCCCCTCGCGTCCAGCTGGAACGGCACGAGCGCGTCGGCCTGGCGCAGGGGCCAGTCGTGCACGTCGGCCGGGGTCGCGGCGCCCTCGGCCCAGTCGGGCACGTGGTGAGCCAGAGCCGCAGGCAGCAGCTCGGGCGGCGTGATGTCCGCCGGGGTGTACTGCGGCCAGCTCACCGACCAGCAGCGTCGTTCGGCGGGGATGGTCTCGGTCATGAAGTTCCTCTCTGGGTGGGGCCGCCTCGATGCGGCGGCCCCGGGATCAGGGGGTGGTCAGTTGCCGAGGTAGGCGGCGGCGACGCTCACGAAGTGGTCGTGGCTGGCCAGTGCCTCCTGGCGGGCGAGGGTGAGGGCATCGGTGTCGGTGTCCGCCCCGCGCAGGGCGTGGGTGGCGGTGACCATGGCGTCGGCGGCCTGGCGGACGGCCGGGTCGGTGATGAGGACCCGCAGGGCGACCAGCGGCCGGGTGATGGCAGAACGGGTTTGGTGGGAGCGCGAACGCAGGTCGGCCAGGCGGTCGGGGGTGTCGCCCTTGAGCTTGGCGTCGCCCCGTACCCACATCGCGGTGCGGTGGTCGGAGATGGCGGCGGCCAGATCGGTGACGGCCGCCAGGCGGTCGCGGCGCAGCGTTTCGCCGCGGGCGACGCGCTCGGCGTGCTCGGCGGATCGGCGCTGGTACCAGCCGGAGACGATGGCGCCGGCCAGTGTGCCGAGTACGGCGATGACGGTGGTGAGGATGCCGAGCATGGTGGTCCCCTTCCGCGGAGCGGGTTTCGAGTCGTGATGCCGGTCGGGGTGCCACCCCCTTCCAACATTGAGAACAATACCATCTTTCACGGTTTCTGGATAGGGGGTGCGCTCTGCCGGTCAGGAGTCGCAGCGGACGCACTGGGTGTCGTCGAGCGGGTTGTTCCGGTGGGCGGCGGCGAGTTCGGCAACCGACCGCACAGGCGTCCAGGCCGGGCCCGCGCACCAGTCGGTGGGGCAGGAGACGAGCGCCTCGAACCGGAGGTCGTAGGGGTCGCCGTCGTCCATCCAGCGCACGCGCAGGGACTCGCCTCCGGCGCCGAAGGTGCCGGTGCGGTACTGCATGTCGCGGCTGGGGGTGTCCCAGTCGAAGAGGTCCGCGGCCGCGTCCCCGAAGGCGCGGCGGACATCCGCGATCGGCTCGGCGGCGCGCTCCTCGCGGGCCAGCCGCTCCAGGGCGGTGCCCAGGACGGGCAGCTCCTCGGCGAAGACGATGTGGTCGAACCCCTCCTTGGCCAGGCGCGGATGGGCCGCGACGATCTGCGCGTGCTGGGTGGCGACGATGTCCGCCGGAACGCAACGGTTCGCGGCGCGTACGGCGTTGCGGGCCTGCGCGACCGAGGGTGCGGTGCCCATCAGCAGGGCGACGACGGGGGCCCCGTGGCTGCGGCCGGCGCGGATGAGCTCCTGCCGGTCACCCGCGTTGGCATTCGTGGCGTCCACGGCGGTTCGCAGGCCCAGGCCCAGGCGGGCGTCCAGCATCGTGTGCAGGGCCTGCCACACCGGGCCGTTGACCTGTTGGCTACCGGGGTCGTCCGCGCACATGGCCCGCAGGTCATCGGCGCGCAGGACCATGTGCGGCTCGAACATCTTGCTCGTGCGGGTCTTGCCGGAACCACTCGCCCCGAGCAGCAGGATCAGGGCGTTGGGGAGGTTGAGCGCTTCCTCGGGAAGGAGGGGGGACTGGGTCATCAGGCTGCCTTTCGGAAGGGAAGGACACGGGCGAGAAGAGCAGGGGTGCGCAGCGGCACGATCCCCGCGAGACGGCGGCCGCGGCGGCCCCGGCCCTTGACCTGGTACATCGCGGTGTCGGCCTGCTTGAGCGCGGCGGACACGGTGGCGTCGGTGAGGCCGGGCGGTGCGGGCGGTGCCGATGGAGGCGCCAACAGTCAGGGTCAGGTCGCGGTAGGCGATGGGGGCGGTAAGCAGGGTGTGCAGCCGGGTGATGCGGGCGGACAGGCCGGGGCCGTCGGGGAGGGCCACGGCGAACTCGTCGCCGCCGAGCCGTCCGGCCACGGCCCCCTCGGCGGCGGCCCACTGCGCCAGTCGGGCGCCGACGGCGGCGAGGACGGCGTCGCCCGCCGCGTGGCCGAAGCGGTCATTGACCGGCTTGAACGCGTCGAGGTCTGCGAGGAGGACCGCCGCGGGGCCCGCCGCCAGGACCTCCTGGGCCTGCGTGGTCCATGCGGACCGGGTGGGCAGGCCGGTGACCGGGCACGTGCGGGCCTGGGCGAGCTGGCCCTGGAGGTCGGCCACCTGGGCCAGCAGCTCCTCGGCGGCGGGCACGACCTCGGCGAGGGCGGTCCGCAACTGCTGGGGGCTGGCGTCGGGGCGGCCGAGGTCGGCGCGGACACGGTCGAGCAGGGCGCCGGTGCGTATGGCGGGCTGCATGGTGGAGGGGGTCCCTTTCGGTCGGTTCGGGTTTCGAGGGGGCCCGGGGCGGCGGTGCCATCCGCCGCCCCGGTGGGCGAAGTCAGCGCAGAGCGGCGCGGATCGCGTCGGCCTGCCGGGTGCTGTGGGCGTACGGGAGAGCGGCGGTGCCGACCAGGTCGGTGGCGGGGCGGCCCCGGAAGCGGTCGCCCTCGCTGTCGCGGTCGGCCAGCAGCTGCTCGCGCAGGCCCTCGGGGATCACGGCGTACGGGGTCACGAGCTCCAGCACGGTGGCGGGGTCGCTGATGTCGTACGGTGCCGCGCCCGCGAAGACCAGGTGGTCGATCTCGGCGTCCTCGTCGGCGGGCTCGTCCCAGGCGCTGGCGAAGTAGCTGGCGAGCGGGGCGTCCCATCCGACGCGGACGGTGCGGCCGGCGGGAGCTCCGCCGAGCGGGGTCAGGGTGTGGCTGGACAAGGTGTCTCCGTTCTGCGGTCTCGCGGTCCGGGCGGTCCGGCTCCGCCCGCGCTGTCCGGACCGGTCAGGGCCGGGCAGCACGGGCGCAGTCAGCTGTGCCGGGAAGCGCGGTCGCACTCGGAGGCGCCGGGGCCGGGGCCGTTGAGGCGGACGTTCAGCAGGTCCTCGCGGATCTGGACCGGGGTCCACACCCGACCCCGGCGGCACTCGGTGCGCGGGCAGTCGCTCGCGGCCGCGAACCCCCGCGCGCCGTGCCGGATCGCGAGTACGGACCCGCGGAAGGCGATGTGCCCGTACAGGTGCGTCTGGTCGATCTCGGTGGTCACCTGGGCCAGGTGGTGGGCGATGTCGGGGCCGAAGCGCCGGGCCGCCTCCTGCCACACCCGGAACCAGGGGCTCGGGGTGTAGTTCTCGCCGAGCAGCTCCAGGATCGGGTCCGTCGGCGGGAGCCACCGGTTGAGGTGGGTGTCGATGGTGCCGCAGCGGTGGCAGGTGCGGCGGCGCGGCTGGCCGGTGCAGCCGCTCACGAACCGCTCGCCGCAGCACGGGCAGTGGTGGTTTCGGCGTAGGGCCTCGCTGCCTGCGGGGGCGGCGCAGCCCTTGCACACGAAGCCGTCGGCCGTGGTGCTGTGCGGCATCGAGGGCGGCGGCGGGGCGCTGCTCTGGTGGGTGGGACAGGTCGTCATCTCTTCAGCTCCGTACGGGGGTCGGCCCCGGGGCGGCCGCCGGTCTCGGCGGTCCGCCCCGGGGCGGGGCGGCTGATTCAGCGGCGCGGGCCGCGCGGCGTACCGGCGGCGGCGTTGCCGTTGGTCTGCGCCTGGCCGCGTGCGAGGCGGAAGGCCGCGGCCGTCTCCGGGCTGTTGTGCTTCTTGTAGTCGGCGGCGGCCTGGGCCTGGAGCTGCTTGACGGTCTCGGACTGGGACACGGATGCCTCCGGTATCGGGTTTCGAGTGGTGGTGCCGGTCGGGGTGCCATCCCCTCCCAACAAGAAGAACATTACCAGCTTTGAACCGGATTCACAAGAGGTGCTGTGCGCCTTCCGGTTCGGGAGAGTCAGCGGGCGAGGGCGAGCGCCTCGGTCAGTGCGGGCCACAGCACGGTGTCCCGGCCCCACACCGGATCGACGAGGGTGACCTGGTGGGCGTCGATGGCAGCCCGTACGGCCTCGCGGTGGCATCCGCGGTACTCCAGCCGGATGTACCCCTTGGGCACCCGGCCGCCGAACGAGGTGTGTTCACGGCCGCCCCAGGTGGTGGCGAGGATGTCGCGCACCGGCCCGCGGCTACAGGTGCGGTGCACGGCGAGCAGCAGACCCGCGTCGTGAGCGGTGCGGGTGAGCTGCTGAAGGCCCGCGGTGTCGGTGAGGCACATGACGGCGGCGCGCTGCCGCCACCGGCGGCCGTCGAAGGCGGGCCCGTCCAGGCCGGGCTGGGACTGGGTGGTCACGCACCCGGCCCGGTTCAGGGCGGCAAGGACAGGCACCAGGGGGCCGGTCTCCTCGTCGGGCCCGCCGCGGTAGGCACCGCCGGCCAGAGTCGCGAGACTCCCCTCTAGCCACTGGGCGGTGAGTTCACCGAGGTCGGTCAGGGTGCGCGCGGAGGACCAGGCGCGAGCTGCTGAGCGGGGCATGGCGGGTTCCTCTCCGGCCGTCGTGCCGGGGCTGGGGCGGCCGCCGTGCGGCGGCCGCCCGGGGTGGTCAGTGCGCGGGCAGTTGGGGGGCGTCGACGATCACGGGCGCCGGGGCGTCCGGGTCGAACATCGGGGTGCCGCCCGCGTGGATGACGGCGCGCTGCTGGCCCAGCAGCGCGTTGAAGCGGTTGAGCAGCTGCCGCCCCTCGTGGGCGCGGGCCGGGTCGCCCCGGTACTGCTCGATGTCGCGGATCGCGGACTCCAGCCAGAAGAGGTCACCCTTCTGGATCGGGATGCGGACCCGGGCCGGGTCGGCCTGGTGGACCGAGGCGGCACCGGCGCTCCGGTACAGGTTGCCGATCAGCTCCGTGCTGCGGTCGTGGAGGCTGAGGAGGTCCGGCCGGCCACGGCGAAGGCAGGCGTCACCGTGCACCATGACCCGCTCGAACGCTTGCAGCTCGGTGAGGCTCATGGGGATGTACTCGACCCTCGGGAAGTCGTGCCGCTGCTGAGCGGGACGCTGGGCGCGGTTCGTTCGGCGGAAGAACATGCGGACGGTCTCCTAAGTCAGTGGGCGGACGGGGGCAGCAGCGGCTTGTCGATGTCGCGATGCTCGATGACCGTCTCGCGATGGGTGAGCTGGATGAGCTCCTGGGTGCGGCGGGCAAGTCCGACCGAGCGGTGCCGGCCGCCGACGCAGCCGTAGGCGATGGTGATGTCCCCGCCGCGGGCGGTGTCGTGGAGGCCGACCGCGAGGAAGGTGACGACCTGGGCGAGGGATTCGACACCGGGCGTCGCCAGGACGTGCTCGTACACAGCCGCGTCCAGGCCGGTGAGGTTCTTCAGCTCGGGGTCGTGGAACGGGTTCCTGAACAGGCGCCGGAGGTCGTAGGTGGCCTCGGCGACGGGGGGTGCGGCGTGGCCGTAGCCGAAGGAGACGATGCGGATCACGGGGTGCCTCTCGTGGTGCGGTCGTGGTTTCGAGTGGGGCCGGGGCGGCGGTGCCGACCGCCGCCCCAGGGCGGGGTGTTCAGTCCAGGGGGCGGACCGTGACGTCCAGGTCGCGCGGGTCGGAGGCGGCGGCCGCCTTGAACTCGCGCAGCTCCTTGTCGCTGTAGATGGCCTTCTGATCGCTCGGTCCGCCGGTGACGGCGTTGACCTTCTGGCCGGTGCGGGAGGTGGCGGTGACGACGTACTTCGCCATGGGGCGGGGCTCCTTGGTGAGGGGCGCGGAAGCGGGCGGGACTGCCCGGCTCCCCTTGGCCCCGGCGCGGCAGGTGCGCGCCGGGACCGCGGGCAGCCGTCAGTACCAGGCGCGTTCCATGTCCGCGTCCATCTCGCGGGCGGCCGCCTTCAGGGCCTGCTCCAGCCGCTCCTGGGCGTCGGCTTCCTGGTCGTCACCGGCCTCCGCGCACGCCTCCTTCTCGTACATGGCGTAGGCCGCGAGGGCGCGCAGGATGCCGGTGACCGGGGCGACGCCGCCGTGGCGGTTGAGCTCGCCCACGGCGAGGACCCGGCTCGGGCTGTTCGCCAGCTTCTTCTCGACCTCGCGCAGGTCCTCGGCGGCCTCCTTCCAGGTGGGGCCGGGGGCGACCGATTCGGCGAGGTCCTCCAGGAGGAGCGCGACGAACTGCGCGGCCCCGTAGGCGGCCAGAGCGGGCATCAGGTCGTACAGGTCCAGCGCGGTGCCCCGCCAGACGAAGGCGATGAGCGCGAGGATCAGGAGCGCCCAGCGGCCGACGGCCTCGACCAGGCCGGCCACCCGGCGCACGGTGGCGGCGGTACGGGCCTGGTGACGGGAGACGCCACCCATCGGGGTCAGGCAGACCATGCAGGTCAGGCGGAACGGGTTGTTGAAGGTGTCGCACTGCTTGCACTGGCGGTTCTTCAGGATGCGTCGGATACGCACGGGTGCCTCCGGGGCGGGTTTCGAGTGGTGGTGCCGGTCGGGGTGCCATCCCCTTCCAACAATTAGAACAATACTAGCTCTAATCCGGATTGGCAAGGGGTGGCACCCCGCCGGGGGGAACTTCGGGGGTGCCGTCCGTGGGGCCCTGCCGGGCCCCACGCAACTACTCGGTGTCGTCGCCGCTGTCCGACTTGCGGTTCTCGCGGGCGAAGCTGCGGGCCGACGCGTTGTCGGCGGCCTTGATGGCGGCCTGCCCGGTCTTCAGGCCCTCGCGCCCCATGTCGAAGCCCTTGCCTGCGGCGCCCGCGGTCGCGCCCACCGCGTTGGCGGCGGCGCCGACCGCGTTGACGGCCGCCGTGGCGGTGCCGGCCACCGCCGTGACGGTGTTGAGTGCGGCGGCCAGGCCCCCGCCGCCACGGCGGGCCACGGGCTGCTTGCCGCCCCGGGCTGCGGCCTTCTTCGCCGCGAAGGCGGAGGAGGCGGTGCCGCTGCCTGCGGGCGCGGCCTTGACCGCCGGTCCGCGCCTGCCTTCCAGGATCTTGCCGCCGGGCAGGGTCACCCGGAAGCGCCTGTTGGGATCGAAGTTCTCGACGATGGACTTCACCATGGCCGGGGTCATCACCTCGACGGCGAAGAAGCATTTCGCCTTTCCGCCGCCCCCGTCCTTTCCCCGGTGCTTTTCCCCGCAGGACGCCATGACGGTGGTGCCGGATACCAGCAGATTCAGGCGGCGCGGGGCCGGGGCGTTCTCCCGGCCGGGGCAGCGGATGGGGGCTCCGTTGAGGCTGAGCGGCCCGCGGACGGTCAGTGAGGGTGCGGTCATACGGATGGACTCCTTACTTGCTCTGGGCGATGGCGGTTGCGGTGGCGGTGACCTTGCCTCCGAGGACCGTGCGGCCGGTCGCGGTCGCGGTGGCCTCGGCGGTGGTGCTTCCGCCGCCCCCGCGACGGCGGAGGCCGGAGAAGAGGCCGCGGACGACGAACGCGACGACGGTGACCGCCACGGCGAACGCCATGAGCGCGTAGGCCAGGGCCTCCAGCCAGGGGCCGGCCAGCGACAGGCCGTACGCGGCGAGCGCGGCGCTTCCGGCGGCGGACCACATCAGCAGGGCTGCGGTCTTGGCCCAGGCGGGAATCGGCTGGGAGCCGCCCCGGACGGGGACCGGCGCCGTCTCGTGGTGGACGTAGGCCCACTGCTGGACGCCACCGGGGAGCGTGACCAGCTCGACCCCCGGAAGCGGGGCCTCCACCGGGACGGGACGGGCCGGAACGTACCGCGCGACGGGTGCGGGGCCCTGCGGGGCCTGGGTGATCGTGTAGACGGTCTCCGGGTCGGTGCGGGCGGGGTGGTTCATGATCGGGGAAGCTCCTTGGGGAAGATCGTTTTATGAGGGTTTGGGGGGTGGCCACGACCTGGGACGCGGGGCGTCTTCGCAGGTCAGGAGGGTGGCCACCCCCGGGACACCGGCCCGGCGGTCCTGGGACGCGTCCCAGGACCGGGGCCGGGTGTCCTACGGCCGGGCCAGGCTCTGACCTGCACGGATGTCCGGCGGCCTAGGGCCTGACCTAGGGGTCAATTGCGGATCTTCCGGGCAGCCTCCACGGCTGCATCGACGTCCGCCAGGAGGTAGCCCCGGACCCTGGGCTGTCCCTCGCCGACGCGCCACCGCTTGGGCTCCAGCTCGATGCCGGTGCCCTCCAGCTGCTCGTCGATCAGCGCGCCGAGCGCCTTGCCGAACCGGCCCTCGTACGTGGCGTCGTCCTCGTCCGTCTTCTGGGCCCACTCGCGGGGGTTCCAGGCGGCGAACGCGGCCCGCACGTCCGCGAGCGGCAGACGGTCGGCGTTGTCCTTGAACGTGTCGAGCAGGACGTCGAGCACGGTCGCGTTGGCGGCGGTCTGCCCGGGACGTCCGGGCTTGCCCCGTCCGCCGGGGCCGCCGGCTGCGGAGGACAGCCCGGTCGTCTGGACCAGGTACGCCTCGATCGGGTCGTCCCACTGGCCCGGCAGCCGTCCGGCGGCCCGCCGCAGCTCGACGCCGACGGCGATGATCTCCGACGCCTCCCCCGCGTTCTCCTCGTCGATGAGGAAGGAGCGGGCGAGTTCCTCGGCGATGCCGTCCATGTCCAGCCAGCCCAGGCCCCGCTTGTCGCGGGGGATGTCGTGGGCCCGCATTCCGCGGCCGGTGGCGCCCTTGCCCAGGATCGCGTTGGTGCCGTCGGCGTCGGCGGTCCGCTGGGCCCACCGGCCGGTCATGTTGCCGCGCAGGCCGGCGGGGATGACGTCGACCTCCGGGTGCTGGGTGGCCACCACCAGGAGGACGCCCAGGCCCGCGCCGACGCTGGAAAGGAATTCCAGCCGGGAAAGCCGCGCTGCCGCGCCCGGCACGTTCTTGCGGGTGTACGTCGCCAATTCGTCGATGATGAGGATTTCGATGCTCAGCTGCTTGAGCAGCTTCGCCGTCATCTTCGATTCGCCGAGCGAGGCCAGCAGGTCCTCGCGCCTTTCGATTTCCGCCTCGTAGGCGTCCAGGAGGAAATCGAGCCGGTTGCGCTCGCGGCCGAACATCGTGGCGGCGATCGGCGCGTAGACGAGGTGCTCGCCGGTGGGCTTGCCGTCGACGATGCGCACGTTGATCCGGGGGTCCAGGGCCAGCGCGCAGATCAGGTTCCGCAGCGCCATGCCCTTACCGGTCCGGGTCGCCCCGCCGATCAGCAGCATGATGTCGCGGATCGTCAGGCGCCGGGTCTCCCCGCGCTTGTTGTAGGCGATCGGCGCGCCGTCGTTCCACAGGTCGAGCGGGGTGGTCTGGCCCAGCAGCGGGGAGCGGCGCACCTTGTCGAACGGGTCGGAGGTGGCGATCCAGAAGGAGCACCGGGTCGGGTGGCCGTCCTGCTTGATGTCGAGCCAGTTCTCATCGACCTGGAGCGCGCCAGCGATCTCCTCGCGCTTCTCGATGAGCTTGGAGACGGTCACGTGTGCGGGCAGCTTGAACACGCACTGCGAGGCGTTGATGTCGGCCTTCTGGATGAGGCCGACCAGCTGGATCTCGTCGTCCTCCTTGAACGCCGGGACCGCGATCCGCAGCGCTCGGTTGATCTGCGCATCGGTCAGCGGGGCGTCCTCGTCGAGCGCGGCCGGCTCGAAGACCACGTAGTCGTCGCCACGGCGGCGGAGTTCGCGTGCGCCGCACGCGTACATGACGCCGATGACCGGGATCAGGGCCGGGAAGGCCATGGCCAGGCCCCACACCTGGGCGATGCCGACGACGGCGGCGGTGTAGGAGGTGAAGCCGGTGGCGGACAGGATGGTTAGGTTCTCGCGGCGGCGGGCCTTGCCGACCTGCTTGCGCTCCGCGCGGAGCTGGGCGACGTCGCCGTTGTCGGCGAAGCCCTTCCGCTTCGCCTCGCGCTTGGCCTCGTCGATGTCGGCGCCGTACTCGGTGGCCAGCAGGTAGCCCCACGCGGCGCTGGCCTCGGCCCACACGCCGATGGACGAGAGCTTGACGATCCGCCACACGTACACCGGGCTGTGCGCGGCGTGGTATCCGGCGGCGTGCGCGAGGACCTCGCCGCGGTGGCGCCACACGTCGGGGTTGGTGAGCGAGGCGGGGATCAGCGCCTTCAGGCCCCCGCGGCGCTCGTCGTCCAGCTGCTCGATGACGAAGGGCTCGCCGTCGACCTCGGAGGAGAGCTTGACGGTGCCGGTGCTGGCGTCGGCCAGGCCGGCGGCGCTCGTGCGGGCCTGGCTGCGGGCGGCCTGCTCCAGGTGGTCGCGGGCCTCGGGCGGCAGCCGCTTCGTGAGGTCAAGGACCTGTCCGCTCGGTGCGGAGTGGTCGGTGGTCTGGGTCATGATGGGCGGTGTTCCTCTCTGTGGGGGACGGGGGCCCGGCCGGGTCGCGTCAACTTCTCCGGCCGGGCCCCGCGGCGTGCTCGGGGGTGATGGGGCGGGGCTATTACTCGGTGTCCTTCTTCTTGCTGACCTTCTTCTTCGCCTTGCTCGCCGCCTTCTTGGCGCCGCTGGCGAACCAGCCCGGCAGCTTGGACAGCAGCAGGACCACGACGAAGACGACGGCGGCCGCGATGCCGGACTCCTGCCAGGTCCGCCCGTAGGTCACGGGCAGGACCCACAACGTCGTGATCCCGGCGGGGGCGGCGATGATCAGCAGCGGCGGCAGGTTGCGCGGGGTCGTTCCGCTCATGCGGTGTGCTCCAGTTCCTTCTCGTTCCGGTCGGTGTCCTGCTGGGCCGCGCGGGCCTTCTCGATCTCCTCGGCCATCGCCTCGGCGAACCCGGGCTGCGCCTCCAGCAGGGCCAGCAGCGCGGGCCCGTCCTGGCGGCGGACACCGATCCGGCTGGCGAGGGTGTAGGGGGAGAAGAAGCCGTTCCCGGTCCTCTTGCGCCGGTCGGCCGCAGCCTCGTACGCCAGTTCCCGGGCGACCGGGAACGCCTTGTCCAGGTGCTCGCTCAGGTCGCGTTCCGTTCCGGGCTTCGAGTCGTTCCCGCCGGCCGACTTCGGCGCGTTCCGGGTCGCGGCGGGGGTGTTCCGCTCACCCTGTTCCGCACCGTTCCGTGCGGGGGTCCGAGGGGCCGACTCCCCAGACGGGAACTGGATTTTCGGGTCCTCGGAACGCTCTTCGCCCCCCTCGGAACGGGCCTGCGGGGAGAGCACGGGAACCCACTGGCCCCCGATCCACGGCAGCCCCCGGTACTTCTGGGAACTGAGCCGTGCCTGGGCCTTGAACTCCTCCTTCTCGGCCCGGCTCCGGAACTCCTCGGCACGGGCCCGCATCTCGTCCGCGCGGGCCTGGGCTGCTTCGGCGGAACTCTCCGCGATGGCGGCCTCGGCGGCGGTCGCCTCCAGGGAACGCTTCAGCTCGCGCACCCGGCGGCGGCCCGCCTTGGAACGCGCCCGCTCCATGCGTGCCTCGGCCCGGCGCTGGCGCCGCACCCTTCCGGCCGTCGTGCCCGGCTGGCCGCCGTGGTGCGACTCCCACGCCTGATCCCATGCCTTCTGGACCGTGATCGTCTTGCGGTACGGGGCCCGGATGCGCCAGGCGGTCAGCGACACCAGCGGGTGCGCGATCCACCGGGCGAGCTGCTCGCGCACCTCGGCGGCCGTCCGGCCGCTCTGGGTGTGCTGGAGCAGACCGACCACCAGCTCGAAGGCGAGCACACCGGCGAGCGAGGCGAGCGCGTTGACCTGTCCGGCCGAAGCGCTGGGCGAGTGGAAGAGGTTGAGGCTGGCCGCGATCAGCGCGCTGATGACGGTCATCGCCCGGTAGCGGCCCGCCGGTGCCTTGCGGCGGACGGCCAGGATGGTCAGGGACGCGGAGGTCCAGGTCAGTCCCTCGACCACGCCGGGGACAACCCAGGACCGGGCGCCCAGGTCCTTGCGCATCGCCTCGGCCTGTGCCGGCCATGCGATCCAGACGGAGGCCACGATCAGCGCGGCGACGGCCGACACCGCGACGATCACGGGGAGGGCGTGCACCAGGGCCTTACCGCGGCCCTTCCACTTCTGCACGGCCTCCTTGCGGACCCGGGCCTTCTCCTCGCGGGCGGCCTGGCGGCGGCGGCGCTCGACCTTCTGCCGCTTCTCCTCGATGTCCAGGCTCTTGTCCTCGACGTCGAGCCCGGCGAGCTTCTCGGTCTTGTCGGCCTCGACTTCGGCCTGCTTGGCGCGGGCTCCGGCCTCCTTGGCGGCGGCCTTGCCGACCGTGCGGCGGTCGGTGCGGGTCATCAGGGGGTTGGTGTCGGTCTCGGTGCGGGGTTCGGTGATGGTCATCGGGCGGTGATCTCCTGAGCGCGGGGGGCGGCGGCTCGTACGGGGGGCTTCGGCGGGTTCTGGCTGGCGTAGACCTGGGTGCAGCGGCCCAGCTCGTGCGCCTCGTCGCGGTCGGCCAGGCGGTGGGCGTCCAGGGCCGCGCGGGTCAGCGGGAGGGTGCAGCGGTTCCTCATGTCGTCACCGCCCGAGCGGCCGCGCTGTGGGCGGCGGCGGCGTTGATCCCCCGGCGGCACATGAGGATCACGCCGAGCGCACCGGCGACCAGGAAGACGGCGGCCGCGATGACGGCGACGGCGAGCGCGGCCGCGCCGACCACGATGACGAACAGCGGGATGACCAGGAAGAACAGGCCGGTGTGGAGCTGGTCCACACGTCCGAGGAAGAGTCGGATGCAGGCGTTGATCGCCTCGATGGTGCGGGCGTCGAACTTCACGCGGCCCACCCCCCGGCGATCTCGTCGTCCAGGCCGAGGCCGGCGGCGGTGTTCTCGGCGTGCTCCAGCTCGTCGACGACGGCGAGCAGCGCCGGGCGGGGGGCGGTGGTGCGGCGGCGGGCGGTGGTGCGGCGGGCGGTGAGGGCGTCGTGGTCGTCCAGGTCCAGCAGCAGCATGGCGACGAACTCGACGCGGGCGCCCCGGGTGCGGGCGGAGTCGGCCGGGCGGCCGAGGAAGAAGCGTTCCGGCTGTCCGGTCAGGGTGGACAGCGCGTGCAGCGCGGCCCCGAACGGGGGCCTGGCGGCGGTTTCGGTGGTGGTCACGGTTGGTGCCCTTCGTTGTCGGGTTTCGAGAGGTCGTGCCGGGCGGGGAGCCATCCCCGCGGGGTCCTGCTGCGGAAGGTCCGCCCCGGCACAGCGGGCCTTCCGTTTGTCCAGCTCAGGGGCTCATTGCATACCCCTTGTTGGCTACGCACATTGTGTAGACAATGCGTTGCCGAGATGAATCCTGCCCCTTTGATCGCCAGGAGTCAAGAGCAAAGTAGACGCGCCGCACATTGAGTAGACAATGAGCGAAAGCGCAGGTAGAACTAGGGCCATGTCACCTAGTCAGAAGCCGCCCGCGCTTTATGTGCGGATCGCGAATGACCTGCGCCAACGCATCAGCGCAGGCGAGTTCGCCTCCGGCCCCCTCCCCACAGAGACCTCGCTCGCGGAGAAGTACGCGACCACGCGAGTCACCGTCCGCAAGGGCCTGGACCTGCTGATCCAGGAGGGCCTCATCTACGCGGACCGCCCGCGGGGGCACTTCGTGCGGATCAGGCGCCCAATGATCTACAGGCCGCAACAGGAGTTCAGGAAGCGCCCCCTCAGCCCCGAGATGGACAGCTTCCTCACCGAGATGATGGAGCTGGGGCGCGAGGCGTCCCAGACGATCGAGGTCTCGGTGGTGCCGGCGCCGCCCATCGTGCGTGAACGGCTCCGCCTGGAGGAGGGTGAGCTGACCGCCGTCCGCCGCCGCGTCCGGTTCCTGGACGGTGAGCCCTACCTCTCGAACGACAGCTACTTTCCCCGCGCGCTCGTCAAGGACAGCGACGAGATCATGAACCCGGCCGACATCGCGCGGGGGGCGAACGTCGTCTTGGCCGAGCTCGGCTACCAGCAGGTGCGCACGGTGCGCGAGTACGAATGGCGGATGCCGGACCCGGCTCAGACCGCCCGCCTGGGCATCCCGCCCGGCACACCGATCGCCGAAGAGGTCGTCACCGGTTACACCGCCGCCGGGCAGCCGGTCAGGTGCGTCATCAACTGCCTGCCCGGGGACCGCATCAAGATGGTGCTGGAGGACGAACGGCCGCGCCTGGGCAGCGAACTGACCATCGCCCCGGCCGCGCTGGAGGACCTGGAGACCGTCACGGCCCTGTGGAAGCAGGCCGGCGACTGGCTGCGGGAGCGGGGCATCGATCAGTGGCAGTACGAGCCGCGCACGGACCGCATCCGCGAGAACATCGCCGCCGGGGAGTGCTTCCTGGTCCGCGACCAGGGCATAGCGGTCGCCACGATCACTCTCGACACCCACGCTGATCCAGATTTCTGGAACGCGGACGAGGCCGCCGAGGATGCGCTGTACGTGCACCGGATGGTCGTCCGGCGGGACGCCAGCGGCGAGGAACTGGGCAGTGCCCTGCTCGACTGGGCGAGCACCCGGGCCGAGGCCGGCGGGAAGAAGTGGCTGCGCCTCGACGCCTGGCGAACGAACCAGGGGCTCCTCGACTACTACCACGCACGCGACTTCGAGCTGATCCGCACGGTCCCGGCGGACGGCCGCCAGTCCGGCGCCCTCTTCCAGCGGAAGGCGGGACGCGTCCGCGGGGTGGGCCCTGCCCTCAACGAACCGGCTGGTTCCGCAACTGCGCCCGAGGACAAATGACTTCGTCCCCCCGGCGACCCACCCGTTACGGTGCGTGTGGTCGGATAGACGATCAGGGAGGGGAAATCCTCCCAAACGCAACAGGCCCCCTCGGGGGCCTGTCGGTCCGCCGCCGGGGGTCGAGACCCGGAGAGCGGCCGCACCTTAGTCACGGGGGAGGTGCGCTTTCGATGAGCGTACGGGTTCAGGCGATATCGCCGCAGCAGCCTTTGGGCAGCGCCGCGCCGAACGGCCGGAAACGATCAGTCGGCGCCCGCCGCTCGGGTTCCCCAGCTCCACCACGCTGAAAGTCTGATGGCCGCCCCGCCAAAGCGGAACGGCCACCAAGTTTCGACTCGCCCAGAGTCAATGCCCCCGAAGGGGCGCCAACCCACACCCATAGGTGGGGCCTCGCTGCCGTGTTGCCACACGAACAGCAGCGCCAGGATAAGGGCGACACCGCGTCATCAGCACATTGATCACGCGGCTTGCCCTCGATCTGGCCAATGAGGCTCCCCGAATCGTTCTTAAAGGGAAGCACTCGTGCCATTCCAGCACCACCCGTCCATCTACCCGCCCCACAGCATTTCCATCTCCACCGTCCTCGGTGAGCGCCGATGAGCCTCACCCCGATGCTCTGGGCGATGAAGGCCGCCCCCGTTGCCGACACGACCGAGAAGCTGATCCTGATCTCCCTCGCCGAGCGCGCCGACGAGGACGGATGCGACGCGTTCCCGTCCAAGGCCACCCTCGCGAAAGATGCGCTCTGCGACGAGAAGACCGTCCAGCGGAAGCTGGGGAAGCTGGCCGACCGCAAGC
The DNA here is from genome assembly GCF_040641015.1 of Streptomyces sp. NPDC021356. Classification (NCBI taxonomy): domain Bacteria; kingdom Bacillati; phylum Actinomycetota; class Actinomycetes; order Kitasatosporales; family Streptomycetaceae; genus Streptomyces; species Streptomyces sp. NPDC021356. Next base: position 81,596 of record NZ_JBFACU010000029.1, on the reverse strand, counting down.
TGATCGGCCTGGGCGACCAGCGGGCCGCGCAGTACATCGAGAAGCGCTACCGGCCGAAGGTCTACGACCTGCTCATCCCGTACAGCTGGTTCCCGGACGTCGACGACATCAACGAGACCCGCCGGCGGCGCGGCCGAGGACTCCTCACCCCGGAAAACCGCCCCGACATCGTGCCCGCGCCCACCCGCGTACAGCGCTCTGACAAGGGAAAACCCCGCGCCAAGCAGGGCTCTGCCCCCTCCAGGGGGGACAACGAGTCCCCCCTGGAGAACCAGAGTGCCGCTCCCGCGCCAGGGGGGACTGAGAGTCCCGCCAGGGGGGACTCTCAGTCCCAGCAGGGGGGATTGACAGACCCCCAAACCTCCCCTGTTGAACCTCCCCACTCAAACCTCCCCATGGCGCCTTCGGCGCGAAGCGCTGGTAACGGCCGTCAGGCCCCTACAGGTAGTAGCGCGCGCGGGACGTCGAGCGGCTCCGCCGCGGCTGACGGCGCAGGAGCGCCGAACCGGACGTCGGCTCGATCTGGCAGGGAAGTGCTGGTGACCGCCGAGGTGCAGCGCGTCCTCGAAGCCTTCCCGGACGCACTCCGGGAGGCCCTGGTCCGCAAGGTCCGCTCCGACCGACCGAAGACCGTGGTCCAGGCCATCGAGAAGCAGCTGGCCGGGGGCGGCCTCGCTCAGGCGAAGATGCTCGGGGACCGGGTCGCCCGGCGCTGGGTGACCCACGGCTACACCAAGCACTACGCCGAGGGAACCCTGACCAGCCCGGTCGGCGCGGCCGTGGCCATGCTTCAGCCGGGGCCGTGCCCCGAACCGCGCTGCGAGGACGGCGAACTCGACGACGGCAACCCCTGCCGCAGCTGCATCGAGCGAGACAAGGACCGCCGTGCCGACAAGGAGCGGGAGCGGAAAGCTCGGGCTGCGGAGAAGGAAGCCGAGTTCCGCCGCCGAGCCTGCCCGTACTGCAAGGAGGACCGGGGCACCGCCGGCCAGCCGTGTGGAGACTGCGCCGGAGCCATCTCCTCCTCGAAGCGGGACGCCGCCGCCTTCGTCGATCAGGCCGTCTCGACGTACCGTGCACGGACCGGCGACGACCAGGCGGACGCCGCGTTCCGCACGCACGTGGTCGAGGGGATCGAGCAGGCCCGCCGGGCCGCGGCCGCGCGCGGCGCCGACGTCCTGGGGCAGGCCCTCGCCGTGCGGCTCGCCGCCGACGACTACGCCCGCGAGCAGAACCGGCTTCGCCAACAGGCTGCGGCCGAGGAGAACGTGGCTCTTGCTGCGGGAACCGATCGCCCCGACCCCGGCCTGGGCGTCGCCATCCCGGCTCAGGAACCGTGGGCTGGCGACCACTGCCCCGGCCACGAGAACACCGGCTGCCCGTGGGACAAGCCCGCGGTCGGCACCGACGGCCTGTGCGCCCGCTGCCGCATCGAGGCGGTGAAGAGGCAGCCCGCGCACATCGGCTGACAGCACGCATGGATCGGCCCCCGGGGGAGTCCCTACCGGGGGCCGATCCATGTTCCGCGGGCATCAAGGCGCCTACGGCGCGTTTCCCCAGCCGGGCCCGTCGGACACCCGCCCCGCCGTGCGGGCCTGGGCCGGCAGGCGGCTCCGCCGCGAGCAACGGCGCAAGCGCCTCAAGAAGTCCCCTCGTCGAATCAGCACCGGAAACACCCCACCAAGATCCGCAAGCCGAAGTCCGGCCGCTGCCACCCCCTTCCGTAGCCAGCCGCTTTTCCCCACCGACATCCGCAGCCGCAGAACGGCTTGCCACCACCAGCGGCCTCGCCCCGGCCTGTGGTGCACCCGACCTTCGGCCGGGTACCTGGGGGCTCCTCGCCCCCAGACCCCTCGCCAGCGCCCAGGGCGCGCTGGACCGCCCACCCCTGGGGGGCGCCTCCCCCCAGACCCCCCACCAGCGCCTTTCGGCTGCGCTGGACCAGCCACTGCCGCCTGCCCTGCGCGACACTCCGCTGCGCTCCGCGTCACGCACCACTCGGGCCCCAGGGGGCCCTCCCTGGGCAGTTGCCCCTGGAATCAGTGGCTGGACTGAGTGGTGGGCCGGGGTGATTCCTCCGCGCCGTCGTCGTCCGCCGGCGCGTCGTGGCCGGGGCGAGGGGCTGAGGTCGAGGAGGGCCAGGAGGAGCTGGAGCCGGTGGAGGAGGTGCGGGCCGGCCCGGGGCCGGGGAAGGGAAAAGCGGCTGGCAAGGAGGGACCGGGGATGCTGTTGTTGCGCGGCGGAGCCGCCTCCCCCACCTCGACCGCCGATCACGGGAGGATGGCCGTCGACCGGTGCGCGGTGAACGCGCCGCAGGCGCCTCCTCCGCCGCAGGTTGCCACCGGCCTCTACTACGTAGTTAGAGGCGAAGATCGTTTCCCCTGGTCACAGCCTTGGCGAGTAGCTCCGAACTGCCACTCAAGTTACAGTTTTGGCGCTTCCGGTTTCCTATAGGCAACTAGGCCCCGTCCGGCCCCGTTCATGACCCTGCTGCGCCGACACGACTCGCCCGTTCCAATGTGCTTGCCTATAGGCAAGCCGAGTAGGTACGGTGTGCTTCTTCGGTTGCGTATAGGCAATCGTCCGAGGTGAGGAGGGGTATGGCAGGGACCAGTCCGGTTCGGCGCGGCAAGGCCGTGAACACCGAGACCGGCGAGCTCGTGCAGATGTCGTTCTTCGAGGACGAGACGATCCAGCGCGCGAGAGTCCGCTACGACTGGACTCCGCACCCCGGGCGACACGTCAATGTCCCCAAGGTGCTCCTGGCGAAGCTCTACGCCAAGGACAGCGGGTATACCGCGAAGCACAGGGATCTGTTCTTCTTCTACCTCGCCCATTCGCCGGACGGTGCTCAGCCGCTGAGGCTGACCTACAAGGAGATCGGTGAGATTCTGGGAGGACGTCCGGCTACGATCTCGACGCTCCTGGGTACGTTGCACGCGGGTGGGCTTCTCCTCGAAGCGGAGAAGATCGGCCGCATGACGTTCTACCGGGTCAATCCGCGGGCTGGCTTCGATGGGTCGGCGGTGAACCAGGTGGAGGCCGTCAAGGATGCGCGCCTCCCGGTGGTACCTGCTCCGGCCACTTCGGCCCAGAAGAAGAAGGAGGCATCGTGACCTCTCCCGCGATGCGGCCGCGTGAGCTGCCGTTCTCGGCCGACCTGATGCGCAAGCTCCTGGAGGAGACGGCCGAGCTCCCCGGCGCGGACTACCGCGTGCTGAGCTACTACGTGACGGCCGTCCCGCTCGGCGAGACTGTCCGAGAGACCGCCAAGACGGTGGCCGGGACCGTGAAGATCAGCCAGGGGAGCGTCTCGAAGAGCATCGGCCGACTGGTGGCTAATGGCTGGCTGGCCATGGCCTTCCGTGTCGGCGGCGTCCCCTTCTACCGCGCCGGCGACAAGGTGCTGGAGCTGGCGGCGGCCGGTGACGACCAGGTCGAGCAGCCGCTGGCCACCGTCAGCCATCTGCCGATGCGAGGTTCCGGCGACGAGTGACTTGCTGCTCGCAGCGCTGAGGGCCCGCACTTCCGATCCTGGGGGTGCGGGCCCTTCTGTATGCCCGCCCGAGAGCGGGCCCCCTTCCGCAATTCCGGTAAAGCTGGTAATATTCTCAATGTTGGAAGGGGTTGGCGCCCCGACCGGCATTCACTCGGAACCCACCGCAGGAGAAATGCGATGCAGATGAACGTGAACACCCAGACGCCTTGCCCTCGAACCGAGCTGATCGCCGCAGATTCGCTGACGCGCAACGACCAAGTCGTGATCAGTGCCGACGAGCTGCCCTATCTCGTGGATGCGGTCACGGACCTGCCGAACGGCGGAGCTCGCGTCACCTACTCCTCTGGCGACACCGTCGAATACGCGGCTGGCGAGCAGGTTGCAGTCACCGTCTGAGCTTGACCCGCCGGGACCCGTTGGTTGTAGCCAACGGGCCCCGAGCCGTCGGTCCGGAGGTGTTGGCTCAAGCCAACGGACCCGGGCCGGCCGCGCCCCTACCCTGTAGAAGCCCGACCGAAGGGAACCCCGTGGAACACCCGTCCTCTCCGGCAGAGCCGGAGCCGTTCGTCGTCCGTGACGAGATGTGGGAACTGCTCCAGCGCGACCCCGGCCTCGTCCAGGCCGCCCAGGCCGTGAAGGCCGACGCGGCACGGCGGGGCCTGACCGGGTCCGAGCTCCTGACGGAACTCGCCCGCCAAGGCCGGCGCGGGCCGACTGCGTACGAGCGGTGGATGGCGTCCGGGGATGCGCACCGCATGAGCGATTTCGACTAGCCCCGCCCGCGGCCGCCGCTCTTGCTGCGGCCCGCTCCCTGAAGGCCCGTCTCCCACCCCTCCGGGAGGCGGGCCTTCAGCGTGCGCCCTCGCGGAAGCCGTCGGAGCCCCATATAGCCGGACGGGGGATAATTGACCTCTGCGCCCGATCCTCCTCCCTCGGGTCCGTGGGCCCTACTGGGCCCACTCCCCCTCGGGACACCCGGCCTGACGTGCCGCGACGAGACCCGGGTCTCGTCGCCCCGACGTAGTAGCGGCGTCTGCGGCCTGGGCGGAGTGCAGGGCACCGATGGGCACTGGGCTCAGCCCATGCCCACGGCGCCGCACCCATGAGCGGAGCGGGCCACCGCTCAGCCTTAAAGGCGCTAGAGGTTAATTATCCCCCTGTCTTGAGAGTGCGCGCCCAAGGGCGCGCGAAAGAGGGGCGGAGGGGTGGGGCGGGGCCGTGGCCGGGGTCCAACCCTTCCCTGCGGCCCGTCCCGGGCTGAGCAGGCCCCGCCCCACCCCTCCGCGCTGCTTCTCGTCCGTGCTCCCCTGACCCGCCGTTGCAGTCTGCGGACCGTGGGCGGATGAACAGATGAAAGGACGCGCTTCGCGCGGCGACAAAAGGAGCAAGGCGCCGTATCGGTGCAGGTGGTGACGCACCATCGGGCCTCAAACCCCCCAGGAACGGGCCTGGTTCGCCCTCTCCCGCGCGCATGGCGCCCCCGGGCCCGATTCCGCGCCGCACGGCCTGCCGGACGCTCTGAGGGGCTTGTGTGGCCTCGCGGGACGGATGGGGCCTCCCGGTGCCGGCCACTGGCCCCCGGACCCTCCGACGACCAAGATTGCCAAACCGTGCGTTAGCACTCTCCGTAACCGGGCCGACCCCGACGTTCCCGGCCTGCGGCCACAGTGCGTCACCGGAATCCGGCCCGCTGCGGAAATCGGAGACAGCCCGGTGAGCTGCGGCGATGCTCCTTAACGCACGTTTTTGCGATCTTGGGCGTCGGGCGATTCCGGCGGGCTGCGGCCCCGTGTCAACTTTCCGGTGACATGCGGCCGACGCCGTGGCGGTCACCCGTCCTGGTGGCTCTGCTCGCGCCGGACGACGTGGCGGCTGCGGCCTGCGCCACGGTGATCACATGCCCCGCCTCGCCGCCCTGCTCGTCCCCCTCGTCCTGCTCACCGCCTCTGCCTGCGTGAGCGTCCCGGCCGCTCCCCCGGCGGCCCCGGCCCCCGCCGCCGCGGCGTACACCCCCTCTTCCGCCCCGCCCCCGCGCCAGGCCCCGGCCCGCGAGGAGCTGGTGCGTACGGACGGCGGCAAGCCGCGCGCGGTCGTCCCGCCGCGCGAGCGGGCAACGCAGGCGCCGGTGCACCGCCCGGTCCGCCGGAACGGACGCTCTGAAGCGTCGGTGCCGCAGCGGCCCCGGGCGGCGGTACGGCCCGCTCCGGCCGCGCCCCGCCGTCCTGCTGCTGCTCCGCCCCACAAGAAGCCACCGCGCACCCGCCCCAACATCACCCCGGCCTACGACATGCGGACGCTGTGCCGGGCCGCGGCGCACGACGGGGTCGGGCAGAACATCGTCGACCTGTGCCGCTCGACGTACGGCCGCTGACCTGAAGGTGCCGCCTCGCCCCGGTCTCCGGGCGCCGCCGGGGCTTCTCCGGGGCGATTCCTGGTCGTCGGGTTCCGGCGCGGTCGGCACCGTCTAGCGTGTTGCCGACCGTCCGGAGCCAGCAATGAGGGGGAGACGCCGGTGATCGTGGAAGAGTCGCCCGGCAGGTTGGCCGAGTGGGTGCGCGCCGACGTCCGAGAGGCCCGTACGGCGCTCAGCCGCGCCCGGTTGCTGCACGGAGAGGCGAGCCCCGCGTATCAGCGGGCCGCGATCTGCTGGGGCCACCGGCAGGCGGTCCTGGACGAAGTCGCCGCCCGGCGCGGCGTCGCGAGCAAGGACGTCGACCTGATGAACACGCCAGCCCTGCAACTCCTGGCGGCCGTGCGGAAGGTCCGGTTCGACGTCGCGGCCGCCGACCGCGAGTCGGAGTTCCTGGCGGCCACCGCATTCCTGGACATCCCGTCATCCGGCACGGGGTAGTGTCCTGGGCGCTGGTGACCGAAGGGGGCTGACTGAGCATGTTCGGACGACGTGGCCGGAGGGTCGAGGCCGCTCGGCGGCAGGCCGAGGGTGCCGTGATCAACGATCTGCGGGCGGCAGCCCTGCGCGCGATCCACCTCTTGGAGAAGCCGGACGGCGGCCGCGGCGAAGAAGACGTGAACCCGCACACCAAGGACGTCACGGCGTACAGCCTTGCCTCCATGCTCACCTTCAGCCGCACCCGCGAGCAGGACAGCACCGCTCACCTCGTGCACATGCTGTTCGGAGGAAAACCGGAGCGGATCGAGTCCCGCAGGAGATGGGTGGCGTGGGAGCTGGATCGGTGCGGTTACGCGGAGGCGTCCCGGCTTCTGTCCGACATGACGCGGGAGGAGTCCCTGCCGTACATGCAGCGCGGGCTCCCTCTTACCCATACCGCCCGTCCCGCCGGCGAGGACGATCTGCTGCACCAGAACCCCCGCTGAGACCGCGCCGGGATCAAGCCGTGTCTCCAGTCGAAACGGCCCGGTTGAACGGGGCATGAGCCTTCCCGACCGCGCCGCCCCCGGGGTCCAGGAGCAGGCCGAGGGCGTTGCCGACGGCGCCTGTCAACTCGCCGACGCGGCAGGACCCGGCGCGTGGAACCTGCCCGCCGCCGAGGACGCGGTGGAGGCGATCGACGTCCTCGTGCAGGCGCTGGCCGCGATTGATCCGGAGGCCGCGCGGATTCTCGCCGGGGTGCCTGCCGCGACGGGCGAGCTGCTGCGCCACTTTCGCGGCCTTCCTGCGGCCGGCGGGCCGGTGGCAATTCCGGCGCCGCGCATTGTGCGAAAACCCCGGCGCGGGCTCGGGCCGGGCTACCAGGGCATCCGCGTTCCCAGGAGCAGCTGAGCACCTGGAGCCGGTGTCAACCTTTCGGTGACATGAGGTCGCCGAAGGGCCGCCCGGCTGAGGAGCGCGCGCCGGGAGCTGCACCGAACGGCAGGTCCGGCCCGTACGGCCCTGTCGGTGCCCGCTGGCAGGATGGCGGACATGACGATCAAGGACGTGGCACGCCACGACGTTGCCGAAGAGCAGATAGAGGACACCCTTCAGCGCGGAGTCCGCCGGGCCATCGACCACTGGTCCGACATGCGTCACGGCAGTCGTCCTCTGCGCCAGGGGTTGCGGGAGATGGGCGGCGACCTCCTCGACCTCGCCGGCGCCCGCACCCTGGAAGATCCCGCGCTGGACACGCCGGGATCGCGCGAGGTCCTGCTCACCGCGGCGGAGTGCGCCCTTGGAGAGCTTGGCCTGGGCTGCTTCCCCGATGGCGACTGGGACGTCCCTCTGCCCCTCGTCGACGAGACGCTCGCCAGCGAAGAGATGCACTACGAAGAGACCTGGGAACCGGCGTCCCCGGCCACCACCGCCGAGACCTGGGTCAGGGCCTTCGTCCTGTGCGTGATCAGCGGCCTCGTGTGGGAGCGCAGCCGGGTCATCGGCCCGCTGCTGCGCGAGGACTACGCTCCCGCCATCCGCGACGGAGTGCCCTACTCGAAGCGGGAGTCGGTCTCCACCCCGGCCGACCTCGCCGAGATGGACGCGCTGTGCGAGTACCTGACCATCGTGCAGGGGCGTTACCCCGGCGCCCTTCCCGGCCCCGTCCCGCTGGCCAAGCCCGACATCGAAGCGCGAGCCCGCGCCGCCGAACGACTCGACGCGGTCAGCGCCCTGGACGCGGACCAGCGGCTGCTGCGTGTCCTGCTCGACGACGATCAGTCCGCCTTCGAGCAGGCCCTGGCCGAAAGGCTTTTGCGGCACCGCGCGGGCGTGGGCACTGCCCCGGTGCCGCGAACCCTGTTGCCGGTCAGGGCCGCCGCAGTGGCCGCGCTCGCCTCCCTCGCGCACGGATGGCAGCTGGGTATCGCGTCGGCTTACCTGCCCAACTCCCTGCTGCGCCCCCCGCAGCACTGACGAAGCCGTCGTTCGGGGGGCCGTCGCGCCCCCCGAACGAAGTGTCAACTTTTTGGTGACAACCGCCCGTCGTGTGGAAGGGTGGTGCCCATGGCGATCGACCACGCGAAGCAGCGACGAATGCAGGACGCGGCTGAGGAGTTGCTGCGCGAGCGCTACGGCAAGGACCGTAACTACCTCGACCCGCTCAAGCTCATGCAGGAGGTCCGGGCCCAGGCGCTCGGCTACTACGGGGCCGGCGACGGCGAGGAGACGCCGGAGGTCCCGGCGGAGGACGTCCTGGCCGCCCTGACCCAGATGGCAGAAGCGCGGGCCAGCCTGGACGCCCTGGAGCGCGATCTGATCCGCGCGGCCCGCAGCCGTTCGGCCTCGTGGCAGAAGATCGCGGACTCGCTCGGCATGGTGAACCGGCAGGCCGCCGAGGCCAGGGCGACCCGGCTGGATCGGGCGGCCGAGTCCCACCGCGGCGACCGCGATGTCCGCGCCCAGCGGCGCGACCGCGCACGGCGGCGGACGGTGGAGGTGTGGTGCCGCGAGCACGAGGCCCGCATCAAGACCGTCGGCGGCCGCCTGGTCGACGTCGCGGGCGCATGGCCGGAGCTGGCGGAGGACTCCGCTGCGGCCGTCTACCTGGACCAGCTGTCCAAGGCCACCGGCGGTGTGCAGAGGGTCGAGTGCCTGGAGATGCTGCATTGGCGGATCGCGCCGTCCGGTCGGCAGGGCCTGGAGCCGTCCGGCCCGCGGGCCGACGAGGCGGCCCTGGCGCGTGACGCCGTGCGCGATCTGCTCGACGAGTTGTCCGCGGTCCGCCTCGCGGCGGACGACGCCCGGCTGTCAACGAAACGGTGACAAGTGGCCGTCAGGCCGGGACCGAGCCGCGGTGGACCCCGAGGAGCGTCCCGTCGTCCCGCAGCAGACCGACCGCCTTCAGCTTCTCCAGCGCCTCCTCGACCTGACTGGGCTCAAGGTCGAGCTGGGCGGCGATCTCGCCCGGTGGCTGCTGCCGGTCGTCCGGCTGGAACATGAGCCACAGCACGACCTGGCGCTCGGCATTTCCGCACCCGGAACTCAGCAGCTTGCCGCGCAGCTCGGGGTCCACCGCCACGTGCTTGGAGACGGGCCAAGCCGCTTGGTCGGGCAGGATCACGATGGGGCACACCCGGGCCTCCAGCTCGTCCAGGAAGCCCTTCCACGGCTCCAGTTCGGGGGCGCCGTCAGCCAGGTCCCGGGTCATGAGTTCCGCGCACATGGCGGTGACGGCGTCGCGCAGGCCGGCGAAGAGCTGCCGCATCGACTGCGGGCACCGGCACCTCGCGAGAGCGGGGTACTTCTGCGTCGGCACATACGCCTTGTCCAGGTTGCCGATGGCGACGCCAAGGATCATCGCCGCCTCACAGAGCTTCTCGTCGGGGTCTCCGACGGGGAGGAGAGGCGAGTAGTCGTTACCGCTGCGGTCCTGGCTGTGCTGGCCGTGGAGCCCCAGGGCGCGCATTCCGTGGACCGTGGCCAGGTGGTCCAGGACGAACACCATCTGATTGTTGGCGTCCTGAAGGTTCTCCCTCATGCGCCGCAGGGTGCCCTGGCGTTCCCGGGCGGTGGTCTCCTTCTCCTCCTTGGCCAGGGCCTGGTGTTCTGGCGCGAGATGCTGCCACGCCGTCATGAGGGCTGCGCTGATGGCGAGAACGCCGTCGGCTGAGGGGGCCTGCTCGGTCATCGGGGCCTTCCGGTTCGACCATGCGGTCACCTGACGCGGCGCCGCACGCGGTGGCGCGACAGGTGACCGCGCCGCCGCGTACAACGGCGGTCGACACGGGATGGACACGGCTCGCCGGGCCTGGATTCACCCGTCCGGGACTGCCGGTTCACCCCTTCCGGCTGTGCCGGACGAGTATCCTGGGTGCGGGCATCGCGTAGGCCCAAGCCCGCCGTCCGGCCCATGACCAGACGGCATCACGGGCAAAGGTGCCAGGGCCCTCCGGGCCTGGTCAGCTGCCGAATGTGGCAGCGCGCCAGCGCACGAGTTCCTCACCGTCGTCTTCGACGACCTCCTCCGTCGTGCGCTGATCTCGTGCGCGCCGGGTCATGGGACCGTGCCGCGCCGAGAAGAGTCAGCTGTGTCGAAGAGCGAGAAGAAGAACCGCCGCCGCAAGAGCCACGCGGAGCGGGAGCGGATCAAGGCCAAGAAGGCCGCCAGCGGCGCCTCGTACACCTCCGCCCAGTCGGGCACCGCCCACCGTCACCAGGGCCCCGAGATCGGCCCGGTCGACGGCTCCGGCTTCGGAAGCGACCGGCAGGCCGACATGCAGACGGCTTCCGCGCTGATCGGGGCCTGCGTGGAGAAGTGCCGACCGTGCCAGGCCAGCCTCGCGGACAAGGTCCTCGCCGGTGACCGGCTCGTCGTCGCCAGCCTCGCCGGCACCGTCTACTCGCTGCTCCCCTCCCCCGGCGCCCTGTGCTCCCCGGCCACCCGACGGTTCCACGCCGTGGCCCATGACACCGGGCGCCCCGGCTACGGCCCGGCGGTCCTCGCTGCGGTCGAGGAGCTGAGCCAGGAGGACCTGGAGGCGCTCCTGGAGGACACGCTCGACCTGTGGGCGGCGGCCGCCGGGACCGCTCCGGCCTCCGGGGCCGGTGCCCCCGACCAGGAGGCGGGCGAGGAGGAGAGGGACACACACCGCTACGCCGCGGCGAGTGGGACCGCCTACCTGATGAGCGCGGGCATCGACCAGCTGCTGAGCGTGGAGGAGATGCAGGGCCTGGTCGAGCACGCGGAGAAGTCCGCCGTCTCGGGCGATCCGGTGGTGTGCTTCCTGTGTGACGAGCCGATCGACGTGACGGCGGAGCCGGAGGTCCACGTCGGGGTGAGCACCCGGACCCTGGCCGTCGACGGCCGCGAGCTCGACACGGTGCACCCGGTGTGGACGCATCCCGGCTGCGGCCGGACCCGCATCTGGCCTTGGCCGGAGCTGATGGCGGAGCGCCAGCGCCGCGGCCTGTACGTGGCCCCCGAGGACCGCCAGCCGGAGAAGCCGACCGTGCCGGGTCCGCGGAACGCCGACTACACGCACTTCAGCGTCGCCCGGCAGCCGGGCGGCGGGATGGTGCCGCTGGTCCTGGTCGAGCCGGGCGAGCCCGACGAGTACGGGATCGAGGGGTACCTGGCGGCCCGCCTGTCCGAGGGGTTCAAGCCCGTCGACCTGGGCGGGGGCCAGCCCTTCCCGGTGCTGGACGGATGGCACCTTCGGTGCGAGCGCGGCCGGATGGTCTCGGTGATGCGCGCGGGCGGCGGAGCCTGGTACCGGCAAGAGGGCGGGTACGCGACCCCGGGCAACTGGCGGCAGGCGGCCCGCCAGCGCAAGGCGCTGTTTCTGGTCGTGCCCGCGGGCACCGTGGGCGACCGGCAGGGCGACGACTGGCTGGCAGCGGTGAGCCGGGCCGCCGAGGCCGGCCACGTGCTGGGCGGCCTGGTCGCGGTCCGCGGGACGCTGGCATGAGCGGCCGCAAGACCCTGCCCGGGGTCGCTCGTGTACGGATCACCGGCGACAGTGCAGCGACGCAGGCCCTGCTCGACGCGCTCGCGGAGCACTTCACCGTGACGGACCCCGACCCCTACAGCGGCAGCCGCAGCTACCTGGAGGTCGACACCCGCCCCGGCTCGGCCCCGCGCGGCACCGTCGCCAAGGACGACGGGCCCGACGGGCCCAGGGCCTCGAAGCACCGGCCCGCCGAAGTGCCGTCCACGGTCGCGGTGATGCTGGCGCGCCAGATCAACGCGGCGCATCTGCACCTGTCCCAGTTCCGGAACCTGGTGCAGACGTACGGGGACGGCCTGGTTCCCGAGTGGCCGAAGCCCGGCCAGGCCCCGGACAACCCGGTGCACCAGACCCTCAGCACCGCGTCGCGGCTGCTGTACGAGCTGCGGGAGTGGAGCAGCCACACCGCCCACGCCTCCGGCGCGGTCTCGGTCCTGCCGGAGATCATCGCGGCGTCCGAGGAGCAGCGCCGGGCGGAAGCGGTGCTCTACCCGCCGGGCGGGTGGTGCGCGCTGCCGGGTGGGACGATGCCGCCGCCCGGCGAGGAGCGGGAGGCGGAGAGCGCGGCGGACCCGATCGCGGCGCAGCTGCTCGGGCCGGTGCCGGATAAGCGCTACAGCGCGCGGGCCTCGGGCAGGTCGGTGCAGCGAGCGCTCCCCGCGGTCGCGGACACCCCAGCGGCCGCCGTGTGGACGGCAGAGCAGGCGCTGTACGGCTACGTCTGCCAGCACTGGGAGACGCCCGGCGACACTCCGGCCGATCTCGCGGCCGCCGTCGACGGCCTGGACGAGCTCGCCGACACCTTCACCAGCGCCTGCACCTACGTCCTGGGCGAGATCAGGCGCCGCATGGAGGAGGGACTTCTGGTCGACGTCGACGAAGACGCCTTCACCGAGTCGGCGGCCGCCGTGCGCGCGCAGCTGGGCATCGAGCCGGAGCGGGTGCCCAAGCTCGCGTATGCCCTGTCGCGCGTGCGTCAGGCGATGACCGGGGCGCGGGCGGCGCTGCCTGCGGCGACGGGCGGCACTCGCGCCTTCGACGCCCTGGCGCAGGCGAGGGCCCTGGGTGCTCTCGACGGCAAGATGCTCCCGGAGGTGCGCCGCGAGCTGGGCAGTGAACGGCACTGGCAGCGGCACCGCTCGAAGACCCGGATGCCGGACTACACCACGGCGGACTGGCTACGGCGGGCCATGCACTGGATGCACGCCGCCGGCGTGAACGCGTACGACCACGGGGCGCACCTGGCCGCCGAACGGCACCCGGAGCGTTCGGGTCTGCCGATCGGCACCCCGGCCGTCATCGAGGACGGGGGCGAGCGATGAGCGGGAGCACGGTCCGCGCGGCCGTGGGCCCGCAGGTGGCCGCCCTGACGATGGTGCGGTCACTGATGGGCGGAGCGCTGGAGAGGAAGGGCCTGGAGCAGACCGTGGACCAGGCCCGGGGCGGGGTCCGCGAGGGCCTGCTCTACGTGTCGAAGTGGGCGCGGGGCGCGGACCTGCGGACCGAGATCGTGCCCATCGTGTGCGCGCTGGGCCGTACGGCGGTCGCTGGCCTGTCCATCACGCAGGACGGAGATCCGGCGGCGGTGGCCGACTGGCTCGACATCCAGGCCCGTACGGTGCGCGAGCAGCCGGTCAGCCTGACGGTCGAGCATCCGGCGGACTCGGTAGTTGTCGACGTCGCCGCGGTGTTCGCCGAGGAGCTGCACCACAGCGGTGAAGCCGACCCGGCGGCGCTGGATGCCAGGGACCAGCGGGCCGCCGAACTCGTGGCCGCGTGGGCGCGGCCGGGCGCAGCGATGCGGGACCATGTCGAACTGCTGCTGTGCGGCGGCTGGTTCGCCGCGGTGACGCTGGCCCACGCCTTCCGCTTCAACGGGGCTCGGATGCAGGAGTACGTGGAGAGCCACGCCCGCGCCCTGATCCTGGCGGGCCGCCGCTGACCGAGCTGCCCGGCCGCAGCCGGCGGGCTCCGGTCAGGCGGCGGCCGGGACGAGTTCCAGTGCCCGGATCAGGGTGCCGATCCGGTCGCGCGGGCATCCGGCGACCGGGGCGCTCAGGACGAGCAGCCACCGGACCACGTTGGCCGGGACCGGGTTCCACTCGCCGAACGCGACCTGCGTCAGCCCGGCCTCGGCCGCCCAGACGCGCCGGGCCTCCGCCTCTCCCCCGCGCATCTGCCCCTCGATGAGCAGGTGCGCCACCCGCAGAGCGGGGATGTGGTTGCCCTGCTGGAGCTCGCGGTACGCCGCGGCGGCGGCCTCGCCGTCCTCGTCGCTCTGCTGGCCGTGGGCGAAGAACTGGGCCAGCAGGACGGCGGCGAGCTGGAGTTCGTCACGGGCCACCAGCTCGGCGGTCACCGCCGCCAGGAGTTCACCGGCCTCGTCCGGCGACTGCGCCGCCGTGGTCAACGTCCATTGCAGGAGCTGCCGAACCGGCAGGGACTGGATCAGCTCGGCGGGCCCCATCTGGAACGAGCCGACGAAGGTGAGGGCGAGGTTGAACGGATTCTCGGGCTTGGCCATGCGGACATCCTCGCGGACCTCGCCCCGCAGGGTGGGGCCGGTTCACCCTTGAGCACACCGAAGGGCCGCCACCCCTGTTGACGGGTGGCGGCCCTGGAGTCCTCGCTGTGCAGAGGCCGGACTACACGACGCAGGCGAGCGGCACGTAGCCCTTGATGCCCCGGTAGGTGATGTACGACCAACGGTTGTCGTTCTTCCAGCCGCAGAGCGAGTAGTTGTCTGCGAGCTTCACGCCGCAGGTCACATACGTTGCCTTCGCGCCCTTCGGGAGAAGGCCGAGGGCTGTGGCGTTGACCTTGGTGGTCGTGCGGATCTTGACGCTCTCGTGGGCCACCGCCGGGTTGAGGACGCATCCGGCCTTCGCCTGCACCGTCGTGGCGCTGGTCTGCGCCGTGGTGGCGGATGCGGTACCGCTCGCGAGGATCAGCAGCCCTGCCGCGGCGGCGCCGGTGAGCGCCGGGGTCAGCCTCTTCATCTTCATCAACAACTCCCCGTGCTTGATCACGAACCTTGATCGATTCGGACCCTACGCGAGACGTATCGCCAGGATCGACCGCTTTTACGACCGCTCCAGGGCGTCAGCAGCGGCTCCTTGTACGGCGGCGCGGCCTGCCCTGCTTCGCGGGCGGCGCCTTCCGCCTACTGCGGGCTGCCCGCAGCGCGCGCACGGGCCTCCTGCTGGAATTTTCGGTACCACCGCGGGGAGTAGATGTGCTCCCCGCCGGCCCACGCCATCCCCAGCGAGACCGCGCCCACGGACATGGCCACGAACGCCACCACGATGAGGGCAAAGACCAGCAGGACATGGCCGTTGAGGAGCTTCGCGGCCAGGCCGGCCCCATAAGCAGTGACGGTGACAGTGCCGCACACCACCAGCCGCTGCCACAGCGGCGATCCGCTTGCCCACCAGCGCCGCAGTCGTACGTACATCGCTTCTCCCCCGGGTCGTCCCTGAGTAAGTCGTCTTGCAACCACGATCTCGTATTCCTGCCCCGTTCCGTGGCTGTCGAGCCGTTCCGTACCAGAGCACCGGTGGCGGCACCGTACCGCTTGCGCGGAGAGGATCACGTCCGCTCCAGGGCGTCCAGCAGCTGCTCCTTGTACCCGGCGGCGGCAAGGTCGTCGTTGGCGAGCCTGGCCTGGTGGAGGAGCTTGAGGGTGGCAGTGTGGTCGGTCCGCGCCCAGGCTGCCCGCGTCGCTTCCCGCAGGGTGCGCCGGGCCCGCAGCACCTTGGGGTCGGTCTCGTCGCCGGCGGACGCGCGAGCGGCGTGGAAGGCGTCGACGGCCTGGACCACCTTGGCCATCGCGGCGGCCGTCTTCTTCTTCTCGACGTCCTCCGGCAGCAGGGGGTTGAGCACCACGGCCGCGCCCCAGTGCGGGGTCTTCGCCCCGGCCGCCTGCTCGGCGGTGTAGGCGCTGCGCTGTTCCTGCACCCCCAGTCGTAGCTGCTCCAGGCCCTCCGGGAGCTCCCAGCCCTTCCCGCCGCCGCCGGTCACCGCGCCCTTCAGCTCCCCGACCTGGGCGACGTAGCTCTCGATGAGCCCCTTCCTGCCCAGCGGGGTGCCGCGCCGGTAGGCGCCGTGGCCATGCGAGACGAGCAGGGCGTTCTTGCTGCCTTGCAGGCCCGCGATCAGCTGAGCCCTGATCGGCAGCCAGTTCTCCAGCGCCGCCTGGGTAATGGGCGAGACCGGCCAGACCTCGGTGAGGTGCAGGTTCGAGGCGACCCCCTGCGGGTTGCGGATGATCTTCACCCAGGACAGATCGGGGGCGAGGTCGACGATGCCGCAGGTGCAGAGTTCGCCGGTGCGGGGGGCGGCGTCCAGGACCAGGCCGACGACGACGAGCATCCGCGCGAGGCCGGGGTCGGAGGGCTGCTTTTCGACCTGGGCCTTCAGCCCGTTGTGCAGCTGGCTGCGGGCCCACGTGGGCATCGTCGGCTTCCGGGGCGGCTTGGGGTAGGACTTGGCGCCGCTGGGGACACCAGCCTCGCGGGCCAGCCGACGCAGGATGCTCGACCTGCGCCGCTGCGAGGTGGTCACGCCCTTGGGGTTGTTCTTGTATCCCCGCAGGCGCAGCTCGCCGTCGTCGGTCAGCTCGCACAAGGCGGTGGCCCCGGGACCGAGGAGCTCACGCAGTGACGTGCCGTACCGCTCCTTGTAGTCCTCCCGCTCCAGCGCCTTCCGGATCGTGCGGTGGACCCAGCGGACGTGATCCGCGACGGAGTCGGTGGTGTCCGGATCGTCCAGCACCTTCTGGACCAGCGCGGGCAGTTCTTCGACCGCCGGATAGCGGTCCTCGTCAGTGCTCGTGGACACTCTGGCCTCCTCCGGGATTACGGTTCTAGGTTAATTATCCCTCTGCCGGCTGGCCATTCTGCACCATCGGGCGTCAGCTCGTCAGCCCGTTCTTCACTCACGGGTGGTCCCCGCCGCCCGTACACCAGATCAGGCCGCTTCCAGCAATCCCCCGGCCCGGCGGAGGTGCTGAGCCCTACCCTCGTCGGAGACGACCGATGAGGGGATCGCACGTGACGATGCAGTTGCCGGACATCTTCGAGACCCGGCAGGTGAAGGCGCTTCGCGATGCCCTCATGGCCGGTGACCTGGAGCAGGCCAAGAAGATCGAGGACCACCTACTGGCCGAGGCGGCGACGAGCCCCGAGGACCGGGAAGTCCTAGCCGACCAGCTGCGCGCGTCGATGCTGTTCCGTGCGTATGTCGATGCCTCCGGCGCCGGCGACGAAGCAACAGCCCTGATGTTTCAGGGGCTCCTGACGACGATGTGCTCACCGGAGACAGTCCGGGCGACCCTGATGAGCGGGCTGCTCTACTCCGGTCTTCAGCAGGGCTCGCTGCCGGCGGAAGACCACGACCGCCTGACGGCCTGGATGAAGGAGGCCGACGTCGGCGAGGAGATGAAGGCCCGCCTGGCGGGCATCAAGCGGGCGGCGTAGAGCGACCGGCTAGCAGTGTCAACTTTTCGGTGACACGGGTGCTGGAGTGTCGGCGCCCCGTGCGATGCTGCCGGACGAACACCCGCCGCAGGAGGTAGACCGTGACACACCCGGCCGTGAGGGCGCGCTTCGGCGCTCCGGCACCGGACAGCAGCCTGCCCTTCGTCATGTCGGTCTGCGCGTTCGGCTGCGCGGCGGCGGCCGTCGCGGTCACCTCCCACGCCCGGCTCCTGTTCGATCACCTGTGGCTGTCCGGCGCCGTGTGGGCCGGGGCGGCCGGTCTCGGCTTCGCCGCCGGGTGGGGCCTGTCCCCCCTCCTCAAGTTCCAGCGGCGCACGCTGACCCCCAAGTTCGTGGTGATCTCGCTGGTCCTGGCCTTCGCCGCGGTGTGGGGCGTGAACAGCATCGCGTCACACATCTTCATGAACGCCTGGGACCGGTTCGACGCAGAGCTGGGCGGCCCGGGTCAGTGCCTGGCCGGGACGCCGTACGGCAAGGACAGGGCGAGCGTCGTCACGCGGGTGGCCAAGGGTGACGACCGCATGGAAATCTGGCCGGGCGGGCCCGTCCCGGAGGGCACCCCGAAGGGATACAAGTACCCGGTGCTGACGCTGAAGCACGCCGTCAACGGGGGTACGCATCCACTGGCACCGGCCGACGACGCATCCCGGGACCTGCTTCGCTCCTACGGCTGCCGCTGAGCGTTCGACGGCCCCGTCCGCTCGGCACCCTCACGCGAGGGTGACCTGAGCGGCGTGAAGGCTTCCACTCGAACGAGGGACAACCGCCCCCTGCGGCGCTGCGGCCAGCCGGGCGTAGTCGAGGACGGTGGCCCACAGCCACCGGGCGCTTCGGTCGTCCTCGGAGCTCATCGCGCAGGCCGCGTTCCCGGCCGCGTGGCCCCACAGATCCCGCTGGCGGCCGCCGTGTTCGGCCTCGGCCGCCCGCAGCGCGGCGACGAGAGCGGCGGCCGGCGGCGGCTCTCCGGCGTCCTTGTCCAGCCACGGGCGTACCGCCTCGGCGACGGCTTCCGCCGTCTCCCGGGAGAAGGAAGTCTCACTCATGGCAACACCATGCCCGAGGGCGCCCGGCGGGCGGGCACCCCCGGGAGCAGACGGGATGCCCCCGTACGGAGGCATCCCGCCGCCCGGCCGCCGGACGAGGTGAGGCTCTACCGCTCGCGCAGCTCGTACGGGCTGATCTCCTCGTACCGGTCGTCGGACTCATCCCGGCCGAAGCTTTCCTCCCAGCGTTCCGGCCAGTTCGCCGGGCCGCCGACGCGAAATCGGTCGTCCGCCCATCGCGGTTCTCCCACGCAGAAGGCGTGTACCTGGGGCTGGTCATCACCGCTTCGGCGGACGAACTTCTCGTCGTAGATGAGGAAGTGGCCCATGTCGTCGCGGTCCTCGCGAACCTCTTCCGGCAGCGTGACCACACGGGTCACCTTGTCGTCGTCGACATCGACCTCGACCATCACCGGCACCACGTACCGGACCCACCTCTTCGCCACCGCTCCACCTCTTCTGTCAGGTCTTCCAGCGGCAAGCTATCGGGGAGAGCACCACCAAGGGAGTGAACCCCAGAGCATCACTCTCAGCTACTTGCCACTTCGCCGCAGCTTCGGGAGTACCGGGCCGACGACGAAGATCCGCGCGGCTCGATCAGGCGGCCGGACGGAGCAGGACGATCACCGTGCAGTCGTCGCGGTACCCCTCGCAGTCCTCTTCCGCGGCGGCGACCAGAGCGTCCGCGAGGGCCTGCGGAGCGTCCTGGTGGGCGCGACACAGGGCCGTCCAGGTCTCCGCGTCCACCTGATCCGAGACCCCGTCCGACACCAGCAGGACCAGGCGCACCTCCTCGGGGATCTGCACCTGTCGGCACGTCGCCGCAGACGCCTGCGCCAACCCGAGCCGGGACCAGTTGTCATGCAGCTCGGCGGCCAGCTCCACCGCCGAACCGCCGTTGATCCGCAGCCACTGGCCCATCGTCTGGTCGGTCGACCACTGGGTGAGCGCGGCCCCGTCCCAGCCGTACGCCCGGCAGTCCCCGATCCAGTGGACGCTGACCGCCTCGCCCAGCTCCATGCAGGCGTAGACCGCGGACGCGTGCGGCGGCCGGTCGTAGGCCGTGGCCATCTGTCCGGCGGTCATCAGCCCGGCCAGGCCGCCCGCCGCCGCCCCGATGTGCGTGATCACAGCCGGGGCGAGCGCTGCATACCTGACCACGTCCGGGCGGTGACCCGCCCCGTCGACCACCGCGGCGCACACCTTCGTGCCGCGCCGCTGCACGTCCGCCCCGTCCGCGCAGGGCGGTTCTGTCCCGGGCCGCTGGGCCCGCCCCACCACGACCGCCCCGGCGTCCACGGCGTTCTCGGTCTTCTCCACCATCGTCTTCTCCCTTGCCTCGCGGGAGAGGGCCGGACGGCCCGCTCCCCCATAAGGCCGGCGGCGAAAGAAGACGGCGCTACATAGCGCTACTTACCAAAACTGAGGCTGGTGTGGCGCATGAGGCGACCCGGGAGCATCAGGCCGCGAGGGTGAGCCAGCGCCCCAGCTGCTTGCTGATCTTGTCGACACCGGCGGTCGCGTGCCGGGCCCGGCGCTCCTGGTCGCCACGGCGGCGGATGTAGGAAAGCGTCGTCGCTGGATCGTCGTGTCCAGCGAACTCCTGGATCTCCTCCAGCGGCGTGGCATCGTCATGCATGTGGGTCAGGCGGCTGACCCGCAGTACGTGCGGGGTCAGGTCGCGGCCGGTGAGGACTCCCGCCCGCTTCCCGAGCCGGGTGAGGATGCGGTCGACGTCGTGGCGGTCCAGGCGGCGGCCTTCGGAGTCGACGAGCAGCGGCCCCTTGGTCCGGCCGTCGATGAGGAGGACCAGGAGTTCGGCGAGCATGTGGGGGACGTCCCACCGCCTGCCCTTGTTGCCCTTGCGGGTCAGGTCGATCACGGGCTTGCGGCCGTCGCGGAAGTCGGCGACGTCGGCCTCGCACCATTCGCTGACGCGGCCGGCGAAGGTGTAGACGAGCGACGTCACGACGACGTCGCGCAGGCACTCCGCCCAGTCGAAGAGAGATGCGAACTCGTCGACCTCCAGCATCGGGGTGGCGGTGGTCTCGTCGTGCCGGTCGATCTTCGGCCGGTTGTGGCGGGTGACCGGGTTGGGGATGTAGGTCTGCGACTCCTCGGCGGCGAACGCCGTCAGCGAGGACAGTGCGGACAGGCGGCGGGCGATGCTGCGGTTCGCTCGCTCTCGCTTCTCCTCGCTGAGCCGCCAGGTCGTCACGTCCCCGCGGGTGATGCACCCGATGTAAAACCGATCGTGCCCGAGCTCCTGGGCGAATCCATGCCAGAACCGCAGGTCGTCGGCATAGTTCCGCTTGGTGTTGATGCTGGGAATCGTGGAGGACGCGAGCCAGCTCATGACGGTGGTGAATGCCTCGGCCGTGCAGATGTCGCGCAGGATGTCCATGCGGTAGCGGCGCGGCCCCAGTTTGCGGTCCTTCGGGTCGCGCGGAGCCACCTGCCCGAGATCCTCGCGGATCTTGGCAAAGGCGTCCTCCGCCCGGGTCGGCGCCCGCATGACGTCGCCGGCAGGACGCTGGACGACCTCCGGGCGGGGCATCACGGCCGGAAGTCCTGTCGGAAGTCCGGGTGCCCGGAGAACGCGGCGAAGGCCGTGCAGCGCAGCGACCAGCCGAGGGCCTGCATCTGCCCGGCGAAGTGGCTGTGCCGGTCGTCGTCGCGGTGCGGGTGCTCGAACTTCTCCTCGAACTCCAGCAGGCTCCGGTTCACCCCGGCCAGCAGACGCTCCTCTTCCTCCTCCGCCACCTTCGCCCGCTCAGCAATTCGGGCTTTGAGGAAGGCGACCAGAGCGCGGTCGCGGTCCAGGGCGGCCTCGTCCTGGACGATCAGCTGGAACTTCAGGGCGGTTTCCCCGTCGGTCATGTGCCCCTCCTTGCTCTCGAACCCCAAAGCTACCTGCGGGGACGGACAGCGCCGGGGTGCCCCTGCCGGGTGCCTGTTGGTGCGTCTGCGACACACGATCTTCGGGTTGCTCTAGAGTCGGGAGGACCTTCCCGGTGGCGTCTCGCTGCCGGGATTTCGTGTTCTCTGGGCGGAGTTGGATCTTGCGTAAGGCGCGGCTGCACGATCGGAGTCCAGCGGGGCCCGTTCCACGTATCAGCTGGGCGGCCCGGGTCCGGGAGGCGGGCGCTCCGCTGGCCATCAGGCCGTACCGGCTGCACTTCGCCGCCCGTCTGCTCTCCTGGACCGGATCGGCCGTCGCGCCGATCGGTCTGGCCTTCGCGGTCCTTCAAATCGGTGGCGGCCCCGGTGCGCTGGGCGCCGTCCTCGCGGCGAGCGTCGTGCCTCAGATCCTGCTGCTGCTCGTCGGCGGGGTCGTCGCGGACCGGCTGTCCCGGGCTCGGGTCATGGTGTGGTCCAACATCGTCTGTGCGGTCGCGGAGGCGGCGGCGGTGCTGTTGCTGGTCTCGGGTACGGCCCGGGTCTGGCACCTGGTGGCGATGTCGGCTGTCTGTGGAGCGGCGGGGGCCTTCTTCACCCCGGCGGCCGGGGGCATCGTCGTGGAGGTGGTCCCGGCGGAACTCCGGCACGCGGCCAACGCTCTGCTGAAGATCGGCCAGAACACCGTGAAGGTGGCGGGCCCCGCCTTGGGTGGCGTCCTGGTCGCCGTGGTCGGCCCCGGCTGGGCTCTCGGGTGGGACGCGTTGACGTTCGCCGCCTCGGCCCTCCTCTTCTCCCGCATCAGCCTCAAGGCCAAGACCGTGAAGGTCCGTACCGGATTCACCGCCGATCTGCGTGAGGGCTGGGATGACTTCCGCTCCCGCCGCTGGCTGTGGGTGATGGTCGGACAGGCCGCCGTGATCGTTCCCGTGTGGCTGGTCGGTTACCAGCTCCTCGGCCCGGTGTACGGGCAGCAGGTACTCGGCGGCGCTGCCCCGTGGGGTGTGGTGGTCTCCGGCTTCACCGCCGGACTGGTGGCGGGGGCGGCACTCGCCCTGATGTGGAAGCCGCGCCACGTCGGGCTCGTCGTCTGCGCGGGCACCGGCTCCATGGCGGTGCCGCTGGCGGCGATGGCCGCGGCCGTGCCGCTTCCCGTGCTCGTGGTCGCCACGGGGGTGGCGGGCACGGGACTGGCGGTCAGCATGACCGTGTGGGCCTCGCTGGTGCAGGAGAGGATTCCGGCGGACCGGCTGGGCCGGACCCTGTCCTACTCGACGCTCGGGCAGATCCTGCCCGTGCCCTTCGGCTATCTCCTCGCCGGCCCTGCCTCCCACCTGTTCGGGCTCCGCACGACCCTGGCGGCGGGTGCCCTGATCATCACGGCCGCCGCCCTCGTGCCGCTGGCCATCGCTCAGGTCCGAGGGCTCTGCCTCGCACCGGAAGTGACCAAGGACGCCGACGCGGTCGCGGCCACGGCGCGGGCGGAGAGGTAGAACGCTCGGGCCACCTCGACGGCGCCGGCGAAGTCGCGGAACGCCCGGTCCCGGGCCGCCGCATCGAGCCCAGCCCGGCCGCACCCCTCGGGGAGCCCCCAGCGCTGGGTGAGATGAGCGGCGACGCGCTCGACGCTGAGGTGGGCCGTGGTGTGGTGCGGGTCGGCCGCCTCGACCTGGGCGTTGAAGGCGAACGCGGCGGCCACGGCCTCGGCCGCCAGGGGGACGGAGTCGAGCAGGTCGCCCGCTTCGGCCACCGCGGCGGGCCATACCGTCCAAGCCCCGTCCAGACGGGCGGAGCGGACCATGACCCGCACCAGCGCTTCCTCGGGCGGGAGCAGGCCCACCTCCTCATCGGTGAGCCAGTGGGCGAGCTGGACGCCGGACATGCTGGCTACCTCCACGCCTGCGGCCGCGGCGGACCGCAGTGCGGACCGCTCCACCGCCGGAGATCGCACCGGCCGACACACCTCATCGTCTGCCTCATGCGCAATGGCGGCCAGGACCCGCCTTCGCCACCGATCCGGGAACCCCGGGTCGTACAGCTGTTGATGGTGCAGGAGGGCGAGGAAGCTCACGGGTTGCCCGCACGCCACCGCGCCCGTCCGGAAGGCCGCTTGCCAGTACCGGACGAAACTGGTCTGCCACGGCTCGCCTGCCCACGCCCCGGCGCCGGGGACTGCGGGCAGTCCGGCGGCCACCAGGGCGAGGGCCTGTTCAGCGTCCTCCCGCTTGGCGTTGCAGGGATGCGTACGGCGCCATGCGTCGGCCCGGCTGAACGCCGTCGCCAGCCCCTCCCCTGCCGCGAGACGGCCCAGCGCGGTCCACGACCGGGACGTGTAAGGGAGGGAGCGGGCCAGGTCTGCGAGCCGCTGGGCGTGGGCGTGGTCCAGCTGTCCGTCGGCGGCGGCCCGGGTCAGGGCTGCCCGCAGGTTCACCAGGGCTTCGGAGAGCGGGCGGCCGTCGTCGGTGTGCAGCACGGCGACTTCGTCGTCCGCGTCCAGGGCGCCGCTGCGGAAGTCCTCGAAGATGCGCCCGATGCCGACCATGCCGTACGGGGCGAGCTCGGCGGCCCGCAAGGCCCCCATGCTGGCGGCCCCGGCCACGGCGGCCCCATCGGACAGCAGCGCCAGGATCTCCTTGTGCCGCACCGGCGCGCTCTGGTGCCAGAGTCCATCGATGATCAGCACGGTGTCACCGGGGCCGGCACCGAGCCGCATCAGGTCGCCGTGCCGGATCGGAGGGTGCGTCACAGCGTCGGGGAGGACCTCGCGGACCCGCGCTGCGGGCACAGTGGGGCCGGAGAAGACGTGAACGGTCATACGGCCGTCTCCTGGTTCGGTCGGGGGATGATGTGCCGGGCGTCGTACCGCAGGGCCGGGGCCAACACCTTGACGACGGCGAACTCGCCGCGCTGGTGGAGTCCGTGGGTGAGGTCCACCACGAGCGGGTGGTGGCCGGTGACGGCCGCGACGCGGGCGGCCAGGTGCTCGGCCTCGCCGTCGTCCGTGGTGAACCCGGCGGTGTGCTGGGCGGCGACCTCAGACCAGGCAATGCCGGGGCCCGGGGCGGGCTGGGGACCGCGGTGTACGGCCGACCCGTACGCGGCCGGGTGGACGTCCTCGCGGCTGCCGGTGATCTGGGTAAGCCGGGACTGAGCCGCCTCCGTGATCGCCCGGGAGAGTGCCACGTGGGGGTCCAGGTGGGCGCCGGAGCCGGAGACCAGCAGGGCCGGCTGGTCCTCACGCCACAGGTAGCAGCACATGACGGGCACCCCGAACCGGTTGGGCACGTGCCACAGCTCCAGCCAGACCCCGGCCTCTCGCACCCGGTCGATCAGCGCCGCACAGTGCTCGTCGTCGATGCTGTCCGGGTCGATGAGCTGGCCGCCGTCCCGCTGGTCGGCGAGAGCGCTGATCGTGTCGCGCTCGACCAGTTCAGCCAGGGCGTGGACGACGGCCTCAGCGCGGGTGTTGCCGGAGGCGAGGCCGTTCGTGGACGCGCTGGGCAAGTGCAGCCGCCACCGGTCGTGGACTTCGCGGCCCAGCCGCACGCACGCCGCCGGCACGAGCACGGGTTCACCGTCCAGCGCCGAACGCGCGGTGATCCAGTCCAGGACTGTCCGGCTGGTGACCAGAGATCCGGGGTGGCTCTCCAGGGCTGTCACGGGATAGGGCAGGTCCAGGCCGAGGCCATCGGCCGGGGCTCGCACGTCGGCGGTCGGGACGGCTCGCTCGCCGTGCCACGCCTCGATCGCTTCCATCGCCCCAGAGACCCGCGCGGCGGCCAGCGTCGCGCCTTTGCCCTGGGCGACGGACAGGGTGCGGGCCAGGGGGCGCACGGCCATGGTCACCGGGATACCGAGGTCGTCCAGCCCGGTCACGTCGGCGACGCGGGTGATGCCGTACGCCATCAGCAGCGGCCGGATGGCCTCCCAGGTCTCATCGGGATGGCGGGTTCGGTGGGTGCCGTCGAAATACGCCTTGCGCATGGGCTCTTCCCTTCGCAGATGCCGAAGCCCGGCCGCCGGGCACCCAGGTCATGGAGGGTGACCGGCGGCCGGGCCGGTTCAGCTACCGCCTACGGCGCCGTCAGGCGGACGGCAGCGGGTAGGTGTGGGTGTCGGGGAAGGCGGAGTCCGGCACGGCCGGGTCGCCGCCGGAGTTCTGCGGCATGTTGCCCTCGGCGTGGAGCTCGGCCACGAAGTCGGCCGGGTCCACGGCCTGCGTCGTGGCGGACGGGATCTGCTGGGACATGGTCGTTCCTCCTAGGTCTGGGGAAGGACGCTGCTACACCGAGAGGTCGGTGAAGCAGATGGTGATCAGCACCTCGCGCGACTGGGAGTCGAGCGGGGTACGCCAGTGGGGGATTCGGCTTCCGTCGAATCCGGTGAGGACGCGGTGACGCACCGGGAAGGTCTCGCCGCCGTCCGGGTATGGGGTCTCTCCGAGACGGTCGGCCACCTGCTGAGTGGTCAGCCACCGCAGGCGGGGCAGCCATCCCATCGAGACGAGGCCGGGGGTCAGGCCGCACGAGAAGGTGATCTCACACTTCCCGTCGTCCCGGTGGACGTGCATGTAGTCGCCGGGCTCGTAGAACTTCAGGCCGAAGCGGATCGGGGTCATACGGGCGCGGCCGGTCGCCTCCCCCGCCACCTCGGCGAGGCCCTTGGACATGGCCAGCTGGTTGAGCGCTTCCCCGCCGGTGTGGACTCGGCACCGCTGGGGCGAGGTGATCGATCCGTCCCGCATCACCAGCAGTCCGGGCCGCTGGTTGTGGCGGACGACCGCATGGGGCTCGCACCGGGCGGCCTCCTCGGCGAGCTCCTCCCAGAGTCCGGCGTCGACCACGTCCTCGGGAACGACCGCCCGGCCTTCCGTCAGCCAGAGCTGACGCGGGGTCATTTCCATCACAGGTCCATGAACGACATGGTCACCAGCAGGCCCATCGACTTCATCGGCGGGCGCCAGTGCGGCACGTGGTATCCGGCGAACGCCCGGACACTGCCGTCGCCGTACGGGTGGCTCAGGCTGGTGAAGCCCTCCCCCTCGGGGAACATGCCGTGTTCGGTGACGACTTCGCCGAGGCGGTCGGGGAAAGCACCCAGCAGCTCCGGGGCCCACCCCATCGGGGGCAGGTCCTCGGTCAGGGCGACGGCGACGGTCACGGTGGACTTCACCGAGTCCGTGTGCAGGCCCTGGAAGTCGCCTTCCTTGTAGAGGACGACGGCGCCCCCACGCGGGATCAGCCGCGGGATGCCGGTGGCCTCTCGCAGGGCCATCAGGAGGGCCTTGTCGTAGGCCAGGGCCTCCAGCACCGGACCCGGGGGGATGAAGCCGCAGTGGACCGGGGAGGCGAAGCTGCCGTCACGGTGCGCGGCCGTGTGCTCGTGGACGTGAGGCGTGACCAGGTCGAGCCTGCCGTGCGCCTCCTCGACCAGGGCCTTGAAGCGATCCGGCTCAAGGACACCGGGAACAACCGCCGTTCCCGTCTCCTCCCACGCCGCGCGAGCCGGCAGCCGTTCCACGGGTGCTTCGGTGTCCATGATCCCCTCCAGGTGCTCCGTCTGTCCGGGTGGCGCCGCGCGGCCGGTGGTACCTCGACCCGCCTCCGCTGTCGTGCCGGGGGCGAGCCGAGGGGTCAGCGGCGTTCGCCCATTGAACTGCCGGGGAACACAAGGAATGAGGGGCCAGGAAGGGGTGCATTTCCCGGCGGGGGGCCGCTCCAGGGGGCCAGGATGAGGGCCTCACCCGACGGCGACGGAGGGAAAGTGTCATGGTGGCCCCAGACGGCATCGGCGTCTTACTGCGAGCAATCCGTGAAGGCGCTGGCCGCACCCGTGACGAACAGGCCCGGGTCGTTCAACTCACCCAGGGCGGCCGGTGGTTCGACTGGGAGAACATCAAGCGGTGGGAACTGGAGAAGCGGTTACCGGTCCCGGACTGGCACGAGACGATCGCCCTCGCGTATGGGCTGAACGTCGCGGACGTGCAGCGGGCAGTCGCCGCATCGCGACAGCACCGACGCAGCCAGCGCAGGGAGAAAGAGGACGTGAAACGACGCAGGTTCTTCGGGGTGGCGGCCGCCGCTGTGAGCGCGACCGCATTGCCCGGCATCGCACAGGCCCGTGAGGGCATCGACGGGGCGCTCGCGGGTTCCGGGGCCGGTGACCTGGCCTACCTGGAGTCGGCATTCGAGCGGCACCGGGGCGGCTACCACGGCCGGGCACCCGACGACGTACTGAGCGAGATGCAGGCGGATCTCGTCCTCCTCGGCCAGGTCCTCAATCAGCCTCACCCGGCCAGTGCACGCGCCGATCTCGCCCGGACCGCTGCGGGAATCGCTGGCCTGGTCGCCATCGTGCAGCACGACCGGGGCGACAAGGGAGATGCATTCCGCTGGTTCGCGACGGCGGAGAAAGCGGCCCGGGAGTCTGGTGACCGCAGGATGACGGCCTGGGTGCTGGCCCGGCACGCGATGGTGCCGCTGAACTACGGCGCCCCCGAAGTGGCCGTGCGTCTCGCGGCCCGAGCCCGCAGAGCGGCCGGCCGGACGCCCACCGCGGCCGGGGCGTTGGCGGCGGCCGTCACCGCGCGCTCCCTCGCCGCCATCGGCGACCACCGGGGGGCCCGGATGGCGGTCACGGACGCGCAGGGCTTGGTGGAGCGCCTCGACGGGCACGAAGCGGCCGACACGTGGTTCGGCTATCCGGCGCAGAAGCATTTCGTTCACCTCTCCCAGGCGTACACCCTCCTCGGGGACACCGAGGCGGCCTACGCGGCCCAGGACGACGCCCTCGACCTGACCGATTCCCCCTCGGTGATGACCCGGGCCCTGATCGCGATGGACACCGCCGCCTGCCTGCGCCTCGACGGCGACCCCTCATCGTCTGCCGAGATGGCGGCAGGCATCTTCGATCGCCTCCCCGCCCCCTACCGTGACGGCCTGATCCGATCCAGGGCCGAAGTCCTTCACCAGGCCCTCGGCGGTCGTCCGCGAGAGCTTCTCGGTCAGGCGCTCGCCTGACCGCACGGTGCCAGACTCGAACCATGAGCACATTGCCCCTGCGGGAGGCGGCCCGAGCCGTCGTTCTCGACGCTGACCAGCGCATCCTGCTGCTCCGCTACGACGAGAACGGCGGCTTCTGGGCGACCCCAGGCGGCAGCCTTGAGCCGGGTGAGGACTACCCGACCGCGGCCTTGCGCGAACTGGGCGAGGAACTCGGCGCGAGGGACGTGATCCTGTCCGGCGAGATCGCCGAGCGTCGCCAAGATCATCCAGCCGGCGGGCGCCGCGTACAGCAGGTCGAGAAGTATTTCCTCGTCCGCGCATCGTCCGGCGCCCTTGATGCCGCACGAGCCACACAGACGGACAACATTCGGGCCAGCCGCTGGTGGTCGCTGGATGAACTCCGCTCCACCACGGAGACGGTCTACCCGCTCGGCCTCGCCGATGTGGTGGCCGACGTCCTCGTTAAGGGCGTCCCGCGAGAGCCTGCCGTTCTTCGCTGACGCGAGCCCGCTCCGGAAGGCGTCAACCAGGCAGTCCCGAGGCTCCAGTCGTCGCGCCGCAGTCAACGCACTTTCCATTTGTGGATACCTTGCTTTCCACTCATCGAGAGCATACGTTTCCGATCATGGATAAAGGAGAGCTGAGCCGCAGGGTGACCAATGTTCGAACCAGCCACCGCCAGGTACAGACCCTCAAGCGGGAGCTGCACGCGGCAGAGCGACAGCGGGACCGCGATGTCGCCGAGCTCGACGAGTTCGCCCAGTCCCACAAGGAGGCGAGGGTAGAGGCCAGCCGGCGCACGCTGGCCCGGGAGCTGGGGGTCACCCACCCGGTGATCAAGAGCATGATCGAGCGGGCCGGGAGGGATGCCTACCCGGTGGACCCGACGCGCCTGGTCCCGGTCCTCTCCGCCTCCGAGGCGGCGCGGTACGTCAAGAGCGGCGCCTTCGGTCACGTCACGGGCGCGACCGCGGCCTTCACCGAGACTGACATCCTGCTGGAGTCCGGACGGCACCCGAAGGCGTTCGCCGACGGCACGCGGATCTCGGCACCGAACATGCTGCTGCGCAACGCGGAGGGCGAGCTGCTGGGGGTGGAGGAGTGCCTGGCCGGGTACGGCGGCACGGGGCCGAGCAACAGCTTCCGGCTGCTGCAAGAACTCGGCTGGCGCGAGGAAGTCGCTCGCGAGGTCCTGCACTACCGGTTCATCGAATTCGACATCGAGCAGGGTGTCGTCCGGACGAGCGAGGAGAGCCTGCACCACTGCGGGGGGAACCTGGAGTACACCGGCGGGCATCTCGTCGCGCGTCTGCGTCGCGGCCGCCCCTGGGCCCCCGTTGGCCGGACCATCCCCGCCGGCGACCCTCTCGGGCTCCGCACGTGGGTCGACGAGATCCTGACGAAGCCGGAGACGTATGCCTGGGCAGCGGGTCCTCGCGTCGCCCGGGTCTACCTCAACCGGGACACCGCCACGGGGTTGCAGGACCGCATCCGCTACCGGCCCGGCGTACGCAACAGCCCCTTCAGCGTCGTGATCGAGCAGGGGGAGCTTCAGCTGTGGTGCAGCGCCATCTACCCGTCGGACTGGGCGGAACTGCTGTCGAAGGAGCAGCTCGACGTCTTGGCGGCCGTGGACATGTACCCGGCCGATGTTGAGCCGCGGGGCTGGCTGGACAAGTTCCTCCCCCGCCGCCGCGAACGCCCTGACTACATCGACATTTCCGCAGACGGTGTGAGCACGCTCCAGTACGAGCCGGACGGCTCGGAGCTGGACGGCGAGACCTTCGAAGGGGCCTGAACCGCACGAGGGGCACGCTTCAACACCACACATGCGGGCGGGTCCTCATCGGACCCGCCCGTCGTTGCGTTCTCGCTGTCCGCCGACCGGTGCCGCACGCCAACTCCCCGTAGGCCACCCGGAAGCACGAACAAGGAGCCCCAAAGATGGTATTGTTTTCATTGCTGGAAGGGGATGGCACTCCGACCGGCTCCACCACTCGAAATCTCGTACCTGGGGGCCCAGCCCCCGAATTGGAGAAGACTTGCTGAACCACAACGACACCGCATACGAGACGGCCGCCGAGTCCGACGTCGCCCACCTCATGGAGGGCCGCAACATCACGCTCGACGAGATCGCGGTGGAGCTCGCCGCGATCGAGCTGCGGCTGCGGCAGGTCGCTTTCGCGGCCGAGACGCCCGCCACCCCGGTCGAGCTGGAGCCGATGATCGACACACTGCGCTCGAAGGCCGGGCAGCTGCGGGAGATCAGCGACGAGGCCGGCAAGCTCGCCCGGATCGTCGAGGGCGACGTTCCGCTCGCCACGAAGTTCTCCGGCGTCGGCGATCCGTGGGGAGCTGCGGCGCGCGGCACGGACCGCGAGGACTTCGGCGGGCCCGCCGTTGTACCCACGGCGCGACAGCTGATCCACCTCGCCCACGGCGCCCGGATGCCGGGGGCGGAGACGACCACGTATCCGGAGGCCATGGCGGGGGTGCGGGTGATCTGGGAGTCCAGGGCCGCACAGGCCCGGCGGCGCCGCGAGCGTGACGCGGCGGTCGACGTCGAGGTCCTTGTGCTGGAGTGCGAGACCTGCCATGTCGGCTCGGGCGAGCACTGCGTCACCAAGAACGGCCGGATCTCCGAGCGGCCCCACACGAAGCGGCTGCGGACGGCGGAGGCCAACGTCGATGCCCGTCTCGGTTACCTGGGCGACAACCCCGTAGTCGTGCCCGGCGTCGACTGACCCGCCGCTGACGGTCACAGCGAAGGACCCCGTGCCGGCTTCCGGTACGGGGTCCTTCGCGTGAGCGGGGAGCCACCTGGTCAGGCGGCGCGAGGTGCGCGGGGCAGGGCCAGGGCTGAGGCTTGGAGGATGACCCCCGCCGCGAAGCTGGTCGTATATCCGCCCGATGAGAACGGCTGGCGTCGGGTGCGCTACGACGGCGTCGCCATCGGGGTAGCGCACCGCCCCTCCGACATCCGGGTCTTCCTCGCCGCGGCGGGGATGGAGGATGCGGAGGACGTGGACCTGACCGACCCGGGGTTCGTCGAGTGGCGGGGTGGCGCCCCGGAGGCGTGGGAGCCATCCGGTAAGCCCGGGGACGGGAGCGGACCGGTGTGAATTTTTACACCGGGGAGGTCAGCCGGAGCGGCGTGCCCGGCGGGCAGTGAGCGCGGCCGTCGCAGTGCGCGGGTCAACGGCGATGCCGAACTCCACGAGGGCGATGTCCTGCACGTCGCCGGATGTCGCGGCGGGGTCCTGGTTGAGCGCGAGGTCGGCGGCGCCGAGCGCGAGGACCTGGTCGCGGTCGGCAGCGGCGGGATCGGTGAGTGCGGCCAGCACGGTCCGCCAGAGGGTGGGCATCAGTCCGCGAGCGGCGCCAGCGCCGTGTAGCAGTGGCGGCAGACGGTCAGCGGCCCATCGGACTGAGTGGCGGTCACCACTCGGATGAGCAGTCCCGGCTCGGCGGCGGCGAGGCAGACGCCGGTCCCGGAGGTGTTGTGGAACATGCGGCACAGGCAGCGGCAGCCCCCAGGCCGGTGCTGCTCCCAGCCGAACATCCAGCGCATCCGGATCGTGAGGACGGGGCTTTCGGACTCGCCGGCCACGACCGACTCCCTTCGAGGCGAAGCATCAAGCATGGCAGGGCTGTCGACATCGAGGGGGCGAAATCGGACTGCCCCCTCGGCGGCGGTGACGTACTAACGCCCATTTTCAAGATCGCTAAGGCCACGCATAATTCCGGTTATGCGCGATCCCCTTTCGATCATGTACACGCCATTTCCTAGTAGGAAAAAAACGCGCTGAAGGCGGTACGCTACAGAACGCGACCACGCCCAGGTGGGCATTCCAGACTAGAAACATGCAGGTCAGAGCAGCCTTCGCGGGAGGACGGCACCGCCCGCCCCTTCCCCAGCGCCTCCGATCCAGGACGAGACAACGATGCGACGCTCGCGCAGGACTCCGCCACCGACCGCCCGCGAAACCCGCCCCGCACGGCAGGCCCCCGAGCAGCAGCCCCGCGTACTGGCCGCGCAGCTGTACGAGCTGCACCGCGAGATCGGCAAGGACGAGCTGTATCTGGAGCGCTGGCCCGGCGATCACGAGCTGTTCGGCGTGCTCCAGTTCGCCCAGGAGCACGCCAACCGACTCAAGGGGCAGGCGTACCGGGAGGCGGCGGTGCTGCGGATGCAGCTGGCCGAGTGGCTGCGTCTCGCCGCCGACCCATTCCAGCTCTCTGCGATCGACGACGCGCGCGCCGGCGGCACCTCCTGGAAAGAGATGGCTCTCGCGCTCCGGTTCCTCGACCGCCTCGGGGAGCCGAACCCCGGCAGCGCAATGAACCTCCGCAAGCGGCTGTATGTCGCCGTCCACGGTCGCCCCGGCGACCGGCGCCAGCCACAGGTCGCGCACCTCATCGACCGGCGGGCCATGGAGGCCCGCATCGCCGAGGCCCAGTTCATCGCCGCCGGGGAAGCGCGCTACGCAGAGCTGGACGCAGTCGCGCGGGCCCTGCTGAAGCACCACGAGTCCGGAGAGATTCCCGAGGACCCCGACGATGACGGGTTCTGGTGGGAGCAGCTCGCCGAAGCCGTTGACGACCGCCGCAGCGCCTCCGAGCGCGCCAACCTCTTGGTGTACGTGCGCGGCGTCGCGCGCGAGGCACGGGCGTACGGGAAGAGAACAGGACAACCCCCAGCGACCACAGAGCAGGCGACCGGCGTCCTGGACGCGGCGGCCGGGATGGTGGACCTCGACGCGGACGGCTGATCTCCCCGCCTGCCAGAAACGCGAAGGCCCGGACCGAGTGATCGGTCCGGGCCTTCGCGCCGTGTGCCCTTACGCCGTGACGGGCTGCTCCGAGAGGAAGAGGTGCACCTCGAAGCCTGCGGTCATCCGTACGTCACCACCACGATGAAGGTGACGAACACCGCCGCCAGGATGGCCAGGCCGGCGAGCAGGGAACGGGCCTGCCCTTCCGCACGGCGGTGTTCGTGCGCTTGAAGCCCACGCGCCACCCCTCGCGCGATCTCGTCCTCGTTCATGCGGTCGCCTCTCCTCCATCCTCTGTCCTGACTGGTGACGTCTTCCGGCTGGAGCCGGTCCGCCCGTTGTGCACTCCGCGCCGCGCGGCCGGCCAGGAGAGAGCGGCTCCATGCGTGTGCTGCCGGTGGACGACGTCACGGGACAGGCCCGCCGCCGCACCGATCTGCTCGTAGGTGACCGGAGCATTTCCCGGTCCACCCACACCCTGCCGGGCAGCTCCGGCGGCTTCGTGGGCGGCGCGGCCGGCGGCATCCACGACGAGCATCAGCAGCTCGATGCGACGCAGGGGGTCTATGGCGCGGCTGGCCGCGCGGGCCAGGAGCTCGACGCGATCGGCGCCCTGGACCTGGTCGGCCTGCTGCGCGAGGTGCTCGACTTCGGCGGCGAACATGTCGACGTCGTACGTCGTCAACGGAACCCCTCTTGTTGGTTGTAGCCAACGGCACAGCCGACGGTATCGAGCCTTGTTGGCTCCAGCCAACGAGTTCCGCGAACGTCTCCCCTTGCGCGTCGCGGAGTGGTATGACTCAGGTATGACCGATTCGAAGAACCCGCCCAAGGCGAAGACGGCGATCACGATCCCGCAGGAGGTCCTCGACCAGCTCAAGGAGCGGGAGGCCGCGGGCCAGATCAGCAGCGTATCGGGGCACATCACGTCTCTGCTCCAGCGCGAGCAGGAGGCCGCCGAGGTGGACGCCGTACTCGCGCGACTCTTCCCCGGCGAGCGTCCCACCGTTGAACACCTGGACTGGGCGGCGAAGGCTCTCGGCGTCAGCACCAGCGCCGGGCAGAGCAGCGCCGCGTGATCGGCGGCCGCATCCTCGACACCACGGCGCTGACGGCCGCCGCTCGGGGGAGTTTCTACATGCAGGCCCTGCTGTCGGTCGCCCACCAGCGCGTGATCCCCCTCCTCGTCCCTTCCACCGCCCTGTCGGACGCGTACGCCGACCTGAAGCCGGATGCAGCGCACGCCCTGTCGGCCGTCATCCAGTTCCCCCTCGTGACCGTCGCGGCGCTGGATGAGGCGGACGCCCGTGGGGCGGGCCTCCTGCGCTCGAACATCGACAGCGAGGCCGGCACCGCGGCCGGGCACGTCGCGTATCTGGCGGCCGCCAGGCAGTGGCCGGTGATCACGGGGGAGCCGGACCGGCTCCGTGCGCTGTACCCGGAGATCGAGCTGGAGGATCTGCCGTGACGATCGACCGTGAATCGAACCCAACGGAACCGCGCACTGCGAAGTTGACCAGGATCACCCCCGACGGGTACACCGCGAAGTTGACCGCCCTCATCACTCCGACGGTCACCTCGGTCTCCCCTGCGGCTGTTTGCGCACTGACCACTGGTCCCGTGGCGTGCGGGTCCCCACGCCTTTCCGCTTAGCCCAGCATGACGAAGGCCCCCGCCAGCGGCGGGGGCCTTCGTCATGCTGGGGGCCGGTCAGGCCACGGCCTGGTCCTGGACCTCCTCGGGCTGCTCCGCACCGCCCGTCTCCGCGCGAGAGCTGGGGATGGCCTTCTTCGGATACACCTTGTCGATGATGCCGAGGTACTGGTCGAGCTGCGCGCGAGCGGCCTCCGCCTGGACGCGGATGGCGTCGACGTCACTTCGAGACATGGCCGCGATGTGCTTCTCCCTGACGCCGCCAAGCGCGGTGGTGAAGCGCCCCAGGGTGTGCTGGGTCCGCACGACGGCCGTAGGCGCGACGAGAGCGGCGGGGCTGTCGTCAGTGTCGTCGCTGATGAGCTTGACGGGGTAGCCGAGCTCCTTGGCCGCCTGCTCGAAGAGGGCGGCCGTGGGGCGGGTCCGGTTCTGCTGCGCCGCGAGTTCGTGAGCCTTGGGAATCACCTTCAAGGCCGCCTCGTCGCCGTACTGGTCGATGACCGCCGCGATGACGACCGCATGGGAGGGGCGGCTGATGCGGTGCA
Organism: Streptomyces sp. NPDC021356; assembly: GCF_040641015.1. NCBI lineage: Bacteria > Bacillati > Actinomycetota > Actinomycetes > Kitasatosporales > Streptomycetaceae > Streptomyces > Streptomyces sp. NPDC021356. Next base: position 46,341 of record NZ_JBFACU010000029.1, on the reverse strand, counting down.
CTTTTTTACACTGATCGTTCAGGGCCACCACCTTGGCCAGGGCGGCAGCCTCTCGGACCAGACGGTGCACGTACTTCGTGCTGATCTCCAGGACCTCGGCGCCCCACTCCTCGAACTTCGCGTGCCCCGAGTGCTGCCATAGGTCCTCTTCCTTGGCGTAGGCCAGGAGGAGCCCCTTGTTGACCGCGCCGACTGCCTTGATGTCGGCGACGGCCTCCTCGCCGTTCTCCTTGGCCTCCTTCAGCAAAGCGGTGACCTGCGCGAGCCGCTCCTGCGGAGACCCCTTGATGGCCACAGCGGGGTTGATGACGTTGGTTCCGGTGAAGCGGTTGGCATCCAAGCCAGGGACCTTCACCGGCTCCTTGGCGGCGGCGTCCCGCAGAGGGCTGCGGGTCATGCTGGGACGAGCTGTCATTTGGCGAGCTCCAAGACGAGTTCCTTGGCGAGTTGATGAAGAGGGGAGTCGGCCTTGAGGCGGGGCATCTTCCCGAAGCTGTGAGCAAGGCCGGTGCGCTTGTCCTCGGAGGCGGGGATCTGGGCCTTGAGCACAGGCAGTCCGTCCGCTTCGAGCTCGTTACGGACTTCGTCGACGGAGCTGGAACGAGGGTTGAACCGGGTCAGGAGACACACCAGCCGCGGCCGGTGCCCCGTCATCCCTTCGACCGTGTCCATGGCCCCGAGGATCGAACCGCCGCGATAGGTCTCCATCCCGCTGGGGTAGAGCGCCAGGACCAGCAAATCGGAGGTCCGGATCGTCGCATAGTGGAGATTGGCCGGGTCGTTCTCCCACGCCTTGGTGTCAATCGCCGAGATGCCGTGGGGCGACCGCAGGCGGTTCACCTCGGCTGCCAGCGAGGGCGCGTCAGGCACTCCGTAGACGGGAGAGCCGAGTCCTGGGCCCGTGACCGGCAGCATGTTGGCCCACGCCTTCAAGGAGCCGTCGGCCTTCTTGTCGGAGTCGTCGGCATCATGTCCCACGGCAGGGATGCCCATCACGCCCCAGTAGCGCAGGCAGTGGATCAGGGACGTCGACTTGGAGCCCCCGCCCTTGCCCACGAACCCAACTGTTCGTCCCTCGGCTGGGAGGGGGTTCTTCATCGTCCAGTCCATGGCCCGGAGGGTACCGAGGCAGGACTGCCCGGGAAGGGCTAGACGCCGGTTTTTGTACGACCAGCACCCAAACCGACTTCGTTGGTCCCGCATCCGTGTGACGGACGGACCGAAAAGAAGCCGCCGGGACTGCGGAGCTGGAGGAGGATGCTGCGGTATCAGGGGCTGCGGGTGTCGCGCCCTAGGGTTATGGAGCCCGAGCCCCAGAAACCGATGATCGGAGTGTCCATGCGTCACCAGGCGGCGGACATCAGCCGCAGGCCCATCCCGCCCGAGGCCCCGGCCGCGAACAGGGAGAAGGGTTCCCGAGGATGATGGACGAGAAGTTCCTGCTGCCTGCCGGCATCGGCTTCGCGGCGCTCTGTGTCTTCGGCATCGTGGCCCTGGTACTCCGCTCCCGCCGTACGCGCGAGCAGGACAAGCTGTCCGCGGAGGACCGCGAGAAGCTGGCGGAGGAGCGGCGCAAGACCTGGCGCCGGCGCCTCGCCGTCATCAGCCTCTCGGTCTCCTTCATCATCATCTTCTGCATCGCGGGCATCGCGGCCTGGCTGTCCTTCGGCGCACAGAAGGCGTACGCCTTCGACCGCAACGGAGGCTCGTGGACCTCAGCAACGGGCTTCGCGCTGCTGCTGGACGCCGGTGCGCTCGGCCTGTCGCTGCTGCGGCTGTTCGAGGCGCTGACCGCTCGGTCCAGCCAGCTGACCCGCCTCTACCTGGTCGGGTTCATCGTGGCCTCGGCCGTGATGAACCTGCTGCACACCCCGCACGCCCCCGGGGAATCGCCCACCCTCGGCGGGCGGCTCGTCGCGGTCATCCCGCCCCTGGTGTACGCCATCTTCCTGGAGTCCTTGCTCAAGAAGGTCGAGCAGCTGGTCCTGGGGAAGTACCCGAAGAAGAAAAAGAAGAACGCGGAGCGGGGCTACAGCCTGCTGTTGTGGGTTCCCTTCATCGGCTACCCCCGGGAGATGTGGAAGCAGTGGCGCAAGGACCTGCACGACACCTTGCAGTACGTCCGCGCCCCCGGCTCGCGCACCCCGCTCCCTGCGCCGGCCACAGGCGCGGAGCCGGACGAGGAAGAGACGACACCGCGAGCAGAGCCCCGGCCCGCTCCGCAGGAGGTGCCCCGCCCGGCGCCCGTCCCTCAAGCACCGCGAGAGCCCCGTCCCGCTCCGGTCCAGCACGTGCCAGCCGCCCCGCCCGTCGCGGAACCCAGCGGTGCAGCTGCCGGACCGATAGGCCCCCCGGTACCGGCACCGGCTCCCGCGCCTTCCCCAGCCGCCGCCCTGCCTCCCGTCCGGCCGGAGCCGGTTCAGCCGTTGGGTGCCTCCAGCAGCAAGTCGAAGAAGGATCAGCTCCGGGACGCCCTGGTGGCGCAGATCCTCGCCGGTGACCTAAGAGTGCTGGACACCAACGCCCAAGTGGCCAACTCGGCGGCCTACCGGGCCAACATGGCCCTGGGCCAGGCCGCGGGGCTGGGTCTCGACAACGGCGGAAAGCAGGAGGGCCTCATGAAGGAGGGGGCGGTGCGTACGGCCGTCAAGCAGCTCCTGCCGGAGTTGCGGCATGCGGCGATGGAGGCGGAGGCCGAACGAGCTCGCCGCAAGGCGGTCGCCACGGCTCCGGAGCCCGCGCCGCAACACCACGCCGCGGAAGCCCAGGCTCCTGACGCGGACGCTCCCCGGGAGCGCCAGGAGGACGAAGGGGCCGCCATCGGGCAGCAGCGATCGGCTGACGCGAGCGAGGCAGCGAAGGAGGCCGCACTGGCGTAAGGGTGTGGTTCGGCACGACTGAGGGGCCCGACGGATCGTCGGGCCCCTCAGTCGTGCGCGGTGACGGGTCCGGCTACGACGGCAAGGACCGAAGCCACTGGGCCAGGTGCAGCGCCGAGGGCCGCTCGTTCGGCCGTGCAGTGAGTACGGGCCGCAGGACTTCCTCCAGCTGCGGCCACCCGGAGATCCGTCCGAGCGGAGGCCACCGGCGTACGAGGACCTGCCGGAGTCCCCTTGCCGTGAACGTCGCCGGGTCGATCCCCAGATGGGTGTAGTCCAGCGGCCACGAGTTGGTGGCCGCCCACCACAGGCCGGCGGCCAGGGCATAGGTCTCGTCCGGCTGGCTGGGTGCGATCGGCCTCTGCTCGGACTCCACGCGGCGGATCAGCTCGGGAGACATGAGGTGCAGCAGCCCGCTGTGGGAGGCGTAGGAGGGCGGGAGCTTCAGGTGCCAGGCCCAGGAGCAGCCGATCAGCCGTACGCCGCCCCGGGCGTGGATGGCGTGGTGGGGCTGGACGTCACCGTGCACCCATCCGCTCTGGTGCAGTGCACCGACCGCGGCCGCCAGGTCCACGGCGGCCGCGAGGGCCTGCGACCGGTCCGTACCCCCGTCCCGGACCGTACGAAAGGCTTCCCAGGTCGAGGGGCCTTCCAGCCAGGGCGTGAGCTGCCAAGCACTGTCGGATGTCCTGCCGCCCTTGGAGCGCGCGCCGTACGACGTCGGGGGCACGGTGGCGATGTGCCGGAGAACCTCGGCTTCCCGGGCGACGACGGCCGCGTCCTCGCCGCGGCCGATCTTCAGGGCCCACTGCCCCGTCGGGCCGGTCACCATCCACACGGTCGTGCTGCCGCGGTCCTTCTTCAGTTCCCATCCGGCGGGGGTGCCCGCGACCTGCTCGGCCTCGGCTCGACCTTCGACCGGCGCGGTCGACTGGCGCGGGATGCCGAACTGAGCAACAGCGGGATGCGCGGTGGTCTCCGACATGAGGGTGCCTCTCCTTGAGGGGTTCGGGTGCGGGAAGTCCTAGGCGGTGACGCCGTGGGCCAGCAGACGGTCAAGGTCGACGGTGGTGCAGCCGAGGAGCGTCACGACGTCGCGGGCCGCAAGGGTCCAGGGGAGTTGGGGGTCTTCGTAGCTCACGAAGGTCAGGCCGTCGCGGGTCTTCGGCGCGGGCATCGGCCTGAGCGTGCGCGGGTTGTAGAGGGTGCCGGCCACGCCCCAGGGCTGGGGGCGCTCGACGAGGGCGGCCGTATACCCCTTGCGTAGTTCGGGGCAGGCGCGGACGGACTCGGTGGCGCAGGGGGCGCAGATGGGCGGTGTCGCGGTCGTCTCGCCCTCGCGGATCTCCTGCCCCTCATCGGCTCGTACGAGGAAGAGGTGTCGGCCACCCCGGCGGCTGAACGCGTCGTCGTACGTCGACTTCGCGCAGACCTGGCACAGCAGGTGGCTCATCGCCTGCCGTTGGCGCAGCGGGTGGACCCCGGCCAGGTTGGGCTTCCCGGCTCCGCGACAAGCCGGGAAGCGGACCCACAGGGTGCCGTTCCTGCGGTCGGCGGCAGCGAATTCGTCGGCGTAGGCGATCCCGGCCCCCCGGGGGGCCCGGACGACCGTGCCAGCCCGGGGGGTCTCACGGCTCCAGGGAGCGATGAAGGGGACGTGCCATCCGTTCCAGGTGAGTTGGCGCGGGGTGTTCACGCGACCTCCTTTATGCTGCCGGTCTCCGTGAGCCGCTCCAGGAGGTCGTTGGCCGTGCTGGCCATCCGGCGCAGAGACCCGAGCGTCAGCTGATAGTCGGCCAGCACGTCCTCGGCCAGCAGCCGGTCAGCGCGCTGGAGCAGGGCGGACACCTCGGGGTCCTCGTCCCCCGCGGCCAGGGCGATCCGGGTGAGCCTGATGAGGTCGGCTCGCAGCCGCTGGTCAAGGTCCTCACATTCGGCGGCCGGTGGCGCCTGGTTCCCGAGCACGTCGCCAATGTCGTCCAGGATCTCGTCCAGCGGCTTCACCTCCCGGAGGCGCTGGGCCACGCGGGCGAGCAGGTCGACCGGCGGGCCTGGCGTTCGCCGAACGTGGGCGGGGGGCGCGGGCATGAGCGGGCGGGACATCAACGACTCCCGTGCGTGGAGGAGGCTCCCGGACGGATGGCGGCCCAGACCCGCAGCCCGTTTCCCGGAGTGGGGTCAGCGCCCCACCGCGCCGCGAGCGCGTGGACCAGGAGCAAGCCGCGGCCGCCCTCTTCGAGGGCGGCGTTGGAGTCGGTCCGCGCGGCGAGGGAGGTGTGCGGCCGGGGGCCGCTGTCGCGTACGGCGACCTGGATCTCGTCGGGGTGGCGCTCGACCTCCAGACGGATACGGCGGGACTCGGTGTGCTCGATCGCGTTCGTCGCGATCTCGGCAATCACCTGTTCCGCTGTGTCGATGTCATCCGGGGAGACCTGCCAGTCGGTGAGGGCGGCTCGGACCCGGCGCCGGGCGAGGGCGGGCACGGTGGGGGCGCGGTCGAACACGTACACCCGGCTGTCGGGGCCGTTCGGGACGGATGCAGATACTGGCGTCACAGGATGCCTCCGGCATTGCTGTGCTGGACGGGCGTCCCGGTAGCGCGCCACCGAAGGGCGGGGTGGGCCAGGCGCATCGCTCGGCGCAGGTCGGTGACGGGGAGCACGCGGCCCCCGGACTCCGGCCGGTGGCGCCAGACCTTCAGGTCTCCGCAGGAGCCGTTCAGCTGGTGGGGGGTGGCGAGCCAGGTTCCGGCGTCGAGCGTCCAGACGTCCTCACCCCAGACACCCCCCTGTCCGGGCTCGGTGAACAGGTAGGTACGCGCCCGGGTCAGCTCGTGCAGGACGGCGGGTCGCAGCTGGGGGTAGAGGGCATCGAGCGTGTGGAGCACGCTGTCGCCGAGGCGGGCCGGTATGGCCACGGCGTCGCCCGTCAGGCCGGCGGGGAGTCGCGCGCTGAGGGCGCCGAGGCAGCACGCCCGGTCGATGTCCAATGCGGTCACCGGGCGCCCCCGACGCACTTCGCGTGGGCACGCACGTCCCACGCGATGGGGTCGCAGTCGCCCGGGGAGACGGTGAACGCACGTCCGTCAGGGAAGAGTTGACCGCCCTGGATTCCGCACCTGATGCACAGCGCGCCCTGGAGCTGACGTAAGAGCTCGTGGCTGACGGGAATCTCGAACCGTCGCCCCTCGGCGACCTGGCTGGGCTTCGACATCCGGGTTCCCTCCCGGTCGGTACGTACGCGGCAGCCCCAGAGCCAAGATCACTTGGAGTCGCGGGGTGAGCGCGTTCTGTGGTGACCCGACCCAGGATGCCACCAGATTCGATACCGTGAATACCCTTCCCGCAGAATTCTGCGCGGAGCATTGACGCTCGAACACCCGTACACGAAGGCGGTCCTGACAGATGTTCACGGGCTGGCAGAATTCATCGCGCCAGTGCAGAAGATTTCTTGCCGTGGCAGAAGGGCGACCGACACACTGGCCCTTGCTCGACGAAGGGACGCGAGATGAGTGAAGAAGCAGGGTCAGCAGCACCTGCGTTGTGCCGTCTCCAGCTGGCGATCGAGCTGCGGGGCCTGCGGGAGGCGAAGGGACTGACCGCCACGGCGGTGGCAAAGCGCCTGGTGGTCAGCCCGTCAAAGATCAATCGGCTCGAAGCTGCCGAGAACGGCATCGTGGAGCCGGCGGACGTCATGGCGCTGTGCGACATCTACGGGGCGGAGACCGAGCACCGCGACACCCTGGTCGGCTACGCCACCGTCACCAAGACGAAAAAGGACTGGTGGCAGAAGCGCGAGCTGGCCCCGGTCATCAGCCCCGGCTTCAAGGCGTACCTGGGCCAGGAGGCCGTTGCCGCCGCGGTGCACAACTACGAGAACGAGTTCATCCCCGGCCTGCTCCAGACGGAGGCGTACGTAAGGGCCCTGCCGCTCCCAACACAGGAGCTCAGCCCTGCCGAGATCGACAAGCTCGTAGCCGTACGGATGACGCGTCAGGAAGCCCTGCACCGCGACAACTCCCCGCTCAGGCTGACCGCCATCATCAACGAGTCCGTTCTCAAGCGGCGCGTCGGCAACGCCGAGGTGATGCGCGAGCAGCTGGGCCACATCGCTGAACTCGCGACCTCCCTTCCCAACGTCCGCATCCAGGTCGTCCCCTTCGACCTCGGCGCGCACCCCGGCATGAACGGCGCCTTCACCATCCTGCGCTTCGGTGACCGCTCGCCGTTCCCGCCGATCGTCTACCTGGAGAACCGCGCCGATGCCTGGGTCCTGCGCAAGCCCTCCGACACCGACCGTTACGACGAGAGTTTCACCGACCTGCAAGCGGCCGCTCCAGGACACACGGAGTCCGTGAGCATGATCCACAAGGCAATCAAGGAGTTCTGACATGGCCCACCGGGACGACGGCCCGCAGACCGGAGACTGGTTCACCTCCAGCTACAGCGACAACCAGGGTGGCCAGTGCGTCCAGGCCCGACGCCTGGCCACCGGCCCCGCCGGCAAGATGGCGGTACGGGATTCCAAGGACCCCGACGGCGGCACTTTCGAGTTCGACCGCGTCGCGTGGATGAACTTCATCGCCTTCGCAACAGGGGACGAGCCGTCCCGCTAAGACCCACCACCCGCACGCAGCGGCCCGGCAGGAGCATCTCCTGCCGGGCCGTCGCCGTTTCCGCGCGTCTCCCCGTGATGGACGAGGTCAGCGGCCCGGCCCCAGGAAGAAACCCGCAGGACCGGTGTCTTTACCCAGTGATAGAAAACAGACAGTGGTGTGGGATAGATCGCGCCACTCTGGGCTGTCGTTCCCAAGTGGGGGCGATTGCCCGGTTGTTCGGCGCACGCGGGGAGTGAGGCAGCATGTCGGCAATGGTGAACACCTGGGTCCGCACGTCCACGGATCGCCTTGTACGAGCGGATCGCATCGTTGCGGTCGACCTGTGGGGACCACCGAACGGCGAGAAGCGCACCGACGTCGAGCACGGCGAGCCTGCGCGGATCATGCTCCAGATCGACGGCGACGAGGAGCCGTGGCACGAGGCCGCCACGGTCAACGCCGAACGCGGGGGAGAACTCATCACCTACCTGCTGAGCCTGCTGAACAGCCCGCTCCCCGACGGCAGCAAGGTCCGGTACGTCTACGGGCTGCACCGCGGGGAGGAGCTCTACCGGTGGATGCACGGAGCGAGCATCCCGGTAACTCCCAACGGGAATGTGCGGCCCCTCCACGAGGTCCATGACCCCTATCCGGGCCGGGGACTGGTGTCCCCCCGGGCGTAGCCAGCACAACGAGAACGCCCCCGCCGGTCGGCGGGGGCGTTCTGCGTATGGGAGCCCGGTCAGCAGGGGTTCAGGCCCGCCGCGTCGGCCTCCTGGCGGACGTAGTCGCCGAGGTTCGACGCCTTCCAGCCCGGAAGCTTCGCCGGGAGCGGGCCGCGGTGACTGCCGTGCAGGGCGTCGTGCTTCCACAGCAGGCTCGCGGTCAACTCGGCATCCTCGCGCGCCTCCTGGAGGTCGCTGCCGGTGGTGCCGGCGGCCGCGAGGTGGCGCTGGGCAAGCGCGGCGCGGCACAGCCGGTACTCCCGTTCCTGCTCGGGCGTGGTGGTGCCGGCGGCGTCGCTCACGCGGAGCTCGTCGCCCATACGCTGCACCTCGCACGTCGAGCGCAGAAGGCTCCACAGGTCCTCGGTCATCGCGTACGTCCCTTCTTCATCGAGCGGATGGTCAGCCAAGTCGTGGTGACAGCGGCGAAGGCGCCGATGGCGCGGTGGAGAGCCTGATCGAGCTCGAAAAGCGCGGTCCCGGGTCCTGACTCCTCCGCTCGGGCCGCGCCGTCCTCATCGAGGCGGCGCACGACGGTGCAGTGGTCGACGTATCCGCCCTTCCCCGCCCTGGTGGCCAGCCAGAGCAGCGGCTGGCGCTTGTCGATCACCAGGTGGGTGAGGGCGTTGATCCCCGCACCGGCGACCAGTGCCGAGGCGGGTACGCGGTAGCCGAGCACGCGGGTGAGGAGGACCGTCCCCGTCAGCTGCCCCGCGGAGTAGCTGGCCACGTGCCGTGCTGCGCTGATCCAGCCCAAGCGGGTGGCGGTCATGGTGGGCTGCCCCGCGCGGTCGTCCCCCTCGGCTTGCTCGCCGACGGGCGTGCCGTCCCGGTAGACCAGGTGATGCCCGCAGGCACCCTTGTTGGCCGCGTCCCTGCTGTCCTGGAACCACTGGTCGAACAGAGGGTGCAGTGCGTCCCAGGTCGCCAGGAGAGCGCCGGTTAAGGCCAGGGCCTGCGCGGGGGTGGGCCGGTCGGTCATCATGGGTGTTCCTCGTTTCGTCGTTACGGGACTGAGGGCCCCCGGGGCTGCCGCGACGCCTCCAAGCAGTCGGCAGCCTCGGGGTTCACGCGTCCGGCTCGGCCTCATGGGCCTTGCCCTGCCGTGAGGCGATCACGGTGTTGGTGCCGGCGGGACCGGACCATCCGCAGCGGCAGCGGGCCAGCACCTTCCCCGGCTCTTCCTGGCTGTCGTAGACACCGGTCTCGTGCTCGCGCTCGGGCTGAGGGGTGCGGGGAAGCTCGCCGCCGTTGGCGTACATGGCAGCGCGCTCCGTGTGCTGGGTCAGCCATCCGCGCCACTGGGCGGTGTCGCCGTCGAGGATGCGCTGGTGCCGTTCGCCCACGGTGCTGTGGTGCTGCCCCAACTCCTCGCCGATGTCCCGGAAGGGGAGCCGGGCCCGGCCGTTCGAGCCGGACTCGCGGGCGAACAGCAGCAACTCCTCCTTCAGGGCGGTCATGCGCGTCTCCAGCCGCCGCACGTCGCGGAGGTACGCCCGGAGCGCGTCCGGGGTGATCTCCTCTCCGCTGCGGAGGGCCTCAAGGGCCCGCAGTGCGGTGTCGGCCTCGTCGGCGACGGTCCAGCTGATGTGGCCCCCCTTGAAGTGGAGGACGTAGGACGTGGTGCCGTCAGGCCAGTAGACGGTGGGGCCGGCGAGCTCGTTCGGCTCCTGCACGGTCGTCGCGGGAGTCCCGGTTTCCGGGTCCAGCTCGACCTGCGCGATCTTCCACTGCGTGCCCTTGTAGTTGGGGCTGTAGGTGGTCGTCACAGATACCCTCCGCAATCCTTGTCGGGGTTCCCCGACAAGGAAGAGTTTGGCGGGGAACCCCGACAACCGTCAAGCGGGCAGGGCCGACGGCAGCGGGAGAGGACCTGATTCGGCCAGGAAGCACGTGAGCCCCCGGCATGGCCGGGGGCTCGCGGTGGACGGCACTGATCTACTGCGGGGCCTGCTGGTAGCGGGCGATGCGGGCCCGGATGAAGCGCGCGGCGTCGCTGTCCTCACCGAACGCGGCGGTCACAACCTTGGCCAGATCGCCCCCGATCTGTACGACCTCTGCGGGGTCCTTGACCTGCTGCCAGGTGTGGACGGCTCGCCGTACGGAACCTTCGGTCTCTGCGTGGGCCGCACCGTGCAGTGCGATCTGGAGGCCGGTGGTGTGCAGGTACCAGCGGGCAGCCACGGCCGGCTGGCCCGCGAGGAGTGCGAGCCAGCCGCGGATCTCGCGGAGGCGGACGGTGTGGGGGTGCTGCTGGCCGTACTGCGCGGTGAACTCCTGGTCGAGCTTCTCGGCCTCGATGGCCGCGGCCGCCAGACCCTCGCGGTCCTCGGGTCGGCCGAAGGCGGCGACGACGGCGTTGATCCGATCCTGGTAGGCCGCTGGCGGCCCGTCCTCCGGGGAAGGGGACGACGTCACGGCGGCGGCCGCCTGCTGGGCGGAAGCGGGAACGGCAGCTGCGGCCGCCGGCGCGGCCTCGGGCTCGGTCTCCTGCGCGGCTTCGACCTTGGCCAGGACAGCGGGAGGGCGCCGCGTCTCTTCGGCTGGCGGAGCCTGCTGGGGGACGGCGGGCTCCACCGGCCGTACGGGTTGGTCCGTGACGGGGCCCGAAGCCGGAGCCTTCCCGCCCTCCCAGAAGTCGGGCGTGACGGTGCCCCACGGCCGGAGCTGCTGGTGTTCGTCGTGCACGGTGGTTCCTCGGGGTAGGTGCTTGGGTGCTGTGCGCTCGGGGCTGGCGGGCGGGCTAGATGTTCACGCCCTTCTTGCGCAGGTAGGGCAGCGGGGCGACGTCCGTTCCGTAGTCGGGGCCGGTGCGCACCTCGAAGTGCAGGTGCGGCCCGCTCACGTTGCCGTCTGCACCGGAGAGGCCGATGACCTGGCCTCCCTTGACGGTGTCTCCGGTCGAGACCTTCAGCTCCGACATGTGGGCGTACTGGGTATACATGCCGTCGGCGTGACGGATTATGACCTGCCGCCCGTAGGCATTGACCCGAGAGGCCGAGACGACTTTTCCGGGCCCGGCCGCCCTTACCGGTGTTCCGATGCCCGCGACGAAGTCGATTCCGGTGTGGTACCCGCTGGACCACATGCCGCCTGACTGGTGGTAGGGCGTTCCGAGCGGTGCGTCGACCGGCCGCGTCCAATCCCCTGACATTCCGGGGTCTCCGGACGTGTCGGGAGCGGTCAGCCTCGCCACATTGGCCATGATGCTTTTGACGTAGTCGTAGGTCTGTCCGCCCGCAAAAGAGGCGGGCGGAACACCCTTGTACCTGTCCACTTGGCCCCAGCCAGCGTTATAGCCTGCCAGAGCGAGCTCAATCGGTGAACCGCTGTACTGCGGGTGGGCTTTGGCAGTCTTCAAGAGTTTGCACATCATGCTGCCCTGCGACGGAATGGCGTCCTCGGGGTCCCAGACGTTGATCTTTCCGTCGCCGTTTCCGTCGATTCCTTCGGTCGCCCAGGTATCCGGTATGAACTGCGCAATGCCGTCCGCGATGGGCTTGTGGGTTACTGGGTCCTTGGACTGCGCTTCGGGGTTGAAGTTTGACTCAGCCTCAAGCTGCGCGGCCAGTACGGCCGCCGGAAGTCCCTGGTCGCAGCTCGCTGCGGCCTTCTCAATAATTGCCGCGTACTTTTCCGGCACATAGCCTTTTCCTACACGCAGCAATCCCCCGCTCAGCTGAAAGTCGCCTCCGCTGCCACCGCCTTTGTCGTCGTCGGATGCCGCGATGAGAAGGATGATGCCGAGCCCCAGCGCCAGCGGACTGACGACGAAGCCCACTACCAGCAGCGCGATCCCCCGTTTGGCTTTCAAGCCACACTCCCCCTTGCCTGCGCCCTACACCGCCCAGTGCCGTCGCGAGGGGAGCCATGGGCAGTCCGTGTACGCGTCGCCCTGTCCGGCAAACCCCCCGGCAGCGTCAACGTCACCCTGCCACATCGCATTTCCGCCCCCAAAGCAAGTAAGACGGGTGGCCGAGGGATCACCCTCACGAGGCGCAACAGATCGGGGCAAAGGACGGTTAAAGATCACGAACGATGACAAGTAGCGTGCCACATAAAGGATTTGACACGCAGTCCGCCTCAAGGGCACCACTAGTCGTGCGGCTGCCCGGCATAGACTTCCGGACACGTGTTCACATCCAGTGACCGCCGTGATGGTTACAGTCGCAATGCGGGGGAGCGTTGGCTAAGAAATCGCAGACGGCCGTGACGTTGCCCGACCAAAGCCGTTTGTTTGTACCGGTGTTGGGTGCGGGTGGCGGAAGCGGCCGCTCAACTATCTCGGGCCTGCTGGCCTGTTCACTGACCTCTCTGGGACCCAGCGTCGTGCTGGACACAGCTCCACGCCTTACGTCGCCGTGGCCGTCCTGGCCCGACACGCCTGGCTTGGGGCTGGCGTCGGTGCCTCCGGACCAGCCGTTCACCCGTGCTCAGGTACGCGCGGCCGCCTCGCGGTCGATCGGGCCGGGCGGCGAGTGGGCCGTACTCACCGATCACCGGGAGTGGAACCACGGTCCTCTTGCCCTGCCTGCTGAGCCGGCTGCCTGGTCTCAGCTGGCGGCCGGAGGAGGCTGGCGGGTCGCTGTGGCCGACACGGCCCACCCGGTAGCTCACGACATCGTCACCGCGCGCACCCAGAACGTGCCCGGCCTGACGGCCGCCTGGTGCTCGCTGCCCTTCGCGGTCCCTGTCCTGTGCGCGCCGACGACCGGGCCCGGAGTGGCCGCGCTCCAGACCGCCGTCAAAGCGGCGTCAGCCGAAGGGCTGCCGCTCCAGCGCATGGTCGTGGCCTTGACCGCACCGGGCGAGGGGCGTCTGCCGGCGGCGGTGAAGGCGGCCGCGACGATGCTCCAGTCCCAGGTGTCGGCCGTGGTCACCGTGCCGTTCGATCCGCACATCCGCAACCACGGGATGGCTCAGGCGAATCGTCTGGGACGCCGTACGGCGGAAGCGGGGGCCGCCCTGGTGGCGGCGGTTCTCGCCTCGGCGCACCGCACATGGGGTGATCCGCTGCCCCCGGCCGCCGTCCCGGCCGCTCTCTCCACCCATTCCGTTTCTGTTCGACCTGCCCAACCTGCTTCTGAAGGGGTCCTCACGCCATGAGCCAGATGCTCCAGACCATGAACGACGTCATGATCCTCGCGGATGACCCGGTCATCCCGGGCTTCAAGCCTTCCTTGCCCGGAACGCTCCAGAACCCGACAGGCAAGATCCTTGGCTGGACCGCGGGCGTCGGCCTGTCCCTGGCGGTGCTGGGCGGTCTCACCGGCTGGGCCTGCGTCGCCATCGGGCACAACTCCGAGCGTGCCCAGCTGGCCTCGCGGGGCAAGTCCGCCATCGTGTGGTCGCTCATCGCCGGTATCGGCATCGGCGTGACCAGCGGTTTGGTGTGGGGCTTCTACTCGATGACGCAGGGGTCCTAGATGGATGCGTACGACAGCAAGGCCCGCAAAGCCCGACTGCGCCTGATCCTCATGGGGGCCGTGGTCGTGGCCACTCTCGCCGCTGGCGGGGTCCTCGGCGTCATGACGCTCAATGCCGACGACAATGACCTCAAGCAGGACCCCAAGGCATCGTCCAGCGCGTCACCGAGCAGCAGCTCTTCGGCGCCGCCGGCCGTCAAGGAGTTCACCCCGGCCAACGCTCCCAGCATTCCGCGGCTCAAGCCGAAGTCGGACGCCGAGGGAATCGGCACAGGCTTCGAGCACTCCTCGCTCGGCGCGACTTCGGCGGCGATCTCGTACTGGGAGGATCTCGACCTCCTGGACGACGTGATCGCGCGGAAGCAGTGGACAGCCATCGCCGCCAAGGACTCCCCCGGCACCATCGACCAGGGCGTCACCGAGGTCCGCAAGGTCCGCGAAGGTGTCGGTCTGCCGCCGTCCGGCGGCACCCCCGACGGCATCACCTTCAGCACCAATGTGAAGGCCGCCCTCGCGCGCTCGCTCGACAGCAGCGGTGACGTCGTCAACGTGTGGATGGTCTTCGACCGCTACGCCACCATCCGTGACAAGGGAGCCGACGCCAACCCGCTGAAGGGCGAGGTCACCAACCTGATCCTGAAGTGGGAGAACAACGACTGGAAGGTCACCACCGACCCCCAATACACGGCCAAGGTGAAGTACCCGCACTCCTACGACCCGGCCAGCAAGTACGCATGGGCGGACGGGTGGAGGGTGGTGGCCGATGGCTAGGCAGCTCGCACGGCTGGTCACGCTGCTGGCCGCCGTCCTGATCGTGCTGACGTCGGGGACGTCGATAGCCCTCGCTGGCGCCAAGCCCCCGGACCCGTATCCGAAGGAGCTGAGCCACGGTGAGCGGATCGGTATCAACAAGCAGACCGGCGAATACTGCGACATGGACGCAGCGAGCGAGAAGGACCGGCTGAACTGCCGGGCTCCCGAGGACTGCCAGGACTTCCCTGCCGGTTCGACGGTCTGCATTGGCGAAGGGTCGACCGACCCGGAAGATGCCCGCACCTTCGAGCTCAACGAGCTGAAGCGGTGGGAGGCGAAGGCCGATAAGAACGCACCCAATTACGAGAAATACCACGAGTATCTCGTTAAGTGCGTCAAGACGGACAAAAAGAGCTTCCAGCAGTGCAATGCCGAGGCTGCCGGAAAGTACCCGCCGCCCGCGAAGACGCCCCTGGACTGGGTGGCGGGCAAGATTTCCGAGATGGCGGCCAACGCCCTCGAAGAGGCTGCCTCGATGCTGGGGCACTCCGTGGTGTGGCTGCTGAAGCAGTTCGCCGAAGCCTTCAACGAGATCAGCACCATCGACTTGTCGAAGACCGGCATCGGCCCGGTGCTCGGCATCACCACCGGACTGTCGCTGATCATCGCGACCTTCATGCTGCTGGTGCAGTTCTCGAAACTGGCGGTCTCCCAGTCGGGTGGGCCGCTGGTCACCGCCGTGGTCGGCCTGGCGAAGTACGCGGTCATCCTCGGCGTGTACATCTTCGCCACGCAGGTCGCCCTGAACTGGTCCGACACCCTGTCGACGGCGCTGATCAATTACACCTTCGACAGCGGAAGTCCCAACGGTGACGCGTCCAAGGCGATGGAGAAACAGCTCGGCACACTCTTCGCCGGTCTCGTCGGCGGCGGTGGCGCCACAGCGGCCGGCGGCGCGCTGATCACCGGCAGCGGCATCGCCCCGACCGCGGTCGGCTTCGTGATCGTGATCTCGATCCTGTGCATCCTGGCCATCGGCGCGCTGTGGATCGAGATGCTGGTCCGCCAGGCCGGGATCATGATTCTCCTGACCATGACCCCGATCGCTCTCGCCGGTTCCATGTCCGACTCCACGAAGGAGTGGTGGCCGAAGACGCGGAACGCGATCATCGCGCTGATCTTGATGAAGCCGACGATCGTCATCGTCTTCAGCATCGGGTTCGCCGCGATGTCGACCGCCCAGGGCGTGCGCAACGTGATCGTCGGTCTGATCATCTTCGTCGTGGCCGGCACCAGCTGGCCCGTGCTGGCGAAGTTCATCGTGATCACCAGCAACGGAGACGGCAACAGCACGGCCTCCGGAATGATCAGCAGCGTCGGCAGCTCCGTCAGCAGCATGTTCGGCGGGAACCAGCCCTCGCCCAGCGGTGCGGGCACCTCCGGCGGCGGCGCCAACTACACCAAGGCCCTGGAGGGCGAGAATTCCAACTCTGCCGACGGCGGAGGTGGCGGTGGAGGCTTCTGGTCCAAGGCCATGAGCGGCACCAAGGGCGGCAGTTTCATGGGGAAGGCCGGCGGCGTCGTAGGAGTGGGGCTTCAGGTCGCAGCCATGGGCAAGGACATGGCCGAGAGCTCGTTCCAGAACTCGGCCGCCAACGCTGGCCTCGGCACCGGCGCGCAGGGCGGCCGCCACGTGGTCGTCCCGCCTCGGGGGGGCGAAAGCCCTCCGCCCTCGGCTCCGGCGGAGCCAGCCATGCAGCCGGTCCCCCAGGAGACGCCCGCACCGCCACCACCCCGGCCGCCGGACTCCGTGAACCGCGGGGTCTCGGCTACGCCTCCGCCCACCTCAACCGACGGGAGCTGATGCCCTGTGTCCAACACCGAACCGGCTCTCTACGGCGGATGGCAGTCGGAGCGCTCCGGCTTCATGGGGGACCTGAGCGGCCTGGGGTTCGCCCTGGTCGCGTCCTCCGCCGTCATCGCCCTCATCCCCATCTACACACGCACGTGGGGCTCGGCGTTCTTCGCCCTGCCCATGGCCGCCGTACTGCTCTTGCTCGCGTACGGCCGCGTACTCGGTCTGTCGGCAGACGAATGGATCATCCTCGCAGTAAGGCATCAGATCGCAGTGGCAACCAACCGCAACCTCTTCTTCTCCGGGGCCTTCGCCCCGCGGACCAAGGACGGCAGCCAGCCGATGGATCTGCCGGGACGGCTCGCCCGGCTGCACCTGCTGGAGGCATCCGACGGGCTCGGCGGCCAGATCGGGATCATGCACAACCCGGTCGACAACACATACACGGCCGTTTGCCGGGTGACCTTCCCGGGCCTCGCCCTGATCGACACGGAGCGCCAGAACATCCGCGTCAAGGGCTGGGCCGCCTTCCTGCGCTCCCAGTGCAAGGAGGACGGGGCAATCACCCGCATCTCCGTCCATCAGCGCAGCCTCCCCGACGATGGGGCGGCCCTGCGCTCGTGGACCGAACGGCACACCTCGCCGGATGCTCCGGCCGTCGCCGTCCAGGCGCTCGACGAGCTGATGGAAGGGGCAGGCCCGGCCGCCACGATCCGCGAGACCTACCTGTCCATCACCCTGTCGGCACCGCGCGCGCGGCTCGCCGTCAAGGGTGCCGGCGGCGGTCAGATCGGCGCGGCCGCCGTCCTCGTCCGCGAGATCAACGCGATGGCGGGCTCGCTGTCGAGCGCCGGTCTCCAGGTCGTCGAATGGCTCCCGCCCCGCGGCGTCGCCCAGACGATCCGCACAGCCTTCGACCCCGAGGCGCAGCTGGCACTGTCCGCCCGCAACAACGCGGCGGACGACCCGAAATGGGAGGGCTCCGCGAAGGGCGTCGATCCGGAGCTCGCGGGCCCGGCCGCGACGGAAACCGTCTGGGGCCTCTACCGGCACGACGGCGCATGGACCGTCAGCTACCAGGTCCGCGGGTTCCCGCAGTCCGAGGTCTACGCCACCTTCCTCCAGCCTCTGCTTCGCCCCCGCTCGAACGCCAGGCGCTCGCTGACCCTGGTCTACGAGCCGATCGGCCCGGCGAAGGCACGGCAGGAACTGGCCCGCGAGAAGACCAAGCGAGACGCCGCGAGGAAGCTGCGGGCCAAGACCGGCAGGGCGGAGAGCGAAGACGAGCGCCGTGAGGCGATGACCGCACGGTCCCAGGACATCGCCCGCGCCAGCGGCCACGGCGTCGTCCGCCTCACGGCACTGATCGCCGTCACGGTCACCGACCTTGAGCAGCTGGAGACGGCGTGTGCCGAACTCCAGGCGGACGCCTCGTCCGCGGGCCTGGAAATCCGGCGGGTCTGGGGCGCCCAGGACGACGCGTTCACCGTCGCAGCCCTGCCGCTCGGCCAGGGCCTGCCCGACCGACGGGTGGGCATCTGATGAGCTTCCCCTTCCGCCGCGGTGACGGCGGCGACACGAAGCTGAAGGCATCCCGCCTCGGCGACTTCCTCGACGAGATGGAAGGCGTGGCGGTCCCCAAGCAGCTCTCCGCGCGGGAGCTGCGCCGGTCCCGCCTGCTGGAGAGTCCCGAAGCGGCCATGCGGATCGCGCCCCGCAAGGGCTGGGCACAGCCCTTCGCGGGCCGGGCCGCCTCGCTCGCGAAGGCCGAGGTCTTCCGGGCCGACACCGAGCGGGCCAGCGGGATCTACCCCTTCCTGCACGCCGCGAGCCTTCCGCCCATCGGCGTGTACATGGGGTGGAACACCCTCACGATGCAGGCGTTTTCGGCGCACCCGGCCGCCTGGGTCAAGGAGGGGCTGGCCACCAACCCCAACGTGATGATCACCGGCATCCCCGGCTCGGGGAAGTCGGCGCACATCAAGGCGCTGTGCTTCCGCCTGATGGCGCTGGGCCACCGGACGCTGATCGCCGGGGACGTCAAGGGCGAGTACAAGGGGCTGTGCGAGCACCTCGGGGTCGAGCCGGTCCGGCTCGGCCCCGGCCTGCCGGGCCGCCTCAACCCCTTGGACGCGGGGCCGCTGGGCTATGACCTGGAGAACATTAAGGACCGGGCTGTGCTTCAGGCACGGCTCCAGGAGATCCACCGCCGGCGGCTGACCCTGCTGAAGGCGCTGCTGGAGCTCCAGCTGAAGCGGAACCTCCGCCCGCAGGAGGAGGAGTGCCTGGACGTCGCGGTCCGCGAGGTCACCGGCGAGCTGTACGGGCAGAGCAACTTGAGCGTGCCGACCCTCCCCCTGGTCTACGCGAAGCTCCGCGACCCGAGCGAGGCCATGGCGCGTGAGCTGCGCGTACGGGACGACGACATTCAGCTCGCCCGGGAGCACATGGCGTCCCTGCGCTCCGCGCTCGGCGGGATGATCACCGGCCACCTGGGCGGTCTGTTCGACGAGCAGACCTCGATCGGGCTGGACTGGGACGCCCCGATTCAGAGCGTCGACATCTCCGCCCTGGAGCAGTACGGCGACGAGACCGTGGCGATGGTCCTGACCTGTGTCTCCTCCTGGGCACAGTCGGCGATCGACCGTCCCGGCGAGCGTCCGTGGATCGTCGTGCGCGATGAGCTGTGGCGGCAGATGCGATCCGGCGGTGCCGCGATGGTCCGCAAGATCGACGCGGACCTGCGCCTGTCCCGCGCGACCGGCACCATCCAGCTCCTGGCCACGCACCGCCTGAGCGACTTCGAGTCCGTGGGCGCGGCCGGCTCGGAAGCGGTGGCCATCGCCAAGGACCTGATCGCGTCCTGCGAGACCCGTATCCAGCTGGCCCAGGACACCAAGCCGCTCCAGATCACGCGCGAGGCGATCGGCCTGACCGACGCAGAGTGCGAGCTGATCGGAAGCTGGGGCGCCGGCCAGCGCGGCCGCGCCCTGTGGAAGGTCGGCCGCGGCGGTGGCAGTCACGCGGTCCAGCTGATGCTGTCCCACACCGAGAAGGCCCTGTTCGAGACGGACGAGCGGATGGTGGTCTGATGGCCAGCGACAAGAGCATGGACGACAGCACGCTCCTGGCCGCCATCGGCGCTGGGTTCCTCATCGGGGCCAGCGCGATCGTGCTCGCGGCCGCGCCGGTGGCGGGGCTGGTGACCGGCAACGGGTGGGCGTCGTCCAACAAGGGCCTGCCCGAGACCATCCTGCTGACTGTCAGCCAGGGGCCCGGGTCGGTCTACGAACCGGCTCCGCCCACCTGGGCGTTCTGGCTCGTGGTCGCCGTCTTCCTGGTCCTGCTGATCGTCGCCGTGGCCCTCCTGCTGCGGGCCTTCGGCGGCAAGAAGAACCTCGGCGGCGCCCAGTGGGGCGGGGTGAAGACGGAGAAGGAACTCGCCGTCGACCCCGACCCGGCCAACCGGCCGGACCAGATCACGGCCGGGCGCGGACAGCTCACGAAGAAGATCCTCGCTGCCGAGCCCAACATCAGCGCGACCGTCTTCGGTGTCCCGGGCTCCACGAAGACGACCGGCCTGGTCCTCGGCAACGCGGCCGAGTGGCGGGGCCCGCTGGTCGTGACCACCGTCAAGGCCGCGGACCTCGATGTGATCTACGACAGCCGTCGGCACCTGGGGCCGGTGTACGTCGTCGCCCCGGCCGGAATCCCCGGCCGCAAGACCGCCCGGTGGTCCCCCGTCGACTACGCCAAGGACCCCAAGTCGGCGGACCGGATGGCGGAGTGGCTCGCCAACGCCTCCACCTCCGGCCACGACAAGCGGGCCGCCCCCTGGATCGACCAGGCCCGCGGCATCCTCAAGGGCCTGCTGCTCGCCGCCAACATCACCGGCGGCGGCATCAACTCCTTCCGGGAGTGGCTGGCCCTCGGCAAGGACGCGGTCGAGCACGTCAAGGCAGTCCTCGAACCGCAATACCCCGAGGTCGCCCTGGACTACTCCCGGCCCTGGGTCACACTCCATGACGACGGAATCGGCAGCATCCAGTTCACGCTGAACGTGATCGCGAGCGTCTACCGGGACGAGGAGGTGCGGGCCACCGCGGCCGGCACCGACTTCACGGTGGAGGAGCTGCTCGACAAGAACGCCACCGTCTGCCTGGTCGCTGCCCCTTCCGACGCCGAGCGGTACGCGCCGCTGCTGACCGCCATCATCGCGTCGATCATTCACGGTGCCGAGCAGCGCTACCTCAAGACCGGCGTCCCCCTCTCCCCCGGTCTCGGCGTGCTCGTCGACGAGGCCGGCAACATGCTGCGCTACCCGCAGCTGCCCGGCGTCCTCACCACGGGCCGGGGCATGGGCATCACCGTGCTGACCGTCTGGCACGACCTGTCGCAGCTGAGGACCCGGTTCGGGCACGACGCCGCCAACACCGTGCTCAGCGCCTCGGGCCTGCGGATGCTGCTGCCGGGCTGCGGCGACCCCGAGACCCTGCGTCATTTCTCCGGCATCTACGGGCGTACGTACGTGGAGCGCACCACGAAGTCGACGGGCCGCGGACAGAGCTCCTCGTCGACCACCCAGGTCGAGACGGACCTGGCCCCGATCCACGAGCTGATGCAGCTGCCGAAGTTCACGGCCATCGCGCAGTACAGCAACCTTCCGCCGGTGAAGGTGAACATGCGGCTCACCTGGCGCGACGAGGACCTGCTGAAGTGGCTGGCGCGGCCCGCCCCGGGCCCGTCGCTGACGAAGTCCGCCCCGGTTGCCCTGGAGGCGTCCGATGTCTGATCCCACCGCCGTGGCGACGCCGGCCACGGCCCCGAGTGCCGTGAACGGACAGGAGAGCAAGCCCGAGCCGATCACCCGCTGGGTGTGGCGGGCCATGGAACCAGCCGAGCGTGAAGCGCGGCTGCTGGAGCTGACCGGCTGGGTCGACTGGCTGCTGACAGCCCACCCCAAGCTGCACTCCAAGATGCCGAAGTGCTGGCACCGGCACGAGGACATCATCGAGCACCTGACCGCCCTGTTCCTGGGGTGGGTCCGCACGTACGCGGGCGACCCGGCCAAGATTTCCACCCGGGCCGAGATCGAGTGGCTCACTTCGCTCCACTCGCTCACGCCGCACCTGGGAAGCCCCGGATGCCAGGCCAACAGCACCCACCAAGACCCGCCGCCGCGTCCCAAGCCCGACGGTGAGCTCCTGGAGCAGTGGATGGACGGCGACCCCGAGTTCCTCGCGGCCCCGGCCCACCACCCGGCACAAGCGGAGGTGTCCCGGATGGTGGCGGCTGCACGGGCCGCGGAGGCGGCCAAGGCGCAAGGCTGATCGACTCCCACACGTAGAGCGGCGCCCCACCGAAGTCTGGTGGGGCGCCGCTCTACGTGTGGCTACGCCTTTGGGGTGCCCCGGCTCGGACCCTGATCCGGTCCCGGCATCTGCGGCCCCTGCTGCTGTTGCTGACGCTGCTGCTCGGCCGCCATGGCCTGCTGCTGCACCTGGATGCGCTGGGCATCCTCCGCGACGCGCTGCGCGTACGGCTGGGCGTCGCGCAGGTTCATCTCCTGCCGAAGCTGCGCGGCGGCGCCATCGAGCTGGCCCACACGGTTCCGGGCCTCACCGGCCTCCGCGAGTGCGTTCTCCGCGCGGCGCTGACGCGCGGCCGTGGTCCGCTCCAGCACCGCCTCCCGCGATCCGCCCGCCTTCTCCCAGTCGGCCAGGACCCGGTCGTGCTCAGCCGGGTTGCCCGCTGCCCGGCGGCTGTCCTCCTCCTGACGCCGGGTGGCGTCGATCGCGGTGTTCGTGTCCTCGGCCGCAGTACGCAGACGGCTCAGGCTCGTCTCCATCTGCTGTCGTTCGTCGCCACGCACCGCGGGCCTGCCCAGGCGGTTCTTCTCCTCCAGCCGGGCCTCGATGCCGCGCATCTCGTCGCGCTGCTGCTCTGCCTGGCGGCTGAGCTGCTCCAGACGGCCCGCCGCCGCCCGCAGGTCCTGGATGGCCTGGACGCGTTCGGCTCGCTCGTTGACGTTCTGCTCCACCGGGCCGCCGGGGGCGATGGCCGCGAGGAGCTCGGCGGCACGTGCCTCCTGGGCAGCGGCCTGTTCCTGGGCGGCTTCCGCCGCCTCGACGGTCTGGGCCAGGGCGTCGGAGAGGGCGGAGTCGGACAGGGTGCCGTACGGTCGCGTCTCCCACGTGGCGACGGCCGGCGCGGCCTCCTCCTGCTCGTCCTCGTCCCTGTGCTGCGGGTCCTCCGTGGTCACCTGGTCGTCGTCGGTGCGGATCTCCTCCGCGTCGGACATGGGAACGGACTGCGGCTCTTCCTCGGGAACAGTGAGCTCCGGCGCGGGCGACTCGGCGTGCGTGTCCTCCGGCCGGGCGGCCTCGATCTCCTCGGTCCGCTCGTCGTCCGCAGGCAGCTCGACGTCGACGGCCGTCTCGACCGCCGCGTCCTCGACAGCAGGCTCGACTACCTCCTCGTCGACATCCTCGCGGACCGCCTCGACGGAAGGCTCGGGAAGCTGCTCGTCCTGAACGGCAGGCTCGACCGCTGCCTCGTCGACGTCCTGGCGGACTGCCTCGGCGGACGGCTCAGAGAGCTGCTGGTCCTCAACGGCCTGCTCGGCTTCCGGCTGGCTTGCCTGCTCCGGCTCGGGCGCGAGGGCCAGGTCCTCCTCGTCCTCCATGACGGTCTCCGTCAGCTCGGTGCTTTCCTCGGCGACCGCGACGGGCGCGGGCGCAGTGCTCATGTCTCGGGCGGTCGTGGCGTCCGGGGTGGGCGAGGTCTCGGCGAGCGCTTCGCCTCGGCGGGCGGCGGCCTCGGTGGCGCGGGCCCGGCGTCCGATCTCGGCAACCTGGTCGTGCAGGACCTGCCAGGCGTCCGCGTCCCGGCCGCCGACGGGCTGGCCACCGATGCCGTTCTCGGAGTCGCGCAGCTGACGCTGAGTCCTCCAGGCGTCCGCGAGAGCGGCGGTCCTCTCCCACTGCTCGCGCAGTTCGGTGCCGGGCGACGGGACCGGTCCCAGGGCCTTGGCCCAGGCGGGCGGATCGGCGGCCAGGGCCTGGCCGGTCTGCGCCAGGCGGGCGTCGATGACCTGGCGGCGGGCGTCCAGATGCTCCAGCCAGGCCATCGGGGTGTGCTGGTCGCGCTCGACTTCGCGCGGGGTCAGCCACTCCGGCAGCGGACCGGTGTTGTCCGGCGTTGGCGCGGGGCCGTCGGGCAGGAGTCGGCGCAGGCGCTGTTCGGCCTGGACGCGCTGGTCGACGACTGCGGCGCGCTCCAGCTTCTGGCGTGCCTCGTCCTGGCCGTGCAGGTTGGCGCGCATCTCGGCGGCGACGGTTTCGCCGTCCAGGCCGGCGGTGTGCGCGTGGCCGACGCCGGGCTCACGCTGCCATTCTTCGCGGGCACGGTCGCGCCAGTCCATCGAGGAGCGAAGGCGCTGCTCCTCCTTCAGTGCACCGAGCCGGAGCGCGGCCGCGCGGGCTTCCTCCCGGTCGCCTTCCCGGCCCGCCATCCGGCCGTCCCGTCGCGCCTGGGCGATGGCCTGAGAGAGCTGGGTGCGGGTGAGATCGCCGTGCTCCCGGCCGGGCCAGGCCGGTGCCGGGAGACCGTCGACGACGACCGGGCGGGGCTGGCTGCCCACCCGGGCGTCTGCGCGGTGCAGCTCGTCCAGGGCCTGGGTACGGCGTTCACCGGCGCGCTCCGCGAGGCTGTCCAGCTGTGCGTCGGTGAGGTCCCTCAGCGGGCGGCTGACGCCCTGCTCTTCCAGGCGGCGCAGGGTGTCGCGGGCCTCCGCCACGTGGTTGTCGATGCGCCAGCTCAGTACGGCGGCGTTGTCCTCGGCGTCCGCGAAATCCCGCTCGTAGAAGGCGGTGGACAGGATGCGCTCGGGCGCGAATCCGGCGCGCTCGGCGTCGCGCAGGGCGCGCTCGACAGCGGGCCAGGCGTCTTCAGCAATGATCGACTCGGCCCCGAACCCGAGGACGTTGCGGGCCATGCCCTGGTAGCGGAGGGACAGGGCGCGGGCGTGCGCATCGTTGTACTCGGCGGACAGCTGGCCGATGCCCCAAGCGCGGTCCTGCTCGGCCCGGATCGCCTCGGTGGCGGAGACCGATGCCTGCGAGTTCCGGGCGATGGTGTCCAGCACGTCGCGCATCGTCATGCCCTCATCGAGCACGACGTAGAGGCGGTTCTCCTGGCGCCCTCGGGTGGTCTGGACGTACGCCGACTCGCGGGCGGTGCGGCGGGTGAGGAGGCCGCTGCCGGTGTCGACGGTGGCGCCCTGGCCGCGGTGGCCGGTGCTCGCGTAGCCCAGCTCGACGTACTTGCCGACGTAGTCGGCGGGCAGCACGGTGCGGCCGCCGTGGTCGGTGTGGCGGACCTCGACGTCCCCGTTGTCCAGGACCCTGGTGATCATCCACTGATCACCGTTCTTGACGAAGTCCTTCCCGCTCCTGAGCAGGTTGGTGCGGGAGTTCTTCCTGGTGACGATCAGGTCGCCGCGGTGGGCTTCGACACCCTCGCGGACGGCCACGGTGCGGCTCGTGTCGAGCTGTCCGGCACCCATCCGGTATGCCTGGGCGAGCGAGTTCAGCTCGGCGACGCTCGCGTTGTCGTCGGCCATCATCAGGGCGGTTCGACCGGCCTCGATGTCGCCCTGCCAGTCCGCGAAAATTTGGTGGACCATCTGTTCCCGGGTGCCGGCTACAACACGGCTGTTGTCCAGGTACCAGGTCCAAGCGGTGTCGGGCTCCCCGTTGCGCAGGGTCAGAGATGCGGCGGCTTCGCCGGGCGTGCGGAAGCGGTGCACGCTCTCCAGCTCGACCACGTCGGTGGTGTTCGCCAGGAGGCGCAGGGCGCCGCCGCTCTCCACGGCGGAGAGCTGGAAGGGGTCTCCGATCAGGCGCACGAGCGCGCCCGCACGTTCGGCTTCCGCGATGACGGCGGCCAGGCGCTTGCTGCCTGCCATGCCCGCCTCGTCGACGATGATGACGTCTCCGGAACCGAGGGCGTATTCGGGTCCGATGCGCTTGCCTGCCTGGGCGCGCTCGCGTGCACCGAGCCAGTCGTGCACCACGAATGCGGGCGCATCAAGACCGGCGGAAAGCTCTGCGGCGGCGCGGGCCGATGGGCCCATGCCGATGACGCGGCCGCCGCTGGCACGGACCGCGTCGGCGGCCACCTTCATGGCGGTCGTCTTGCCCGCTCCGGCGGGCCCGATGCCCGCCGCGACGAGACGCTCGGACGTCGCGAAGGTCCGCGCGAGGGCGCGCTGTCCGGCGTCCAGGCGGCGGTTCGGGTTGGCTTCCTGGTAGGCCGCCTCGACCGCCGCGTACACCTCGCTGGACACGGCAGGGATCACGCGCGTGCGGGCGGCGGCGACGATCCGGTCCTCGGCCGCGAGGACTGCGGCGCTCGTGTAGAGCTCGCTCTCGCGGCGCCGGTAGATGCTGCTGCCGTCGTCCCGGGTGAGGGGGGCGAACGTCGGGTTCAGGTCCGGCGGGGTGATGTCGATGCTCTGGGTTCCCAGGACCCGGTCCGTGATCCGGTCGGCCAGGTCGCCGCCGGGTGCGGCGCCTGTGGTGGCCTGGAGGACCCACCGCCGGGCCTCGGCAAGCACCTGCCTGCGGCCCCACACGCTGCGGTGGTCGGAGACGGTTTCCAGGACCTCCTGTGCAGCCTTTTCGATGTCGAGATGCGGCACGGCGTCGGCACTGGGCCGGGCCTGGGCGGCCGCCACTCGGGCGGTTTCGAGCAGGCCGTCGATCCGTGCGGAGCCGAACGCTTCGATGGCCTGCTGGCGCCATTCGTCGCGGAGCTCGGACAGCGGCTTGGCCGCTTCCTTGTCCGGCCTGGTGTCCAGCGTTGCCTGCTGCGTGATGGCGAGCAGGGCCTTGGACGACGGCTCGTAGCCGTGCCGCTCGCGGTACTCCTCGACCAGCTCGGCGGTGCGCTCCTTGATGGAGATGGCCCGGCCGGAGTGAGCTTCCATCAGGTCCAGGCCGATGCCTGCAATCTCCATGACCGGACGCTTTCCGGGGGTCACCTCGCGGGCTTCGGCGCGCAGGCCGAGACGCTCGCACACGCCCTCGACGACGCGCTGGTTGTAGAGCTCGCTGGCGGCCACGCCCTGCATGAACAGCAGTTGCCCGTCCAGGGCTCGCCACTTGCCGTCACGCCCCTGGACCTTGTTACTGACCACGAGGTGGTCGTGGAGCATGGCCTGTCCGAGACGGTTGCTGTAGTGCCGGAACCGCGTCGCGATGAGCCCGCCGGCGATGTCCTCCTGAGCGATGCCGTTGGTGCCCGTGCGGGTCATCGCGGCCTTCTGCTCCAGCCACTCCAGGGTCTCGGTGAGGGCCTGCACGTGCGCCTGCTCGACCAGCTTGCGCACGCCGTCATCCCCGAGCCCCCAGAGGACGCTGACGCTCTTCGGTGCACTGAAAACCAGGTCGTATCCGGCGACTGCATTGCGCTGCTTGCCGCCCTCCTGCTCCTTGATGAACCGGCCCAGTTCTTCCTTCGATGCAGGGCTGCGCCCGTGCTCCGAACGGAAGTGCACGGCCCCGGCCTTGCCCCGGAGCTCCGCCCGCTCCTTCGCGTTCGGCTCGCGGCGGTGCAGCCGCTCGAAGGTCTCCAGTTCCTCGTTGAGCTTGCGCCCGAACGGGGTGTCCTTCTCGACGAACGTCATGTACTTGCGGCCGAGCTTCGCGGCCCGCATCGCCTGCTTCCTCGTGTCTCCGGCGGCGATGCGCTCGGCGATGATGCGGTCCGCATCCGGGTGGAGACCCTCACCGTAAAGGGCCTTCATCTGCGCTTCGCTGACGTTGCCTGAGACGCCCAGCGCCTCGATGCCGGAGCCCATCCAGAGGCCGGGCGGATTGCCGCTGGCGGTGTAGTAATCACCCAGCTCTTGACCCCGTTCGCGCTGCTGGTCGGCGCTCACGGTCTCGCTGATGTAGTAGGCATACCCGTCCCCAGCGCTGAGCTTGTGGACGGTCATCATGCGGTGGATCTTACCTGGGACATTCATAATGCAAGAGGTGTGACCGTAATGATCTTGAAGCGCGTTGCGCGTCCAGACGAGACGTGGAGGAGCTTGCGACGATCACGGTGAGGCTGGACGGCGACGTGCTGAAAGAGCAGGACGGTCACAGACTTCGTCTGGCGGCTTTCCATAGTCAGGTCCTCCGGACATGGCTGTGGAAAGGCGTACCTGGAGCGTCACCTGTGGACGCGTCAGGTGCTGAGCCGAGACGACGTGGCGTATCGCTCCCGCAGCGCTTCGCCGCTCGCGGCTCTCGCGGCGGTGCGTCGTACGTGCACTACCGGCGTGCGGACCCATGCGCTCGCTCCGTGCAGGTGGATGCGGCCGCACCGACGATGTCGGTGCGGCCGCGGTGCAGTTGCTCCGCATCGGCCCGCCCTCCTTCACATGCGGTACCTCCAGCGTCACCGGTGCACCCGCCCGCCGCACCCCGGCGCCGCCGCACCGGCGGAGCCGGTGCGGCGGCGCGTGCACTCCCCCGCATCACCGCCCCGTTTCGTCACGGGCGATGCCGCTGCACGGCCCCGCTGCACCGGACCGGCCCGCGCGGCCGGTGCGACAGAAAGCCTCGCGCCTACGGCGCGGCGTGCACCCTTCCGCCAGGATTGGCGCACGGACACGTGCGGTGCCGTGATGGCTCTTCCGCACCCACGCCCCGGCATTCGCCTGTCCCGTCACCGGCGGTGCAGGTGCACCTTCGGCCGCATCACCCCAGAACGGCTCTCGACTCCGCCACGCGGAGGGCGCCCGAGCGGGCGGCCACGGGAAGGCGGACCGCGGCAGGCAGAATGAGCCGAGCAGTCACACGACACGGAGGTGCAGCAGCACATGACGCAGAAGCCGCAACGCAGGTCGAAGGCAGTGCTGGCGAGAGAGGCCGCGCGGGAAAAGGCGGCGCGGTTCCGGGAGCTGGAGAACGAGCGTCTTCGCATCGCCGAGTCAGCGATCCTGATTCAGGAAGAGATCGACGACTTCGACGAGGAGACCGAGCGTCGCGTCGCCAAGCTCCGTGAGGAGCGGAACAGCCAGCTGGGCGAGAAGCGGCAGAAGCTCGACGCGCTCGTGGTGGAGATGCTCGACACCGAGATTCCCGCCCAGGAGGTTTCCGAGCGGCTGGGCATGTCGGTCGGTCAGGTCCGGGCAGCGAAGAGGTCGTTCGAGCAGACGGTGGCGGCGCTCGCCGAGACTCCCGCCGACGACGTCACCGCGACGGCCGCCGCCCCCGCGACGACGAACGATGCGGCCGCTCCGTCGGCGCCGTCCGCCGACGAGCCAGACGCTGCGGCCCCCGCGACAGAGACGGCCGCGGCAGCGGAGTCGTACGACTTCCCGCCTCCTGGTGGATCGCCCGTGGTGCCGGCTCAGGAAGGCTCACCGGAGAACCTCCAGGACGCGACCCTTCCGCCAGGGTCGGCAGGCTGAGGACACACCAACGCGTAGGGCCCCGGCCGGGGATGGTTTTCCATCCCCGGCCGGGGCCCTACGCGTTGCACGTGCGGAGCGGTCAGAACAGCGACATCTGTCCGTCGTCCTCGACGTCCGGAGCGGCCACGCTGTGGTCCGCAGAGAAGAGCGGAACCATCGCGGCACTCGGGTCGGACGCACGAACAGCGGCGAGGTATGCCTCCGCGTCATACCCTCCGGCCAGTGCTTTGCGGACGAGCGGACGTGCTTCGCCCTCCAGCATCGCGGCGGCCAGCGCGTCCAGGTCGAGCCCCTCGCGGAGTGCGGCCTGGAGGGCCTGTGCGCGCCCGAGGGAGCCGCGGGTGTCGGCGTAGCCAAGGTGAGCCCGGCCGGCTGCACGGCCTTGGTCGGACATCTGCCTCATGTTCGTGCGCTGCGTCGCGCTCGACAGGTGGTCGATGTGGACGCACAGCGATTCGTTGCAGCTGTGCGCGGTGATCGCGCGTGCGGGAAGCGGGCCATGCACTTGCTCCATCAGCCACCGGTGCACCCGTACGGTCCGCTCGCGTCCGGCCTCGGTGATGACGGCCTTCGCGTAGCCGTCCGTGGTGAGGCTCCTGGTCCACAGTCGGCAGCCGTGCGGCACAAGGATGCTGCGCTCGGCGACGTAGTCCAGTGCTCGCTCGGTGTCCCTGCCCACGCTGCCGCTCCCCCGCTCGTCCTGCTCCGGCGATCTTCATCCTGCCAGGGCTGGACGGGCGGGGTTCACTGCGCGTCGGTGACGGCCTGGCGGGCCTCGTCGAGCAGCTTGCGGGCGTGCGAGGTGACGTGCAGACCGGTCTCCTGCTGGACGTCCTCGGCGGTCAGGTCGGGGTTGTCCTTCAGCAGACTGATGACCTTGTCCAGGCGAGCCGCCCGCAGGAGTCGCTCGGCGTGGACCGGGTGCACTCCGAGGTCCTCGCCCAGCATCTTCGCGGTGAGGGTGGTGGGGTGCTGGGCGAGTAGCTGGCGGGCCCGCTCCTTGCGCTCCTCGGCCTGCGGGTTCGGCGGGCGGGACTGCGTTTCCTTCCGGCCGGCCGGACGTCCCTTGGGGTTGCCTCGGCCGCGGCGGTCGGCAGCCCAGTCGAGGATGGTCTGCCGGCGCCAGAAGTCCTCACCGCCGACGACCTCGCCGTCCACCTCCTTGCCACCGAGGTTGAAGTCGGGGTCAGGGAGGCGCGTCTTGGTGCCGTACCGGTAGCCCTTCCACGTGGGCAGCGTGACGCGCTTGTCCTCGGGGAGGGCGTAGAGGGACTCCTCCAGGTCGAGCAGGTCGTCGGGGTGCTCGCCTGCCGGCACCGGGGGGAGGTCGTACCGGGGCTGCTCGTTGACGGCCTTGGCCCGCTCCTCCTCCGCGCGTGCGGCCAGCAGCTGCTCCTTCGAGTAGAGGCGCCGGCGGCTGCCCTCACGGTTGAGGAGCTTCAGGCCGCGGATCTCCTCCCAGTGCTTGGTGTCCTGCCAGTAGCCGACGCTGACGCCGAAAATGTCAGCCGCAATCTGGTCGTCGGCAGGGGTGACGCCGTGGGGAATCATGAGTGTGGTGCTCCTGTAGGTATGGGCTTCGAGTTGCAGCAGATGGTGCCGGCCAGGTGCCACCCTAGCCAACATTGAAAAAAATACCGTACTTGGGCCATGCGTGGGAAGTCGGGTGCCGAGGAGAATGCCCCGCGCCCGAAGTAGGCGCCCCGGGCCCTGGGGCCGCTCCAGGTCAGAACAAGGTCTCCTGCCCCCAGCCGGCACTCGTTCCGCGAGTACGTCGGGGGGCGGCGCCTGCCGTCGCTCTGGTCCGCTGACGGCCTCTCGAACGCGCCTGCACTGAAGCGGCTTCGTCCCGCACTGGTGCCGACGGCTTGCGGTCGGTGTCCGGGGCGAACGACCACCGCAGGACCACCTGGTTCTGCGGTTCCTCCGCAGGAAGGTTCTCGGTGACTGCGGCTGCGCGGGCGGGCGCTGTGTAGGTACCGGGTGCCGGGCGGGGCGTCTCGACGCCGGGGCAGTAGCCGCCCTCGTCTTCCCACTGCTCGGCGGCCTCGCGTGCGGCGCGGGCCTCCTGCTCGATGAGCGTCACCGGGCGCCGGTATCGGCGCACCGTGCCGCCGGCCAGCGCCGGGAGGCGACGGGCGGCGGCCTTCTTGTCGTCCATGCGCTTGTACCGCTTCGCGACACGGGCGTAGCGGGCCTCGTACGCCGCCTTGTCGCTCTCGTGCAGGCCCGCCGGGTACAGCCGCGCGAGCTCCAGCGCGACCTGGCCCATCGGGGTGAGCGCGAGCACGCTGACGCCGTCGGCCGCGTCGACGGCGACGAGGAAGCCGGCGGCGCGCAGGTCCTGCGTCCGCTCCCGGCTAATCCGGCGCCCGCCGCTCCACACGCCGTGCTCGGCAGCCTGCCGGGCCTTCCCGTCGAGCCAGTACAGGCGGCCGGTCTCTGCGGCCTCCAGCACCCGCACGTGCCCGGCGGTCCAACCGAGCGCGGGGACGATGCCCTTGGCGAGGTAGACGTTCGTCGCGGCCAGGTGGCGGTTCTCGCTGTCCATGCCGGTGGCGGCCCGCTCGGTGGCCTCCTGCTCCGCCTCCTCGCGGCGCTGCTGGCTCTCCCGCTCGGCGTGCTCCTGGGGCGTGAGCTTGCGCTCCAGCGCGGTTCGCAGCGCGACGGCCGTCACCTCGACCCCGGCCGCGGCCTGGGCTCGCACGGCATGGTCGACGGCGCCGCGGGCGCAGTAGTTCAGCGCGCTGTCCGGCATCTCCGGGTCGGTCGCCCACTGCTGTGCCCGCGCGGCGTATCCCTCGGCCTCGGTGGCCTCCCGGTGCGTCACGTGCATGACCTGCTCCAGGCGGGCGGCATTGCCGGAGCGGCTGCGGCACACGGCGTTCATCGCCTCGTCGGCCGCAGCAACGGCGAGTTCGGCGGCCTCGTGGGCGACCTGAAGGCAGGTCTGCGGGGTCGGCTCCCCCGCCTCGGTCTCGGTCATCGTTCGGTCCTTGTCGTTGAGGTGTTCGGTTGGTTGCGTGGGCGGCCCCTTGCTCGCTGGCGGACGACGGCGCGGTGAGGGATTGCTGCGCGCCGGGGTGAGGGACTTCGGGTGCGGCCGTCGCTGGCGGCGCGTTCCCCGTCGGGCAGGCGCGCGGCGGGAAGCGACCTCGCAGGTGTCGGCGCGGCCGCCGGTTACCGCCCGGCGGCCTGGGCGGCGTAGGCCAGGGCGGCGGCCCGCGGGTCGCGGGCCGCCGCGATGCGGGTGAGCCGCTGGAGCTGGGTGCCGATGCCGGCCCCGGCAAGGGGGCGCAGAAGGTGGGGCCAGACGGCCGCCGCGGCGTCGGCGTAGTCCTTGCCGGCGAGCGCGATCACCTCGGGCGCGTGCAGCAGGGCCCGGCCCATGGCGGCCGCCTGGGCGCGGTGCTTGCCGTGGTCGACGGCCCGCGGGTCCAGCCGCTTCTCGTACGGGCGGATCGGGGTGCCCGGAGTGATCAGCCCGTACTCGGCGCTGACGATGACGACCCATCCGCCAGGAATGGCTTGGGCGGCGGCGAGGCATTTCGCGAAGTACGGGCCTGTGTAGAGCTGGGCGGCGGGGAGCTCGTCGGCCCCGTCGGGCAGGGGCCTTTTACCGGCGCTGCACGGGATGACCACCACGGGGCGGCCGACGGCGGGCGGCGCGAGGTCCTCGCGGGCCTCGGCACGGCGCTGGGTCAGGTCGAAGTGGACGGCGCCCTCGGCCTCCGCGGCGGCCGTCTGCTCGGGAGTCGACCCGGGTAGCAGGTCGTCGGGGACCGTGAACATTCCGGAGGCGTGCCGGACGTGCAGGATTGCCCACTTCGCATCGGTGCCCAGAATCTCCGCCGGGGTGCGGCGACGGCGCCGGGCTCGGCGCGCGGGCCGGACGGCATCGGCACGGTCGAACAGGCTGAGCTGCTGGTCGTGCGCCGCGACGGCGGCGGCAACGCTGCGGGCGGCGAACTCCTCCATGTCAAGGGGTTCGGGCTTCACCGGGGCGGGGTCTGGCAGCGCCGGCGGGCGTCGCGCGTCGGCATCGACCTTCGTCTGGAGGGCTCCGAGGATCTGCCCCCAGTCGCCGGTGACCAGGGCCTGCGCCCAGGTACGGGCGTCCTTGGCACGCTCGGCGCCGGTGCGGCGGCGGGCGCCGCTACCCGGGCAGTCGGTGGTAGCGGCGCGGGTAGGGCGGTGGTCGATGACGGCACCGGAGACAAGGGGCTTGTGGAGTCCGCAGCAGGTGCAGCGGACGGTGTCGGCCTTCTCCGCCGGGTGGGCGGCGGCAAGGGTGCTGGCGTGCACGGTCGGTATCTCCTCGGGTGGGTTCGGGTTTCGAGAGAGCCGGGGCGGCGGTGCCAACCGCCGCCCCGGACAGGGGACGTTCAGAAGAGGCGGTGTGCGGCGTCGGCGAGCTCGGCCGCCTCGCGCAGCGCGGCGGCCGCCTCCTGCGCCGTGCGGCGGGGCGCCAGGCTCCACTGGTGGACGATCACGCGGCGCCACTTCTTCGGGTCGGTGCCCTCGGGGGTCTGGACGGGGGCGCCGTTCAGGTGGTCCGCCAGAACGCGGTACGCCTCTTCGAGGACGGCGGCGATGACGTCCATGTCGTATGTGCGGTCAGGGGTCATGCGGTCGCGGCCGGCGGCGATATCGACGGCGCCGCCGACGGAGCACCGCCGGTTGATGAGTCGGCCGGGGCCGGAGAACAGGCTGTGTCGGCTCTGGTAGATCCCCACGCGCGCGATGTGCGCAGCGGCCCACTCCAGGAGGGCCCCGGGGGTGGTGGGGATCAGGACGCTGTCGGACGCGTAGCGGATGCCGGGCACGGTTCCTCCTCGTGCGGTCGGGGCTTCGAGCGGGCCGGGGGCGGCGGTGCCAACCGCCGCCCCCGGTGCGGGTCAGGGGCGCAGGACGTGCGAGAGCTGGAGGGTGCGGCCGCCGGGGAGGCGGCGGCTCAGGCACTCGGTGCTGTCCAGCGGTGCCGGGGTCTGCTCCAGGGCGGAGGTGTAGAGGGCGGTGCCGCAGTGGCCGCAGTACCCGCGCAGGTGGGCGGCCTCGGCGTCCTCGCCTCCGCAGACGTGGGCCAGGTAGGCGACCAGGAACGCCAGGTCCTCGGGGGCGCGGGCGATCAGGTCGGCGTTGGCCCGGGTGGCGGCGATGTCCTCCTCGGGGGTCTCCGTGTCCTCGGGCCCGTCGTGGTTGACGGCGATCTCGGCCACCTTGATGTCGTCGGCGTCCGAGACAACGAAGTCGGTGTGCACAGCGTCGGGGTCACCGGCGCTGACGAGTCCGCCGTCGCGGTTGTAGACGAACTCCTCGCTGGACCAGGGCCCGCGGGTCGACACGGCCAGTCGGTCACGGATCTCGGCGACCCGGGCGCTGTTCTGGATCTCGGCGGGGAGGACGGCAGCCTGGGCGAGGTCGAGCCGGTAGTGCGTCGAGTCGCCTTCCCTGCCCTCGTACTGGCACAGGGGCTCCCACACGGCGCGGTTGTAGTGGTCGAGTTCGGCGGTCCACTCGGCCAGGCCGAAGAGGTCGAGGTGGTCGGCGATGCGGCGTTCCTCGCCGGACGCGGTCCAGTAGGTGCCATCGGTGATCACCCGCTGGTGCTGGTTCACCGTGAGCCGGAAGGCCACGGCGTCGAACGGCGCGGCAGGGTCGGGGTCGTACTTGGTGAGGATGTCGCGGACCGACGCGGCGATGAGGGCGCAGGCGACGCGGGCCATACGCGCCTCGGCGCGGTGGACGCGGTCGCGGGCCTCGTCCACGGCCTGGGTCAGGTTGCTGGGGTCGAAGGTGTACGGAGCGGGGTGGGTCATGGGTGGTGGGTCCTCCTCGTTCGGGGTGGGGTTTCGAGGGGCCGGGAGCGGCGGTGCCAACCGCCGCCCCCGGGCCGGAACTGATGTCAGGGGCGGTTGGCCGCACGTCGGGCGTATCGCCGCGTCAGCGCGGCCGCGATCGGGCGCGCGGCCGGGTAAGCCGCGCCCGCGAAGGCGATCCGCGCCCACATGGGCGACGGCTGGTGTGTCACGAGATGCCAGCAGCTCTCGAAAACGGCACCGATGGCGACCCACACAGCAAGGTGGGCAACGCTGAAGTTGCGCTGATACACGCGGAGTTCTTCCAGAGGGAGGGTGTAGTGGAGGAGCGCCTCCGGCGGACCGGAGGGGTTTCGAGCAGGGCCCGGGAGCGGCGGTGCCAACCGCCGCCCCCGGGGTGTACGGGTCAGTTCTTCGTGGGGACCTTGCGGACGATGGCGGCCGGGTCGGGGCCGAGGAAGCGGACCAGGTTGATCACGGCCTCGGTGAAGCGCTGCGTGATGCGGGTAGGGCGTGCGGTCGTCTGCTCGGTTGAGGTGCTCACGGATGTGCCTCCGGTGATGGGTTTCGAGTGGTGGCGTTGGTCGGGGTGCCACCCCCTTCCAACAAGTTCAATATTACCACCTTTGAACCTGATTCCCAAGGGGTTCCGGCCGCCGGTCTGGCGGCCGGAAACCCCGGGTGTGCGCCGACTACGCCGTGGCGGTGCCCCGGGCTGCGGTCCACTCGCGCCACGGGGTGATGCCCAGGTCTGCGAGGACCGGGTCAAGGCTGCCGTTGTCCGGCACCCATTCCCAGTCGGTCCCCTCGTTGCCGGGCCGGTCGGACCAGGTGAGCATGTACGAGCGGCCCGCCGTGCGGGAGTCGCCGCACACGGCTTGCGCCTCTCGGCGGGTCATGGCCCACAGGGCGCGCTTGCGGGCCCGGCGGGTGTTCTTCGAGACGATGAACACCATGGCCATGGCCTCCTGCCAGTCCTGCGCACCCGCAGCGGGGGCCGGCGCGGGCGCCGGTGTCGCCGTCGGGTTGTGGTGGCAGTGCCCGCAGACCCGCGCCTGCGGGTTCCACTGGCCGGAGTGGCACATGGGGCAGGTCTCCGCCGGGGCGGGCTGCTCTTCGGCGGCCGGGGCCTGCTCGCCCCGCTTCTCGTCCTCGACCGCTTCAGGCGCGGGCTCGGCCGCCGGGATCTCCTCGATGGCGCGGCTGGCGCCCTGGATCGACTCGCCGCTCCACCCCGCCTCTCGGAACCGGTAGCCGCGCCCGGCCAGGTACTCGACCGCTGCGGTCCGCAGCGTGTTCGCCCAGATGGTCTCAGCGAACTTCCCGCCCTCCGGGGGCGTAAGGGTCACCGGCTCGAAGTCCTTGTGCGGCTGGCTGCGCCCGGTCAGGAACGTCAGGGTGGCCGCGGTGCGGTCCGGGGCGCACTCGACCCTGACGCGCTTGGGGGTCTTCGGGTCGCTGCGCTTCTTCGTCTTCGGCTTCGCGGCCTCGGCCGCCCGAACCGCGCTCGCCGGCAGCTTCTCGGAAGCCTCGTGCGCGGTCTTGGTGCCGGGGACCTTCCCGTCGGCGAGGAAGGCGCGCATCACCTCGCCGGGACAACGGGCCCGTACGGTCGTGTAGTCCACGGTGAAGGTGCCGAGGCGGTAGCCGGGCACGGTGGCGTCCTCCCGGGTCATGACCGGCTTCGGGGCAAGGCGCAAGTTCCACGCGATCGACAGCGTCTTGGGATTGACGCGGATCACCTCGTGCCAGGAGCCGCCGGTCCGGACGAAGTCGCCTGCGGTGAAGTCTTCCGGGCCCCAGACCTTCACGCCTTCGGCCTTGGCCTTCTCGACGATGCCCTCCCAGTGGGCGATCTCCTCGGTCATCTCCTCGATGAGCCGGGCGTGCCGCGCCCCGTCCCGGCCCGCTGCGGTCTCGGCCGCAAGGTGGCGCTCCTGGGCGCGCAGGTCGGCGCGCAGCTTCTCCAGGCGCCGCAGCGTGCGGTACGGGTCATTGCGGTGCTGGGCGTAGCTCTCCGATGCCTGGGCCCGGTTGGACCAGTACCCCGCACGGTCCCGGTCCTCGAACGAGGCCCTCATGTTGGCGTCGATCCGGGCGGCGTCGCGGCGGGCGCGGCCCTCGCTGTGGTGGCCGACCAGGATCGGCTGTCCGAACTCGAACCGCTTCGAGAGCTGATCGGCGGCCGCTCGCCGGGCGTCCGCCGAGGCGACGGCCCGGCCCGCGCGGTCGCTGAACCGGTCGGCCCTCTCCGCTGCGCGTTCCTCGCGGTCGGCCTCGGCCTCGGCGAAGGAGCGCCGGGTGTCCTCGTCGATCTCGACGGTCACCTCATGACCCGCCGCCCGGAGGGCTTCGGCCGCCGCGTTGATCCGCCAGGTCTGGGCCTCCCTGTCGCGGGAGCGCTTGAGGAACAGGCCGTCCACGTTCCTGGAGAACCAGAAGTTGTGACCGCGGACGATCTCGAAGATGCCGTCACCCTTGCGGGAGCCGGTGAGGATCGTGCCCTCCGCCCGGGTGTGGGTGATGGTGATGACGCCCTTCGCAGGGGTTTCTGTCACGGGGTACTGCCTTTCGTTCGTACGGGTTTCGAGTGGTGGCGCTGGTCGGGGTGCCACCCCCTTCCAACAAGCTCAATATTACCAGCCTTGAGCCTGATCACCTAGCAGAATTGGGCCCTTGAGCAGCGGTTTTAGATGCGACTGCGCCTTGGTCGCGGAATTCCAGCGTCGGCCCTGGGAGCTGGAGGGTCCGCGCCGGGTGTGGCGCGGACCCGGCCGGGGGTCAGAACAGGGCCGACTGTCCGGCGTCCTCGGCGTCCTGTTCGTTCTGCTGGCGGCGCAGTTGGGCGACGAGCGGGGCCTGGCGCGCGGCCGCGGTCCGCTTGCGGGCGTGGAGTTCCTCGCCGGTGGCCCAGCGGACGAGCTGCTCGTGGTCGGCCAGGCCGGGGGCGTCGTCGGTGACGGTGTACCGGATGTAGGGCTGCTGAAGCCGGTTGCGGATCTCGGCCCGGGTCATGACCCAGTCCGGCCCGTAGGCGCCGGCCACCGTGAGCAGGGTGCCGTCCGGCGCGTGGTAGCTGCGGACGGAAAACCCGTCCTCGCGGTAGAGGCCGGGGCGGTCCTTCTTCTGCGCGGCCTCGGTGAGCTTCAGGTCGATAAGGCCGCCCTGGACCAGGTGGTGGGCGACGGTGTGCTGGCGGGTGACGCGCGGCATCGCGCTCCTCTCGGTTGGGCGGTGGGGCGGCGGCCGCGCCGCCGCCCCACCTGGTCGGGGTCGGTCAGTTCTTGGGCTTGGGCAGGAAGGTCTTCATGGACTCGGCGCGGGCGCTGCTGGCGGGGCAGGGTCCGAGCAGCTGCGTCAGCAGCGGCCGCAGGGTCTCGACGTCGTCGGCCTTGCGGGCGCGCTCGGCGCGCTCCAGCAGCTTCTCGACGTCCTCGGCCGTGGTCGGGTGGGTGATCTCCCGGCAGGGGCAGCTGGTGGGGGGCTCGCCCACCAGGGCGGCGACCTTCCCGGCCTGGTCCTCGAAGTCGATGCACCCCTCGTGCCGGTACACCGGCCGGGGGGTGTTGTCGCCGTTGCGGCCGCGCAGGTGCGACCACCAGCGGACGACGACCTTCCCGTCCAACCGGCACGTCAGCTCCCACGGGTTGTCAGATCCCGGGTAGCCGGTGGCGTTGCCGTCCTCGTCCTGCGGCAGCCAGGCGAGTTCGGTGACGCGGGCGAGCGCGATGCCCGCGCTGAGGATGTTGCGCCGGGTCGGCTTCAGGCGCGGGGACAGCCACGGGACGATGCCCTGCGCCGCGGCGGCCGGGGCCTTGGCCGGGGCGGCCGCGGGGTCGGTGGCGCCGGAGTCGACCAGGTCGACCAGGTGGGAGGCGGCGGTGTCCTTGTCGTCGTGGCGGCTCTCCTCGGCGTGGCCGTGGGGGCGGGCGTACCACTCTCCGTGGAAGCGGTGGATGTCACCGGCGGGGCGGCCGTCGACGGTGACGGGGTAGCGGCCGCTGGCGTTGCGTGCGCCGAGTTCGTAGCGCTTCGGGGTGGTCGTGGTGGTCGTGGTCAAGGGGTGTTCCTCTCGTTGGGTGCGGGTTTCGAGCGGGGCCGGGGCGGCGGTGCCAACCGCCGCCCCGGCAGGGCGGACCGGACTTCGGTCAGGGGGTCTCTTCCGGCGGGCCGCCGGGGTGTGCCCGCCGATTACCTGGCGGGCAGAAGGAGCCGGTCCGTGGGTGCGTCCTGGGGAAGCTGTCGATCCGGAACGAGGATGTGGCAGGAGGAACCCCTGCGGCCGTCTCCTCGCATGGTCCAGGCGGAGAGGTCTCCGGCCTTGTGCGGCTGCGGGCCGCCACCGGTGAAGAAGCTCCCGTTTTCGAGCATGACGGGGTCTTCGGTGACCCAGTGCCGATCGTCAGTGGTCCACCGGAGGTAGATCGTCCGGAGGGAGAGCGGGCCGCCGGTGCGGACTTCCCAGGTCTCCGCCTCGACACCGAGGTAAGTGCGCTTCTGGGGCTTGGTGATGCGCAGCGAGCTCGGATCGGGCTCCGCGATCGTCTCGGCGCACTCGATGCGGGCGGCGTACCGGGACGGCCAGTGCATCAGGGTCTTGCCGACGTGCATGTGCTTCGCCAGGTGGTCCGCGAACGCGGCCGCCTCGTCCTTGGTCGCGCGCCGGTTGTCGAGAAGCGACTGGGCGGCCAGGGCGGCGGCCTTGCCGATCGTGGGCATCGGCACGGATACGGGCTGCTCGGTGCCGTTGGGAAAGATGTGGACCAGCGTGAACTTCACGGTTCCTCCGTCGTGTGGGTTTCGAGGGGCCGGGGCGGCGGTGCCATCCGCCGCCCCAGTGGGGGCCGTCTTCTACCAGCCGGGCGGGACGGGCTCCTCGTACTGCGAGGGGGCTTCGATCTCGCGGGTGTACCCGCCGTGGAGCTCCTCGTCGTAGTGCTCGCACTCGGGGTCGCAGGGCTCCCCCTCGTCCGCGCCGCAGTCGATGCAGGGCTCTTCGAGGTCGTCGATGTATGCAGGCATCAGGTGCCTTCCGGTTCGGGTTTCGAGTGGTGGCGTTGGCCGGGGTGCCACCCCCTTCCAACAAGTTCAATATTACCAGTCTTGGACCTGATCGCCTAGCAAAAAGGGGGCCCTGAGCAGGGGTTTTCAGTCGGTGGCGGTGGGGAGGTTGAGCGGCTTCCACTGGTCGCCGGTCCAGAATTCCCAGACTGCTACGTCGGGGTCGCTGGCCTTCAGGTCGCGGGCGAGCCGGGGCAGGAACGGGGAGTCGGCGCGGTCGAGCCAGACGGGCGGGGTGCCGATGGCGATGGTGACTGCGGGCAGCCCGTCCTCCTCGAATCCGCGGATCAGGCTTGCGCGCCGACGCGCGCACTTCGCGACTTCCTGTGCGGTCTCGTGCTCGGTGATGAGGTGGTCCAGCACCTCCTCCTCGGACAGCGGTTCCCCGTCCATGCGGCAGGCGGCGGCGAACTCGTGGACGGCCCGGTGGTCGGCGGCGGTGGCCGGGAAGAACCAGGTGCCTCCGCCGTTGCCCTGGTTCTCGATGACGCCCACGCAGCGCTCCCCCTCGTGGACGGTGGCGTTGTAGGCGATGCCGCAGCGCGTCGTCATCTGCTGGAAGTCGGCGAGGGTGTAGCGGTCGTGGGGGACGTGCAGCCCGGTGTGGGGCAGCTTGGTCAGGTCGGTCATGGGGTTCCTCTCGCAGGGTGGGGCAGCCACCTGTAGGTGGTGCTGGGACGTGGCGGCGCACGGTGCCGGCCACGGGCGACGGTCCGTCGCCCGTGGTGGTCAGTGACCACCGTGGGGCGCGGCCGCGCCGGGGGCCTGGGGCCTGTCGGCGCGGTCGCGCTCCGCGATGGTCAGTTCGGAGCGGGCCGCAGCGCCCCGGGAATGCGGGGCGCTGCGGTCGTTGCCGCCCGTCAGGCGGCCGCGCGGGCGATGCGGAGCAGGGTGTCCACCACGGTCACCGGCTCGTCGAAGAGCGTGACGGTGATGCGGTTGAACGCCAGGCGGGCGCTGCCGCGTTCGTCCTCGTCGGCGCGGCGGTAGTCGATCCGGCATTCCTCGGTGGACTCGGAGAGGAAGGCGAGCGTGGGCCACGGGTCGTCAAGGCAGACGCAGCCGTGATCGTGGCGGCAGTCGTCGCGGTCCTCGGCCCATGTCCGCATCTGCTCGTAGGCGGCCGGGGTGATGCCGGTCAGCGTGACGTGCGCGCGGTCGCCGTGCGACTCGGAGAGGAGGTGCGCGGTGAAGTGCGCGGAGGTGACCACGCACCAGGCGTCGGCGGGGCCTTCGCCTCGCCACGCGCGGTGGATGTTGCCCCCGCCGCCGTCCGCCTCGATCAGGATCAGGGCGGCGGTGTGCGCGGCGGCCTTGGCGGCCGCGCGGGCGGCCTCGACGGCCATGCGCAGGCTGGTGGAACTGGCTTCGGACATGGTGGTGTTCATCAGGTTCCTTGTCGTGGAGAAGGTGCCCACGGGCGGGGCCCGGGAGGTACCGAGTGCGGGATGCGCGCCGGGGGGGGCGCTGAAGACGTGCGGCCGTCGCCCGGCGGACGGCTGGCGGACGGACGGGCGCGCGGTGGGGTCGGTCGGGGAGTGGTCGGCGCGGCCGCCGCCGGTTACCGCTCGGCGGCCGCCGCGCTCACCACGTGCGGTGGGCCCACCGGCCGGGGTCGGCCTGGACGGCGGCCCGGTGGGCGGCAATGGCCTGGGAGCTGAAGGATTCGGCGCGCATCCGCTGGTAGGCCGTGTGCACGTTCCGGTGCAGCTCGGCGTACGCGGTCACCCGGTCGCGGTCGGTGCCTCCACGTCCCACGTATCGCGGGCACTCGTCGCAGATCACGCGGTAGATCGGCACCTCTCCGACCTCGTGGCCGCGCGTCGCGGGGCGGGGCGCGACCCTGCCGGGCGTCCACCGGGCTCCGGCGGTCGGGTCCGGGTGCTTTGCCGCGTGCATCCGTACGTCCCACATGTGGGCGTCGCGGTCGTCCGTGACCTCCCCGGCCCATGCGGGGCACTCGTCACAGGTGGCCCCGTACAGCGGCGTCGTGGCGACGGCGCGGACGTGAATGGTGGGGGTGACGGTCGCGGTGGTCATTAGGGCCTCTCTCTGGCTGAACGGGGCGGGTTTCGAGGGGCCGGGGCGGCGGTGCCATCCGCCGCCCCGGCCGGGGGTGTCAGCTCATGTCCCAGTCCACGCGGCGGCGCGTGACCGGGGTAAGGGCGCGCTCCATGCGGAGGGCCTGGCGGCGGGCCGGGTCGCGGCGGTACGCGGTGGTGGAGAGCGCCGCGCGAACGGCGGCGCGGTCCGCGCGGTGGGTGGCGGTCTGGTACGCCTTCCGCGTGCCGGGCTTGGTCGCCCACACGCTCGCGCTCCGGCTGTACTGCGGGTTCCCGTCGTCGAGCCGTACGGCCGTCGTCAGGATTCCGGCGCGGGCGGCGGCCTGGTCGTTAACCCCGAGTACGCGGGTGGGGTTGCCCTTGCGGACCGGGCGGGGACGGCGGTGGTGATCGGTGCGGGACATGGTGTCCTCCTGCGGTTGCCGGGTTTCGAGGGGTTCTCGTTGTCCGGGGTGCCACCCCCTTCCAACAAGCTCAATATTACCAGTGTTGAGCCTGATTCGGAAGCGGGGAAGGGGCCTGACCAGGTATTTTTCAGGCCCCCGCCCTGCTTTTCGTCAGGCTGCGTCGTAGAAGAAAGTCGGCCGGTCGACCTGGGGGCGCTCGCCCCACGCGGGCCGGTCGGCCGGGTCGGTGAAGATCAGGTTCGCACTGACGGTCTCCTCGCCGCGCGACTCCTCGGCAATGCCGTTCGCGACGGCCCAGGCTCGGGCGGCGGCGACCGTGCCAGTCTCCTCCCCCTCCTGGAACGTGACGACCATGAACACGTCGGAGCCGTAGAACAGCGAGAGGTCGTAACGGACATCCTCCAGGGCCCGGCGCACCAACTGCGGGTCAACCTCCGGGGCCCCCGCGACCAGGATTCGCTGAACGGGGGCCAGGTGGGGCTCCGGCTTCGCGCTGCACGTGCAGGTGAAGAGCTGGGGGGCGCGGGTCGCGGTCATGGTCATGTCGGCTGCCTCCGTGTGGTGCGGGTTTCGAGGGGTTCTCGTTGTCCGGGGTGCCACCCCCTTCCAACAAACTCAATATTACCAGTGTTGGACCGGATCGCATAGCCGAAAAGGGGGTCTGACCAGGGTTTTTGCGGAAGTTCCATGATCTTTTAGGGAGCGTCCGGGCCCCGCCGCCCCCCTCCTTGCCAGCCGCTTTTCCCTCCCCCGGCCCCGGGCCGGCCCGCACCTCCTCCACCGGCTCCAGCTCCTCCTGGCCCTCCTCGACCTCAGCCCCGAACGGTCACCACGACGTCGCCGGCGGACGACAACGGCGCGGAGGAATCACCCCGGCCCACCACTCAGTCCAGCCCGTCCCCCGGTCCCCGGGGGGCGGGCGTCCGGAGGAGCCCCCCGGGGCTTCGCGCAAGGGAGCTTGCGACCGCAGCCCGCAGGGAGCGAAGCGACCGGAGGGCCGCAATAAGGAGGGCCCCCCGGGCCCGACGACTGCGGCGCACGGCCGGATCGCACCGAAGGTGCGATGAGACCCCCCACCGGCCCGCAGGCCGCGGGAACCGGCCCGCACCCGACAACGGCGCCGCACGCCGCGGGACAGCCCCGCGATGCCCGGGGCCTGTCGTCTTTCCACCTGGGCGGTCCAGCGCGCCCTGGGCGCTGGCGAGGGGTCTGGGGGCGAGGAGCCACCAGTACCCGGCCGAAGGACGGGTGCCGCACCACGGCGCTGCGCACCGGCCGTACCCCGGCGGCGGGGCCGGCGCCCACGCGGCCGCCACCACCACGGCGCTCCGCGCCCGGCCCGGCCACCCCCGGCCGGCCGCCGCCCACCGCGCACACGACCACGGTCCGGCGGCCCGTACGGCGGGGATTCCGCCGTACGGGCGCGGACGGCTATCCGCGTTCTCCGACGTACAGGCTCGCGCTGGTTTCGTCGGGCTGCGGCGGGAGTTGACCGAAGGGAACGCGCAGAACGGTCCAGAGCTGCGGTTCCTGGTCCGTGCAGTGGCACACGTTCTCGCGGCCGAACTTCTCGGCGGCAGTGTCGGCGAGCTCGCGGGCTGTCTGCTCGTTGGTGGCCGTTGAGTAGACGACGAGTGCGGGTGCGTCGGTCTCGGGCCCCCATCCGTAGACGGCAACCCAGGTGGTCATGGTGAGCACGTTCATTGGTCTGTCCTCCGCGCGGCATGGTGGTGGGGGTTTCGAGGGGGCCGGGGAGGCGGTGCCATCCGCCGCCCCGGCGGGGTAGTTCTGGTGCGCCCACGGCGGGCGCACCGGGCCGCTGGACCGGCGGCGCGGCCGTCGCCCGACGGTAGGTGCGGGCGGGGCCGTCGTCGGCTGCCGCGCCACGGCGGCCGTTCGGCGCGCTCCCGCCGCACCGGAGGGAGGGGCTTCCCCCCTCCCCCGGCCCTGCGTCACCCCTGGGCGGGGGCTGTGACCTCCGTGGCGGTGCTGAGCGGCTGGCGCTGCTCGCGCTGCTGGGCGGTCTCGATCATCTCGGCGTGTACCTCCTGGTAGGCGGCGTGGGCGGCCTCCTCCGCCGCGCGCTCCACCTCGTCCGTCTCCGTCGCCTCGTCCGGCGTGGCGGTGGTGGTGGCCAGGATCGCGCGGGCGGCGCGGACGACCGTCGCGCTTGCGGCTGCAAGCGTCTCGCGGACTTCTTCGGCGGTCCGGCCTGCCCAATCCGCGATGTACGGGACGGACGTAAGGGCGGCGTCCAGTCCGGCCACCCCGGCGACGATGTACGCGACGGATTCGGCTTCGCACTCCATGCGGCCCCGGTGGCGGCGGTACTCGTCCATGTCCGCGACGTGACCGCACTCGATGTGCGCGCCTTCGTGGGCGAGCGTGATCACGCGGTGCGCCTCGGGGTCGCTGGCCTGGATGCCGACTACGCGGGTCGCGGGGTCGGTGTACCCGTCCGCGCGGCCGGTGGACTCCAGCCGCACCGTGTACCCGTGGC
Source organism: Streptomyces sp. NPDC021356 (assembly GCF_040641015.1). NCBI lineage: Bacteria > Bacillati > Actinomycetota > Actinomycetes > Kitasatosporales > Streptomycetaceae > Streptomyces > Streptomyces sp. NPDC021356. Next base: position 1,784 of record NZ_JBFACU010000029.1, on the reverse strand, counting down.
CCTCGACGTGGGCCGTAAGGCCGTTCCAGAGTTCGGCTGGGGCGTCACCTTCCACCTTCCCGCCGAGCGCGTAGGCGGGCTCCGTGGGCTCTTCGGGGGCGGCCTCGCCCTCGATGGGGTCGGTCTGGCTGATGTCGAACACGGCAACGGTCTTGAAGAGGGTCCTCTTCTGCTCCTGGCCGTTCTCGTCCAGGACCGGCGCGCCGGTCTCGTCCTTCTTCTTCACCGTCATGGGGGCGAAGATCCGCAGTCCCTTTTCCCCCTTGCGGACGGAGCGGCCGTTTTCCTTCCACTGCTTGAAGCTGCGCACCTGGGTGGCGTGCGGGCACTGGGCCAGGATCAGCAGCATGTTGTTGGCGGAGTAGCGGCCGAGGTTCGCGACGGTCGCGCGAAGCATCGCCTTCCATCCGTCGGCGGAGACCAGGGAAGCAATCGCGGTGTTGAGCTGCTCGTGGAGGGCGTCTACCTCTGCCGCGCGCTCCTCGGGGGTCTTGGTGGGCTTGGTGGAGCGGCGGCGCGTCGTCTTGGTAGCCATCTCGGTGGTGCCTCTCGTTGAAGTGGTGCGGGTTTCGAGCGGTGCCGGTCGGGGTGCCACCCCCTTCCAACAAGCTCAATATTACCAGTGTTGGGCCGGATTTGGAAGCGAAAAGGGGGGCCTGACCAGGGTTTTTCTCATCCGGCCCCCCTTTGCGGCCGGGGCGCTCGCCGCGCCCCGGCCCTGCGGGTTACGCCTCGGTGGCGGCCTTCGCCTTGCGCTTGGCCTTGACCTTGCGCAGCTTCAGCGGGCGGCCGGGCTCGGCGTCCTCGACCAGTCCGCGAACGTCGTACGCGCAGAGAGTGAGCACGTCGCCCAGGTCGGACAGGAGGCGACGGGGAACCCCGCGCCGGTTCCCGAATCCACGGGAGTGGTGGACGCGGCCGCCGCGCTCGGTCATGGCGTCGGCGTACCACTCACCCTCGCCGATAAGGCGGCTGGCCATGATGGTCACGGGGCGCTGTCGCGGGCCCGCCTGGATCGTGAGGCGGGCGACCAGCCCGGCCGAGACTCCCGCCTCACTGATCACCTCGGCGCGCTCCACGGTGTCCACCGTGACGCGGTAGCTGACCGACAGGCCGGACTTCGGGTGACGGGTGTCAACGACGGTGACGACCGGCTGCGGGGTCTCGGTGGCCTTCTTGGCGGCGGGGCGAGAGTTGCGGGTCTTGACGGTCATGTCCAGCACCTTTCAACGGGTTTCGAGGGGTTCTCGTTGTCCGGGGTGCCACCCCCTTCCAACAAGCTCAATATTACCAGTATTGGGCCGGATCGCCTAGCCGAAAAGGGGGTCTGACCAGGGTTTTTCCCGGAAGTTCCATGATCTTTTAGAGGGCGTCCGGGCCCGGCCGACCCCCCTCGCTGCCAGCCGCTTTTCCCTCCCCCGGCCCCGGGCCGGCCCGCACCCCTCGACGTCGCGCAGCTCCCCTCTCTCCCTCTTCGACCTCAGCCCCTCGCCCCGGCCACGACGGTGTCGGCGGACAACGACGAAACCGCTCTCCTCGCCCCGGCCCACCACTCAGCTCAGCTCGTCCCCCGGTCCCCGGGGGGCGGGCGTCCGGAGGAGCCCCCCGGGGCTTCGCGCAAGGAGCGAAGCGACGCAGCCCGCAGGGAGCGCAGCGACCGGAGGGCCGCAATAAGGAGGCCCCCCAGGGCCGACGACTGCGGCGCACGGCCGGATCGCACCGAAGGTGCGATGAAAACCCCCACCGGCCCGCAGGCCGCGGGAACCGGCCCGCACCCGACAACG